>NZ_DATMXX010000384.1:0-17551 GCF_035561255.1 Sporomusa sp. | reverse complement strand
GATATTTCTCATAACCCCCGAAGATTTAGATATTGATTTTTTATATTATTCTTAATCCGGCGATGCCGTTAGTAAGAAGGTGAACCCGATTGTCAGAGATTGTCCTAATCGCCCCTGACCGTGAGATTGTGGAGTTAGCTGAAAAACTGGGCTTGCAGAGCAGACAAATCTCCTTTATTTTTGCCCGTCTGGATGAAGGGGTAACTGCGGCCAAAGCGGCAGTTAGTGCCGGTGCCAAAGTACTTATCACCAGGGGCATGACCTTTCATATGATTCTAAATGCAATACCCAATGTTCCGATTATTGAGATACCCTATACCGGTTACGATATTCTCCGGTCCAGGCTTGTGGCCGACAAGCAAGGCGGACAGCTGGCTTTAGCGGCTGATAAGCAGGTAGGCGATGGCTTTGCCAGCATTGAAGAAATCCTGGAATTGCCTGCAAGCATGCGCGTACACTTAGAAGATGGCGCTGATATTGATACAGCTATATTAAACGCCAGAAATCTCGGGGCAACAACAATCATCGGCAGCCGGGCGGTTGTTGAAACAGCCGAGCAATATGGCTTAACAGGCGTAACCCTGGCCTCAGGCCGGGAGGGGCTGGAGCAGGCGATTAGCCTGGCCATGCAGCGACTGTCTAATCAGCGGCTGGAGGAACAGGCTGCCCGTCAGCTTGAAACGATTATTAACTCGATTAATTATGGCGTGCTGGCCATCGACCACACAGGTGCAGTCACAGCCATGAATATGGAGGCTGCCCGCTTATTTAACCTTGCCAAGGACGGCTGGGCCGCAGCCGAAAGCTCTTTTATTCAGAGATTATGGGAGTGTATGATTACCCGGGAGCGCCAGATCGGGGTTGTTGAACGCATCGGCCGTAACCTTGATATTGCAGTCAGCTTTCAGCCTGTTGTCGTCAGCGGCGAGGTAGCCGGCGCGGTGGCTACCTTTCAGCTTATTGACCAACTGCAGGAGTTAGAACAAAAAACACGGCAGGAATTGTCCTTACGCGGGCGGGTAGCCCGGGCCTCTTTTCTCGACATCGAAACCCGCTCACCTGCGATGCAAAAGGTTATTGAGGAAACCAAACGCTTTGCCGGTTATGACAGTACGGTACTCATCCTGGGAGAAACAGGCTCAGGCAAAGAGTACTTTGCCCAGGCCATTCACCAGGCCAGCCCCCGCCGGAGCGGACCGTTTGTCGCTGTCAACTGTGCCGCTATTCCGGAAACGATTCTGGAGAGCGAACTGTTCGGACATGTTGAGGGGGCCTTTACCGGTGCCAAGAAAGGCGGTAAAATCGGGTTATTTGAGCAAGCACATAAGGGAACTATTTTTTTGGATGAGATTGGGGAGATGTCAGACTCGCTGCAAACCAGGTTGCTGCGAGTACTACAAGAGCACCAGGTATACCGGGTCGGTGATGATCGCGTAATCCCTGTTGATATCAGGGTTATTGCCGCCACAAACCGTAACCTGCGGACCATGATGGCCGAGCAAAGGTTCAGGAATGATTTATACTACCGGTTGGCGGTGTTAACAGTAAGTATCCCGCCCCTCAGAGCACGGAAGACTGATATTTCATTATTTGTCCGCTCCTTTATTGCCAATTTCAATCAAAAATTTCAGACCTCTGTCAAGTATATCGAGCCTGATGGAATAAATCTGCTGATGCAATACGACTGGCCAGGTAATATTCGTGAACTGCACAACATGATTGAAAGGCTGGTTGTACTGGCAGTCTCGCCGATTATAACCAGGCAGGAGGTCTGGTCCTGCCTGAAGGATCTCCTGCCGGCAAGCGACCCTGCACCTGCAGATAATTTGAAGAATTTTGAAGCAGCGGCGATTCGTGAAGCCCTGGAGAAGACAGGCGGCAATAAACAACAAGCAGCCAAAATGCTGGGTATTGGCCGCTCGACCCTCTGGCGTAAACTGCGGGAACTGGATGAATGATTCAAAAAGAACCAGTGGTTGTTTCATAACGAAACAACCACTGGTTCTTTTTAAGAAAAATTGCCAGTATTCTGCTACTCTATCTTTGGCACAAAACTTGCAATGTAAAGGTATAAAGTCAGCATTACAGCAGACCCTATAAAATGAAACCTACCGTAATCCAAACTAATACAAAGAGGTGTCATTTATGCAAGAAAAACCTTTCTCCAACCCGGCAGCTTCTGTCCCGCAGCGAACTCCTGGTTTCGAATTATTTAGTACAATCCATAACCTGTTTATGGGTAGAGCGGAATCAAAGGCTGAAGAGGCCCAACAGCTATTGAATCCGCAGCTCGACGACTCAACAAATATTGCTGACAGCCTGGATACCGGAAAACTTAGCAAGCTTATCAACTATATCAAGAGTGGCACACCGTCTTTAGCATTGATATATACCACTCATACCTTATTTTGTTAATCGGCAAGCTTGCACCATTAAAATGTAAAAAGGAAGACGCGATTGGTGACAACAGTGCAGCAATCAGCGCCTTCCTTTTTCTTGTTCAGCATTAAGCAGTTTATACCTTCTGTTGGTAATAATCTTTTCCACACTCCCGCTCATCTGGTATAATCAATTCAGTCTTACGAATTTAGAATATTGGCTGCGGAGGGCAGTATGAAACCTATTGTTGGAATAACCGATGCTACAGGAATGATTTATGCGTTACGCCTTTTGGAAACCTTTCATAACCTTAATGCGCAGACCTGCTTAATAATGAGCCGCGAGGCTGAAGCAACCCTGGAACAGGAAACAGACTGCTCATTAACCCGGCTTAAGAAGTTAGTACATCACTTTTGTTTTGATGATGCCGAAGCTTTACCTGTTAGGGAGCAGGATGCGGACGCTATGATTGTCGTTCCCTGCAGCGTATCTTCTATTGCTTCAATTGTTCATGAATTACCCCTGAATATCCTGCAAAAAACTGCCAGCAACATACTGCAAATTAAGAAAAAACTGATAATGGTCACAAGCGAGCCCATCCTGCTCCCGGAACATTTGAAGATCATGCTGGCTATGGCCTATAAAGGAGCCACCATTATGCCCTATATGCCAAGTTTCTACCATAGACCAGCCAGTATTGATGATATTGTAACCCATCATACCGGCCGGATCTTAGACCTGCTGGATATTGAACATAACATGCTTAAACGCTGGGGGGAAAAGAATTCAATCAAATTTTAACGAAAAATAAACGCAACAGGAATTCATCCCGCCCCGCACTGGCTACTTTAACCCTTAAGGCAATAAGCTTTTTGGAACCATATGCACAGCATGTGGTATTCGCTTACGCAAAAACAGACCGTACCACATACAGTGGTACGGTCTACTTAATTAATTATTTAGCAACCCATTGGGTATTTAACTTTTAAACGAGTCGTAAAGCACTTGATACTCAGGTGTTAGTGGAATGGATGAATAGATATACACATGCGCACCGTTCGGGTCATTGGCTACAAAACTGCGTTCTCCCCAGGGTTTATCCACAAGATCCTGGCAAATCTCAACGCCAGCCTCTTTCAGCCGCAGGTATTCAGCATCAACATCGTCCACTTCAAAGGAAATAATAATTCCCGAACCATTAAAAAACTCACCGGCATCACGCTGCGGCTTGGTAAAGCTAATGCCAACCGGCAGACCGGGAGCAATGAGCTCAATATACCAGTCACTCTCATACACCAGTTTGAAATTAAAGTGCTTGATATAAAACTCTTTGGATTCACTCAATCTGTCAGTACTAATTGTTGTATCAACCCGTTTTATCTTCATAAAGCTACCTCCCCCACTCAGGTTTGCGCTGCTTAAAATAGACCACTTTCAGCTTACAGGCCTCCGCCATAGCCTGGGCCACGTCCAGCCTGTTCCCAATGTTCTCCGGCTTATGGGCATCAGATCCAAGGGTGACCATCCGTCCGCCCAATTCATAAAACCGCTTATAAATGGGAAGCAGTCTGGCCACCACTTCCGGGCTAATCAGGCGCCGGGTATTAATCTCCATCGCCTGCCCGTTATGAACAGCAATTTTTAGTATTTCGTCAATCCAATCACTGAATTCATGATAGTAAATCTCCGGATCCTCAAAGCGGGCATACCTGGCTATATAATCGATATGTCCCAGACTGTCGACAAAATCGTAAACCTTCAGACAATCCAGCATTGTTTCAAAATAGCGACTGTACGCATCTGCTTTAGTGCGGCAACGGTAAAATTGCTCCTGATAGATCTCAATATTATCAACAAAATGGATAGAGCCAATCACATAATCAAACCGGTATTTATTGATAATATCGCGATTGTCCTCCAGGCACTCGGTCCGCATTCCCACCTCTATGCCTAAAAGCACCTTATCGCTCCGGTACTTTGTGTAGTCCTGTAAATATTGTTCAACATCCAAAGCAACGTCAGGCTCCGGGTGTGCCAGATCAACATGCTCGGTAATTGTGATACCCAGTTCTAACTCGGCCGCACGACTCATAGCCGTTTCAATAGCCATCTCAGAGTCATCCGAATAACGGGTATGGATATGAGTGTCAAATAACACGAAAATTGCCTCCTAAATAACCAAAAGCTGTTATATGTATCTATATACCATTCTAATATAAAAATACCCAAACTTCAAATATTGGTTCAAGGAATTATTCACTGACTAATCGGCTATACTTTAACCTTAGGAGCAGAATGCAGCAAGAAAGGAACTGTGATTTACACGAATGATCAAAGTACTGTTTGTAGCTGGTGAGGCTGCCCCATTTATCAAAACCGGGGGCCTTGGCAATGTGGTTGCATCCCTGCCGAAGGAACTCAGACTGCAGGGTATCGACGCCCGGGTTATCATTCCTAAATATGGTGCAATTGCTGAGAGATTCAGAAACAATATGACTGTCAAAGCATCCTTTCACGTACCCCTCTCCTGGCGTTTGCAGCCTTGCGGCCTCGAAGAACTTGAATATGACGGCATTCCCTATTATTTTATCGATAACGAATATTATTTTAAACGGTCCGGAATTTACGGACATTATGATGATGCCGAACGCTACGCCTTCTTTAGCCGGGCTGTACTGGAGGCCCTGCCGCACATGGGTTTTCAGCCCCATATCCTGCACTGTCATGACTGGCACAGCAGTATGGTCAGCGTATTCTTAACTGCCCACTATCAGTCTGACCCTTTTTATGAAAAAATCAGGACACTGTTAACCATTCACAACCTTAAATATCAGGGCGTGTTCCCCAAGGATATCATGATTAATCTGCTGGACCTGGGCTGGGAGTATTTCACAGCAAACGGCCTTGAGTTTTACGATAAAGTCAATTTTTTAAAAGGCGGCCTTATCTTCTCGGACTTAATCAATACTGTCAGCCCTACCTACGCCCAGGAGATTCAGAATTCCTATTTTGGTGAAAAGCTGGAGGGGGTACTGTCCAGCCGTGCTTCAGACTTATCAGGGATTATCAACGGCATTGATTACACAACCTATAACCCTGCAACCGACCCTAGTGTGTTTGTCAACTATGACTGGCAGACCAGAGAACGCAAGATCAAAAATAAGGTTGAGCTGCAAAGAATGCTGGGACTGGCAGTAGGCCCTGACAGGCCGCTTTTGGCCATGAACTGCAGGCTGGTTGAGGCTAAAGGCATTGATTTAGTGCTGCGGGTAATCGATGAGCTTCTTGACACCGGTGCACAAATAGTCATTGTAGGTCAGGGTGAGGAGCACTATCACCGGTTACTCTGGCAGGCGGCGTGGCTGCACAATGACCGGCTGGCAGCCATCATTCCCTATAGTGAGGATATGACCCGCAAGGTATATGCTGCTGCCGATTTATTCTTGATGCCGTCCCGCTATGAACCCTGCGGCATTGCCCAGCTTATCGCCATGCGATACGGCTGCCTGCCTGTAGTCCGGGAGACAGGCGGTCTCAACGATACCGTCCGCTCCTATAACGAGGATACCGGCGAGGGCAACGGTTTCAGCTTTGCCAATTACAACGCTCATGACTTTTTGTACACAGTCAGGCGGGCCATTCACTTTTACCATAACAAAGAGGTCTGGAATAAACTGACCAACCGTGTAATGCGGGCCGATAACAGCTGGCACATATCTGCAGGCAAATACCGCAAATTATACCATAAACTCTATGTCGAAGAATACATCTACAAAGAGGCTACTTCCCAGCCGGAAGCAAAGCCCCGCCATGCCAACCCGCATAGCATTGACCCATTAATTCCTGTAAGGGAGGCCCCTTATGCTCACTAATAACAACCTGTACTCCTCCGCTCATTGTCCGGCACATAATGTTAAGCCGGCGAATGTAACGGTTGCTGATTTTAAAGCTGCCTTTGCCGCTAAACTCGAGGCTACCTGTGGCAAATCACTTAGCAGCTCGTCTGATTGGGAAAAGTTCGAAACCCTGGCTCTGCTCACCAAAGAGATGATCAGTAAAAATCTGATTGCAACAGAGCAGCAACAAGCTAACACTGACCTCAAACAGGTCTATTACCTCTCCATTGAATTTCTGCTGGGCCGGCTGCTGGAAAACAACCTTGTCAATCTGGGCATCAGGGCTACCTGTGCTGAAGCGTTATCACAGCTAGGTATTGAAATCGACACATTATTGCGCAAAGAAGAGGACGCCGGCCTGGGCAATGGCGGCTTAGGCCGCCTGGCTGCCTGTTATCTTGATTCCATGGCCGCACTGGGTCTTGCCGGCCATGGTTGTGGCCTGCGGTACCGGTATGGCCTGTTTGAGCAAAGAATCATTGACGGCTATCAGCACGAATACCCAGACAACTGGCTGAAAGACCGTGCTTATGTCTGGGAGTACCGCCGTCCGGACGAAAAGCTGGCTGTACGGTACGGGGGTACTATCAGGGTACAAACCAATGGCAAGACCCGGTTCATTCATGAAAACTATGAGCAGATCATTGCGGTCCCGTATGATGTACCGATTGTTGGCTATCAAAACCAAATTATCAATACCCTGCGGCTCTGGAGCGCTGAGATTGACATTTCCGGTCACACCTGCAGCCGGCACGGCGCAGACTGCAATAATGTCATTGACTACAAGCACGGTGTCGAATCTCTCACCGACCTGCTCTATCCGGATGATACGTATGAGGCAGGCAAGCGCTTACGTCTCAAACAACAGTATTTTTTAGTGTCGGCCAGCCTGCAAAGTATTATGCGCAGATTTAGTCTGCACCACGACGCCATCAGCGAGCTGCCGGCTAAGGTTGCCATTCATATCAATGATACCCACCCGTCGCTGGCGGTGCCTGAACTGATGCGCATCCTGCTAGATGAATACGGGCTGGGCTGGGATGAAGCCTGGAATATCACCGTAGCCACCCTGTCCTATACCAATCACACTATTCTGCCTGAGGCCCTGGAAAAATGGCCCGCCGCCATGCTCGAACAGTTGTTGCCGCGTATCTACATGATTATTCACGAGATTAATGAACGCACCTGCCGCGCCCTCTGGGGTAAATACCCCAGCGACTGGGATCGCATCCGCAGTATGTCGATTATTGCCGATGGACAGGTCCATATGGCCCATCTGGCTATTGCCGGCAGCCACTCAGTGAATGGTGTGGCCAGAATTCACACCGAGATTCTTAAGAAATCAGTGATGAGCAATTTCTACACCTACACACCAGACAAGTTTACCAATGTCACAAATGGCATTACCCACCGCCGCTGGCTGTTAACCGCCAATCCCCGGCTGGCTGATCTGATTAGCGACGCAATTGGCGCCGACTGGATAGAATCCCCTGGTACTTTGGCGAAACTGGCCCAGTTTGCCCATGACCCCGGCTTGTTGGAGAAGCTGTCTCGTGTCAAAACACACAACAAGCTCCAATTAGCGAAATATATTAAAGCCAACAATAATATTGTTGTTGATATCAACTCGATTTTTGACTCGCATATCAAGCGCATCCACGCTTACAAACGCCAATGCCTCAACATCCTGCATATTATGGATCTCTATAACCGCCTGAGGGAAAACCCCACACTGGATATTGCGCCCCGAACCTTTATCTTTGCCGGCAAGGCGGCCCCAGGCTACTATAAAGCAAAAAAGACCATTAAACTGATCAATACCCTGGCTGACAAAATAAACAACGATAAATCAATCAGTGACCGTCTTAAGGTTGTCTTTCTCGAAAACTATAATGTTTCGCATGCTGAACTCATTATTCCGGCCTCAGATGTCAGTGAGCAAATCTCGACTGCCAGTCGTGAAGCCTCAGGAACCGGCAATATGAAGTTTATGATGAATGGCGCTGTTACGATCGGAACCCTTGATGGTGCCAACATCGAGATCCGCAATGCAGCCGGTGCGGATAACATCTTTGCCTTTGGCCTCTCAGCCGACGAAGTCCTGGCCTATTACCGTGATGGCGGTTATAACCCCTGGGATCTGTATCACAGCGACCCCAGGATCAAAACGGTAACCGATCAGCTTATAAATGGTTTTTTCCCGGTAGGGCCTGATGAATTCCGGACCCATTATGACGCATTGCTATATCATGGGGACGAATACTTTCTACTAAAAGACTTTGCTGCCTATATTGACGCCCAGAACCGGCTGGCAGCTACCTACCGGGATAACCAGCGCTGGCAGAGGATGTGCCTGATGAATATTGCTTACTCAGGCTGGTTTTCCAGTGACCGCACCTTCCTGGAATATGCCACAGGCATCTGGCAGCAGGTTGAGCCTATTCCCTTCTGGAACCAAGGCCAGTTGGAGGATTATGAGCAGTTGGTGCCGCCGGACCAACACACCGGGTCTGTTGAATTATTGTTGTAGAATTAGTAAAAAAGCCGCGAGATTCGCGGCTTTTAAAGAATAAACTATTCGTTCTCTGCTTCTTCATCGATCTCAATTGTATCCTCGAAAGTATCGAGAATGTTTTGATGGTGGTCTTCCACAGCATCATTAATCAATCTCAAAACTGCATTGGTCTGCTCTTCCGGCAAGCCCATTGCGATAATAATGTCCATCAAACGGTCGCCAAGGAGCTCAACATCGTCAGTAAATAACACCGGGATTTCATCAGTCATTTCTAGCTCTTCTTCATCACACATAATATTACACTCCTCGTCACTGTTTATTTTACTGTCTTACACTATTATTGTAACACACAAATTGATAAATAATAGTTAAATCTGTAAGAATTATGAAAGTTCTCCTTTTATCCGGGCCAGCTCAGCCTGGCTCTCCATGTAATACCAGCGCACAGAGCTGCCAAAAGTACACTGTATGGCATGAAGCTTGCCGTCTTTAGCCATCTGTCTCATCTTAGCCAACGAAAAACCATTAGAAGAAAAATAATTTGCTGAAATAAAGCCTCTACGTTTTAACCATTTCCGATGTTGCTCAGCTTCTCTGGTGTCCAGGTGAACTTGCCAAATCGCCATAGTTTTCACAGGCCTTTCTTTCCTAGTTGTCCTTATTATATACCGGCCTGTGGAATATAAGTGTTAACTGCAGGTAAAATTGCTGTAAAAAATTTTAATACCCAGCGCTAATGATCAATTCCATTGCGTCAATATATTATTTATTGTGGCCTGTCTACATTACAATCATGTCTGTTAATGACTGGTATATAAGAACTATTTCACGGAAACGCTAATGAAAAATTCAAAAGGCTTATTTTACTATGACAGTAACTATTGATCGCATTATCGTTGGTACAGCCTGGGTGGTTACAATACTGGCCTTGTGGCGATGGATTCCGCGGGACAGACATAGCCTGAGGAAGGCGCAGGTGGCCTTCCTCTTTAAGCAGATGGTAACCTGGATCTTTGGCTTGCACATTTTTCAACCTGTATTACCCGGAATATCAGAGCTATTTTTATCAGTGCTTATATACTGCTGCCTTTTGTACGCCAATCACTATACTTGAGGTTCTGCTTGAAAGATACACCGAGTTGATTCGCTATAACCAGTGGACATGGTACTGGACCTGGATTACGTTATTTCTGACCTTCCGTATGTCCCGCGCTTATGTCAAATGGTTTTTCAGCATCCCCGACACGCCAAAACAGCCCTGAGATTAAGGTCCTGATAACTTCTTACTATTAATAACAAGACACAACCACCGTCCCCCCGTCTGGCCATGGCTAATGCAAGAGACCAAGGGTCCTGGACACAATCCTGTCCAGGTCTCTTGGTCTCTTGTTTCCTGCTTATCCTGGCTGTTGCAGCCAGGGGGTAGGATTAATTAAAGCTAAGGATTCTTTGACCGTTGATAGTTTTTAGACCTTTTAGCTGTTCAGCAGCCTTACGGGCTTGTTGTGCAAGAACAGACTGGGAGGCAAAGGACTTGGCAACGCCGGATCTGAGCGCTACACCGGCAGTTGAAGTCTGATCAGGGGCAATAATGATAGCCGAGTTCAGGTTGCCGCCGGTATAACCCAGTTGGCTTGCGGTGAAGGATTTGGTAGCAACATCAGCAGTGCTGGTAGGCAAACCAGGGAAGATATCAATCTGATTGCCTTTAACAAACCAGAAACGGTTGGCATCAGCATAGATCCCCCAGAGATAACCGGCAGAGTTTACAGAACTGACATTGGTCCAGAGTGAAGGGGAAGTGAGATTGGCTACGGTGGTGCGGTAAACGCCGCCGACCATATTGGCAAATGATGCGTCATAGTTGCCAAGGAAAACATAGGCAGTGTTGGCATCCACGATAGTAATATCGCGGAAATCACCAGTCATTGCCCCAGTCTTCGAGACAGAAGTCTTGGTAAAGGTAGACAGATCAATGACATCCATACGGGTGTCAGCATTGGCGCTGCCTGCATTCTGCATGCCGCCAAGAGCGCAGACATAGAGCTTATTGTTATAATGGTCTAGAGTGAAGGCATTTTTACCGACTTCTAAATGGTTGACATAAGTAAGCGCACCAGTAATTGTATTAATTGTAAATTTGACAACAATACTGTTCGAATATACTGAATAGCCACCATCCGGATTAATGGTAAATAGGGCATATAAATTGTTATCAACAACAGTTAAGCCTTCTCCATGAACCGCAGCACCGGCAGGTACAGAAATGCTCGGCCATGATGTCGGGAATTGATAGTTGTGTGCTGTTTGCGTATAGCTGCTATTCATATTTACAACAGCAATTTTTGCCAGGTCATACCCGGTGGCATACAGCCATTGGTTTTTGGTAGCTACCGCATGCAGGTTGGCTACATTACTCCAGGTTGGCGATACAAGTGGAGTCCAGGTAGATGCAAACGGGTCAATAATTTTATTTGCCGGCGCTGTAGTCGTATAATTATACTGGCGCAGCACCAGACGGCTTTCGTTACCCTGGAAAAAATTAAAAAGCGCCGGGTCACTGTTTAAGCCGGGAACCTTATTGTTGACGGCAGTAAATGTAGTCGGGTCCCCGGTTCGCTCACCATTAACGGCGCCTGCCGATCCTTGAGAATAACCGGAATCGACAACCGTGTACCCAAATAAATTTTCCGGGGCGGCCTGTACGGCCGAGCTGCCGATAATGGACAGCGTCATGGCTGTTAAGAGTATCCGTTTTAAAAAACCTGATTTCAGTCTCATTGGTTCAATCCCTCTTTTCTTTCGATTTTATTCGCCTGGAATCCGGGGTACTGCCACTTATTGCCACTCACCATCTCCCTTCCGTCAAGACTGGACTTGCCGGCACGCGGGCATCACCTCCTTTACTGAACAGAATTAATACTTGTACTGCAGAGTTACATAATAAGTACGACCCTGCAGGGGATATTCTATCAGCTTGTTTTGCGCACTGCCGTCACCGGTTATACTGGTAAACGTCATCTCCGGCCCTTTATCAAAGAGGTCGTTGACTCCGGCAATGATTTGGCAATCTTTATCAATTTTATATTTGGCCCCCAGGCCGACGGTGGTCAGGGAGCTTTGGACCTTCTCCGGATCTTCCTGCCAGCAATACATCTCATCAATATATTTTACTTCACTGAAAAAAGCCAGCCGGTTGTCCGGGCGGTAGGTCAGACGCACCGAGCCTTCCCAGTCCGGGGCGTAGAGATGCGGCATCCGGTAATATACATCTCCGGTGCCGGTGGGCGAATCGTTCTTAGTCCACTGCTTGATACGCATATAGGTACCTGCCAGATTCATATCCCATTTGTCCCAGTTGAAATTGCCCTGCAATTCCGCACCGTTGACCCGCCCCTTGTGCGCATTGGTATAAGACCAATAATTATAGCCGAAGCGGTAGAGCTGGAGTATATTTTTCGAATCGCGACCGAAATAGGTCAGTTGCACCTTGGAGGAGTCGGCGCCCAGCAGTTTTCCGTCCCAGATGGCCGACAAGTCCCACTGGGTGCCTTCCTCGGGTACCGGGAATATGCTTTGACCAGCGTACTTGGGGTCGTTATAAGCATTAGGCCGGGGCAGAATGCCGCCGCCGTCGCCGGCAATCTCATACAGGTTGAGCAGCCGGTAGTAGGTGCCATAGGTGGAACGCAGGGTTAGATGATCGTCCACCTGCTTTTTCAGCGCCACCTGCCAGGTGACCTTATCATTGACCTGGGAATCCTCCTGATCGACCCATTTATTTAAGTCAGATTTTCCCAGCGCCCTGCCCATAACTTTGGAATAATTGTAGCGAATACTGGGAGTCAGCCAGAGGTCGGCCGCCTGGTTGAGGGTAATGGTATCCTGCAATTGGAGATTGAACAGCGTATGTTCATAATACGATCGAAACCGCTCGCGATTGGTAAGACTAGGTTCAAAGTCATATTTGTCCATCCGGCTGCCGTCAACATCCATTTTCTCTTTGGACCAGTTGGTCAGAAATTCGATCAGGTGCTTGTCGCTGGCTTTATAAGTGCCGTCAATGGCTCCGCCAAGCCGCCGGGAATCGTAGGCGCTCCATTCGCTAAATACTGCCGGCATGGAATGAAATTTCAGATAGTCCGGGTTGCGGTAACGCTTATCCTGGTCCAAATAATTGACCTGCCAGCCCCATTCCAGGTTGCCGTCCGTATCCCGCCGGCCCACCAGCACATCCTTGGTGGTTAGTTCCTGTCTCTTATGTTCGACCTGGCCGGGCAGGTCAATAAGGGAGTACGTAGGATCTGAAATATCCCCGGTAAGAAACATCTTTTGCGGCATGCCCCGGTCGATTTTTTTCCAGCTGCCCTTGACCAGCCAGTGTTCATCCTGCCACTTAATAATGGCGTCGGTATTTTTGTAATCGTTATTGCGGCGGTAACGTATGTCATCCGCCAGTTCCGGGTGTGCGGCCTTTTGTTCATCCCACCACTTTTGTTTAAAATCAGGATCATTACCAAACCAATCATCAGCAGAAAGCAGATAATTAAGAGTCTCTGCATCATAGCCTGCAGCTGTGCCTGCATTCATAAGTGCGTTGTAAAATGGACTACCTGCTGTAGTTGCTTGTTGAACCTCCTCTAATGACGTAAAAGGCACCCACCCTAAATTTAGACCTAAACCATACTGGCTATTTTGCAACATATCCAGTTTCGAATTATAGTTCTGAAGCATTGTAATCGACAGCTGCTCATACTGCTGTACTATCTGGTCATACCCCGCTTTGACGCCAGGATTCTTATACCGGAAATCGCCGTCGCTCTGATCGTGGTTCACGCCGATCATCAGGCTGCCGTCACCCAGCGGCTGGGTGATCTCCAGACCGACGGTATATCCACCCCAGGAACTTTGGCCGACCGAGGCTGAAATGTTAGCCTTGTCCGGCTTCTTGGTGACGATGTTGATGACGCCGCCCATATAGGTGCCGCCGAACCGGGCCGGGATATAACCTCGGTAAACTTCAATCCGTTCTACGTTATGCACAGGGATAGTCGATATATCCACGGCCGCATCGCCGCCCAGATTAGAAAGCACGCCGTCCACGAATACGCCCACCTGGGCCGCCGTGCTGCCCCGGACGGTGACGGTGGTATACTGACCCTTGCCGGACACATAACGGACATGGACGCCAGGCACGTCTTTGAGCAGCTCCGACAGCGTCTTCTGCTCGCCTTTGTAATCATCAGGCCGGATAATGGTCACCGTACCTGGTGACAGCTTGGACTCCCAGTCGGGGCGTTTGGCCTCGACTGTTACAGCCTCCAGGGCATAGTCCTGCGCCGGTCCGGCGTCTGCCTTCACAGTTTCCTTTGTTTCCTGTGACTGCTCGCTGCCGGGCTCTGCCGCATAGGCCAGGCCGCTGTAATCAGGCGTTAGGCTGAAGGCCAGGGTACAGGCGATCCCCATCGCCAGGGCTTTTTTTGTTAATCTGCGTTGTTTCACTGCAAAAATCTCTCCTCTTACTGTCTTTAAAACTTTACCGAAATTGCTGAAGAATAATAGCTCAATTAACCCTACTTGCCTTTGTCCTCCCCTCGTAAGTAATTATCCATTCCTCTCCCTGTCGCTCGCAGGGTCAGCGAGGATTGTCCTTACAGGCAGTTCTCCTGACTCCAGTTCATCATCAGCCCGGCCTTCCCGGAAGGTTTCCTTCCAGTGACATCTCAGGGCCGACTCCGTGTTACAGTGGCGGGACCGCGCCGGCCTTCAACCGGACTTCTCTATTAAACCCTCTGCAGGGCACCTGTACTGGCAGCTGTTTTACCAAATAAAAAAATGGATTTCTCATAGAGTCAACCTCTCAATTTGCATGGAGTGTTGACTATATGAGAAATCCATTGTACATAGCTATTCTCAGTAAATATATCCTGGAATAAACCTATGGAACAGACTGCCCAAATAATCCCCTACCCATCGCTCGCAGGTCACTGGTGATCGTTGTATAGGCAGTTCTCCTGACTTTGGATCATCGCTTCCCCAAACCTTCCCAGGACGGTTGTCCCAGTGGCATCCTATGGGGTTGCTCCTCATTACAGTGGCGGGACCGCGCCGGTTTTACACCGAACTTCCCTATTAAGCCCCGAAGGGCACCTATACCTGGCAATATATTATTGTAACTATTTCACTAAAAACAACAGACTTAGTCTTTACATTCCGGGTTGATAAGGATTGCTCAGATAATTACATTCTCTTACAGTTCGTCCCTGGAAATACTGAATTAGTTCACCTGGTCTGGTCAGCCAGTTTAATTGACGATACTCCCATACCCATGGTGCGGTGACCTTAACTGCATTATAGCTGTCAAAAGATCCCCAGCGGGCAAATACACGGCTTTGACCGATATCCTGGCGGCGATCCCATAGCTGATCTAAAGAAATCAGTCTATACCCGGCATTTGCTCCCTTCTGCAGAGCCTTAGTATTGTCCAATCCTGTCGGGTTGCCACTTGCCGCTATCTGATACATTGCAGAGGACGTCAGAGCCCGGTTGCTCCTGCCGGCAGCGGCAATCTCGTGGCTTGCGGCCCTGATGTTCAATACGGGATGCCTGCCCACCAGGCGTACCCGGGATCCATCCCATCTCTGCCATTTATTATTACTGTATGTCACTAACATATCAAGCCGGCCTGATTTGTCCGGCGTTTTACTTACAGCCAGCAGAACCCCTGTCAGGTCATGCTCATGGTCACCACCGCCAATATGTCGCGGATAGTATTGATAGTAACTAATATAATAATGGCTGTCACTTTCCACCACAGAATAATACATGGCCCGTTCAAGCGGATAAAACAATAGATTATACCAGTTATTATTGAGCCGCCAGTCGCGGTCATAATTAACCAGAGTAAATATATTCTGCGGTGCGGAGAGACCATCACTCTTATCTAATTGACAGATGACCGGTGACCACTGGGTGACTATATCCGGTGCAGGTGCGGCTGGAACCGGCTGTCCCCCTAACCAAAACAACACCAACAGTATTATGATGTATCTGTTCTTGTTCATTATATTCTCCTAATCAAGGATGCAAATAAGCAGTACAACTGCAATTATTGCAGAGACCGGCGGTGTTGTTACAGGTTCTTTTTGTTATATAATGTTACCTCGTCAATCGAATAAACCTCCATATTCCAGGTACCACCCCGGGGAGGTGACTGGACAAAAACGGTCTGTCCCACAAAGGCGATAAGATTACCTGTTGCCAAAGCGGTTTCCAACAGGCTTTGCAGCCTTTGTTCAGATGATCTGACCACAATCGTTTTGCCGGGGGGATCACGGAGTTCAACCACCGCATAGCAACTATTGGAAAGTGCATAACAATTTATGAGCGTGACATGACCAAATTGCTGAACCAGCGGCGGCATTAATATAACGCCGGAAACAGGTTGAGTTGCCGTGGCAGAAAAACCGTTCTGAGCTATGGGTAGGTTTAAAACCAGTACTAACAAGGACAGACTGATCGCCCGCAATAGTATACTCATGCTAGTTATCCCTCCCAGGTCCACATATACTTACTATTTTTTTATCCCGGGAATAACCGGGAGATGGTCTTGTTCAGATATCGATAAAAGATCATTATCTATTATTTTCGGCGTCAGCATAATAACCAGTTCGGTCTCCGTGATTTGCTTAGTGGTTGAGTGAAACAGACCCTTTACCAGCGGCAGGTATCCTAATATAGGAACTTTGAAGGTATCATTGGTCTCCTGGCGCTGTATCAGGCCGCCTAACACAATGGTTACACCACTCTTCACCCTTAGGGTTGCATCAGCCTGGCGGGTCCGGATATTGGGATTGCCATTTTTGGTAGTGTCTGTCTTATTACTTACTTCCGGCTGAATACGGGTGGTAATAAAGCCATCTTTGTTTACCATAGGGGTTACCTCCAGTTTAATGCCAACCTCCACATAGATGACAGAGATGACGGCAATGCTGCCGGTAGTAGGCTGGGAACTCTCAACAGCCAGCTTGTCCCCGATAAGAATTTTGGCTGCTACCCCGTCTAAGGTCGCAATCCGCGGGCTTGCCAATAACCGGCCTTTTTTATTCTCAATTAGCCGATTGACAACGCCCTGGAGATTTACGCCGTATTTCCCGGTACCGATCCGGTACGGCAAATCGTCATAAAGGATGGGTGCAGGCAGCTTGGTTGAAGCCCCCCAGTCGATGCCAAGATTTGACAAGTCATCACGGTTAATCTCAATCACCTGTACCTCGAACATCACCTGCTGGGGCGGGGTATCGATTTGGGCCAGCAAATAGTTAACCTGCTCATATAACTCAGGGGTGCCCATGATCACCATGGTATTACGCACCGGATCTGTTTTGATCTGTTCTTCGGGAACAAGGGCACTGATCAGGGGTCTGGCCTGATCGACTTTCAGGTAGTTCAGCTGCACTACCAAAGGCCGCCCGTAGGCATCGGGCTGGCTGACAGGCTCAGCTTCAACCGGATACTCGCTGTTTACAGCAGGCTGCAAATCAGCCGGACTTTCCGGGAATGATTCAGCACTTACCGGAGAAGCCAGAACAAGCCAGGGCAACATGACAAGCAGCAAGGCCAGTCCTAAGGAAAAGGCACAACGCCAGCGGCAGTGAGCCACTCTATTCACCGTCTTTCACTGAGGTATAGTTGTTCGGCAGACCCCTTGCATCTGATTATACATACCTTGCCGCATCAGATATCCTAGTGCCGGGTAAAG
>NZ_DATMXX010000383.1:0-3714 GCF_035561255.1 Sporomusa sp. | reverse complement strand
CAACTATATTCCCTCGATTTCCTGCCCAATTATCAGTAACAACCAACATCAAAAAAAAAATGACAACTGCTCTAGTACAGGCAGTTGCCATTTATCATGCAGATTACCGCAACAACTTAAACATACGATAGGCAATGATCGGTAACGGGGCTCTTCGCACAGCCATCCGCATCCCTAATAATAAAAGAAAACAGGCCCCAAAGATATGCACAAGCCAGAAACCGGTGCGAGGAAACTCGAATGTGGTGTCATCAAAAATATTGTTGTGATTGCAGCTCATTGTGATCAACCTCCTTTGGCATAGTATTCCCGCACCTAAATGTTCAAACGATGGTATATTTTACTTAAATATCGCGGCGCCCTCTGATGACGCCACAGGCCAGGCGCCGGCCAGAGTTACCTGCCGGTTGAGTTCGGTAATCATCCGGACTTTCGTGGATAATCACACTTTTACCGATAACCTCTGCTACAGTAAATTTATCAGTAAAAAAAGTCATATACGCAATACCGTTATTAGAAAACAGTACAGGCAAATCACCGGCGTGATTACCATGGGGCTGGTTATCTGGATTCCAATGCCCTCCGGCTGCCATAAACGGGTTAGACGTATCACCTACTTTACAGATACCAACCTCATGAATGTGAAAACCGTGGGGACCAACCTGCTGCTGCCCGTTCACTGCCGGTTGGTACCGGGGCAGGCCCCACACTTCAACAGTTACTTTTGTGCCGCCTTGCACACTCCTGAAGGTTACAGTTCCCTTGATATCCGGAGCAAGCGGACCGCCTTGAATATTGGCAACAGCCAGGTTGTCAGCCACATTCTCACCTCATTTAATTACATAGTAAAATTTCTTGTTATATATTATGTAACTCGGCGAGAGTGGTGACAGACAATAAAAATAGATTGCCCCGCAGTTGACTGTATGACCGCAGTATTGCATCAACGGCATACAGGCAACAGGAGGCAATCTCGCTTACCGATTGGTTTCTACTTCGTGACGGCGGCTATGGCCTGGGCCACTTTTCCCGCCATACCGGTAATTTTAGCTGACGGTACTGCGCATACGGCAATGCGCACGCCTTTGCCAAGCGGTACAGCAAAGATGTGGTCCTCGTGCAGTTTATCGCAGACGGCATCTGGATTTGTTGCAGGGATCGTCAGGAAGAAGCCAGCTATATATGGCAGCATGTTGAGGTTAACTGCTTTGGCTTCACGCACAAAAATCCCTGACCGTTCTCTAATAAGAGAATAATAGTGGGCTCGTTCTTGTTCGACCTGAGCCAGTGTCGACTTATCATTGTAAATAGTAGCGAGGAGGCGCATACAGCCGCGATTAATATTGGACCAGGTTGCCCGGCTGCTATATTGGTTAATGTCAGCGAATTCTTTAATGACTGCCTGGCTTTGGGAAATACCGATCATTGCGCCGGTACGCTGCCCATACATGGTATAGCTTTTAGACATGCTGAAGGCTAGAACGATAAGAACATTATCAGGAAGATTGCTGAATTTTTTCAGAAAAGCACGGCACTCATTCTTTTCTCCGGCATAATCGAGGTAGGCAACATCCACTAGAATGACCAGACGTTTGGACTCGTCTTTAGCTGCAGCCTTAATAACGTCTAATATGCTATCCCATTCGCTGTCACTTAGGCTGTAGCCGGTAGGGTTGTGAGCCGGGGTATTAAGAATCGTTACCAAGCTGCTTTGTTTAGCAAGTAATTCATTCACCTTGGCTTCAAAGGATTTAATATTAAAATTTTGGTTCTCATCAAACAAAGTGAAGGTATCCAGTTTGCGGAGGGCATCTTCACACAACACTTTGTAAGGCCCCCAATACCAGTCAGATGTTAAAATCGCATCACCAATCTCTGAGTAATTCCAGATGGTGTGATGAAGCACCCCTGACCCACCGGAAGTCGCTACCGCATTGGTATAAGCCTCAGGTCGGTTATCGCCAAATGTTAACGCAGTAGCTGCCTCTAAGAATTCAGGCAGACCGGCAATAGGCGCGTAATTAATTACTTCGTTGATAGGAAGATTGCGGAATACTTTTTCCACAGTAGGCAAGCATACCAAGGCTTCCTTATCATCCAAAATTGCACCAATTGTAGCGTTGACCACTTTATCTTTGCCATATTGACCAACAGCCAAATTAGCAGCTGCGGCAGCTCCGAAGATTTTATCGGTAGCGAATTTTCCTTTTGCATGTGTTGCAGCGACACTTACTGTCATGATATCTCCCCCTGTATTTAACTAATTATATTTTAAATTATCCCTGATTTATTGGTTGTCTGAAACAAGTAAAATAAGGACTACTCTTTATTAACAACTCAGGGATACATCTTATGTAACATACGCGGGAATGGTATTGTCTCCCGGATATGTTCCAGACCACACAGCCAGGCAACTGTCCGCTCAAGACCCAGACCAAAACCGGAATGCGGCACGGTTCCAAACCGGCGCAAATCCAGGTACCACTCAAATGCTTCTTTCGGTAGTTTGTGCTCTTCAATTCGCTGTTCAAGGAGTGCCAGATCATCGATACGCTGGCCACCGCCGATAATCTCGCCATAGCCTTCAGGTGCCAGCAAATCAGCCCCTAACACTACACTGGGATTGTCGGGATCAGGTTTCATATAAAAAGCTTTAATCTCTGTTGGATAGCGATGGACAAATACCGGCGCGTCAAAATGGCTGGAAATAATCGTTTCATGCGGCGCACCAAAATCCTCACCCCAGGTAAACTCCTCCCCAGACTGTTTTAGTAGCTCAACAGCATCAGTATAGCTGATACGTGGGAACGGTAATGTGATAGCTTTTAGTTTTTCAATATCCCGGTCAAGAGTTTTGAGCTCATTTTGGCATTTGGCAAGTACACGCTCGATAACATAGTAGATCATTTCTTCTTGAAGCTGTATGTTCGCATCAATATCAAAATAAGCCATCTCAGCTTCAATCATCCAAAACTCCAGCAGATGACGCCGGGTCTTAGACTTTTCTGCCCGGAAAGTGGGGCCAAAGCAATATATACGCCCCAAAGCCATCGCATTAGCTTCACTATAGAGCTGACCACTTTGGGACAAGTAACCCTTCTCGCCATGATAGTCAATTGCAAACAGATTGGTTGTGCCTTCACAGGCTGCCGGAGTAATAATCGGGGCGTCCGCCAGAACAAAATCACGCTCATAAAAAAAATTTCTCAGTGCATGTTCAATCTCGGAACGAACGCGCAATACCGCTGCCTGGCGCGGGGTACGAATCCAGAGGTGCCGGTGCTCGGCGAGAAAATCCACCCCGTGTTCTTTATGCGTAATAGGGTAATCTTCGGCAATGCTGACAATCTCCAAAGCAGTTACCTGCATTTCATAACCGCCAACAGACCGCGGCTCTGCACGTATTATGCCGGTCACTTTAACAGCACTTTCCTGGGTTAGTTTTTTTGCTTCAGCAAACAGTGCTTCACCTACTTCCTGTTTAGCTGTCACACCTTGCATCAACCCAGAGCCATCCCGGATAATAAGAAAAACAATCTTCCCGGAAGAGCGCTGATTGTAAACCCAGCCTTGTACAGTCACTTGCGCACCTACATGACGGGATAAGTTTTTTATTAATGCAATTTCCACTCAATGGCCTCCCTATTGAAATACTATATGATTATACTTATTTAACAAAGCAAATAATGAATAATGATTAACATGGATATTATT
>NZ_DATMXX010000382.1:0-5981 GCF_035561255.1 Sporomusa sp. | reverse complement strand
CCATTTGTCAATAGACATTTGTTACTTGGGCTATGTTCTTTTTATTGACGTCAGTCCAAAAACCATATATCATAATTTCAAAAGGGTACATCTGTTTTGAGGAATATAGGGGAGGCACTGATAGTATGGCTGATGTGTGCGATATTCAGGCGTTAATCAAAAAAGCCGAAATAACCCATGAACTTACAAAGTGCGAAATTGTTGCGCTGTTAACAGATAATCAATATGAAGCAGATTTTTTTGCTGCTGCCGACCGGGTGCGCCGGGAATATGTGGGTGATGAGGTTCACCTGCGTGGACTCATTGAATTCTCTAACATTTGTAAACAAAACTGCCTGTATTGTGGTCTGCGGCGTGATAATAAAAAGGTAGACCGATACCGGCTGGATACAGATACAATTATTGATTTTGCCGGCAAGGCAAAATCATATGGCTACCGCACCGTAGTATTGCAGTCTGGCGAAGACGAATGTTTTGACGTTGCTACGATGGTTACCATCATTAAGAAAATCAAGGAGCTTGGCTTGGCAATAACGGTTAGCGTGGGTGAAAAGCCCCGTGAAGTGTACCAAGCCTACCGGGAGGCCGGTGCCGACCGGTATCTGCTCCGCATTGAGACTACAGACAAAGAACTGTACGAGAAACTGGACCCGGGGATGAGCTGGGATAACCGGGTACGCTGTCTGCAGGATATCAAAGAACTGGGCTTTGAGCTGGGGACCGGCTGTTTGGTCGGTATTCCAGGCCAAACAATAGAGTCATTGGCTGACGATATTCTTTTCTTTAAAAAGATGGATGCTGATATGATCGGGGTAGGGCCGTTTATTCCTAACCCGGATACACCGCTTGCCGCTGAAACTGGCGGTACGTTCGACCTGAGCACCAAAGTCATGGCCATGACCCGTCTGCTGTTGCCTGATATTAATATTCCGGCGACAACGGCAATGGAATCACTCAATCCTCAGGGGCGCGTGCTGGCACTCCAGCGTGGTGCTAATGTGGTTATGCCCAATGTTACCGAGGGTGAGTACCGGCAAATGTACCTTTTATATCCGGGAAAAATATGTATAAATGATACGCCAGCCCATTGCCGGGGGTGCATCACCGGTAAAATTCAGGGTATTGGCCGGAAAGTGTCTGAGGCGTATGGATTCAGGAAAAAACACGCATAGTAGAGCCAAATGGAGGAAATATCAATGACTAAACAGGACCCTATGAGTACAGGCAAGCACTTCTCTGATGCCGGTCTTGAGCTTATTGAACATGCGGTGCGAGATATTAGTTTTGGCTCGCTTACTTTAGTAGTCCAGGATTCAAAGGTAATTCAAATTGAAAAACTGGAGAAAATCCGGATTTGTGAGCATCCGCCAAAAACCAGCGGCAAAACTACAGTGAAGGCAGCAGATGGCGCTGCTTTGCGGACGCGAATTTTACAATCGGTCAGCGGCATGGAGTACGGGAAGGTTGCAATCCAAATTCAGTCAGGACAAATTATGCAGGTGGAGAGAACCGAAAAATACCGGGTAGGTAAATTTACCGGACTCCACGGCGAAGGAATTTAAACGTTGACACCTATGGAGTAATATGCTATTATAACTTACAAATATGGTACTTACACGTTCAAGTCCATAAAGCGATTATGTGCTGATCAGAAATATTCTGAAGGCCAAGGTTCGATATACGAACCTTGGTCTTTTATTACAAGCGCCGCAGGGAGGGCTATGAATGATAGCAACCGGGACATCCCGCATTGTTTGCAAGAATTGTGCCTACCTTCTTGCCAGGTGGTGCTATCAGCGGTACTGGTGGTTCCGGCTGGTACGGGAACCTCTGCTGCTGGGTATGCGCCTTTTGGCCTGGTGGCATGGGATTGATGCCCGGAATCATGTTGTTAGTAACAGTGAATGTAAGGGCTGCATCCGGTTTATGAAGAATGAACTGGAGGAGAAGTCCGCTACCTTCCGGTTTCTTAATAACAGTATTGGCAAACGCGTTAGCAGACTGCGGGATTCAATGCTTACCCAACAGGACCTGGATGAGGCCAAACGTTATGCCAGGGAAGCAAACCTGCTTAAATGATATAATTAAATTTTATAGTGTAGAGAATACTTGATTGATCAGAAAACTGAAGGCCGGGGATGTGCAGAACATCTTCGGCCTCTTTTTATTTTTCACACAGACAATGAATAGTGGAGGAATCTAGCATGAGTACAAAAAAAGACGCACAACATTTGAGCTGCACCGATTGCAGTGTTTACAATTGTAGAACCAGGAGTCAGCAGTTTCCGGGATTTTGCCTAACCACGAAAGATAATGACGGGAACTCGATTGCCAGCGATATTGAAGAAATCAAAAAATATCTGCAAGGAGATCATCAGGATGCAGTCGTTGCCAGGGCGTCGGCCCAGGTAGAAGGGCTATTTTATGGCAAAAAGACAAGGGTAGAAGAAATTATCGAGTTTGCCACCCGGATCGGGGCAAAAAAAATTGGTATTGCAACCTGCGCCGGTTTGATTGGAGAAGCCAAAATATTTGCCAACATCCTGGAGGTAAAAGGCTTAGACTATTATAGTGCCATCTGCAAAGTAGGGTCTGTTGATAAAGCCGATATTGGTGTGCTGGAAGAGCACAAGCTCAGGCCGGGAAATCACGAATCAATGTGTAATCCTATTTTACAGGCCCGCATCCTAAACTATCAAAAAACCGACTTAAACGTTGTTGTCGGACTGTGTGTGGGGCATGATTCTTTATTTACCAAATACTCGGACGCCCTGGTTACCACCCTGGTCGTAAAAGACCGGGTGACTGGCCATAATCCTGTGGCTGCTTTGTATACCGCTCATTCTTATCACAAGCGGCTGCTGCAACAAGATAAGTGAGTGAATAAAAAACGGAGGGGTTTTATTATGAAAGCGAAATTTATTGCTCTGGCCCTGGCTATGGTTACGCTGATGTCCCTGTTATTGGCCGGCTGCCAGTCAGCAGCACCGACAACCGCCGCCAAAAAGAAAATCGTCATCGGTACCGGCAACGCTTATAAACCGTACTGCTTCTTAGATGAAAAGGGCAATCTCACCGGCTTTGAGATTGAGGTTCTCAAAAAAGTTAATGAAAAGCTGCCACAGTATGAATTCGAATTTAAAACATTTGACTTTAATGCCATCCTGGTCAGTCTGGAAACAGGAAAAATAGATCTGGCCGCTCATCAGTTTGAAGTCAATCCTGAGCGGAAAACCAAGTTTCTGTTTGGTGATGAGGGTGTGACGATCTATGATCTGAAACTGGTGGTCAAAGAAGACAGAAATGATATAAAAACGCTGGACGATCTGGCAAAGATTAACGGAACAATTGAAGTTGGCAAGGCTTCGACCAATAAAACATATGTTGTTGATAAATGGAACAAGGAACATGGCAATAAACTGAATTTAGTATTTGCAGCATCAGATACGACGATAACCCTGCAGAACCTGGAGTCAGGCAAGACCGATGCTTTTGTTAATATCCAGCGCAATGTTGATGATTACCGTGCTACCTATAAAGCAAAGATTAAGACCGTAGGTGAACCGATCAGCTTTTCTAACTCCTATTATCTGTATCGCAAGGATGATCCCACCGGGGCACAACTAAAAAAAGATATTGATGCTGTTCTAAAAACCATGAAAGAGGATGGCACACTGGTGAAACTGTCGCAGCAATGGCTTGGGGGAGACTATATTCCTAAAAAATAAGGAAGGGTTAAACCAGGATGGAAAATATATTTCTCTTTAGTTTATTTCTCGATAGTTTTCCGCAATTATTGTCCCGGCTGCATATCACGGTCGCAATTGTTGTTGTGGCACTATTCTTTGGCATGATCCTGGGAACAGGCATAGCGGTTGCCAGGTTGTATAAAATACCCGTATTATCCCAACTGGCTACCGCCTATGTTTCTTTTATCAGAGGGATTCCCATACTCGTGTTGCTGTTTATTGTGTATATAGGCGCACCCTTGGTCGCAGGGGCATTTGGCGCCAATATCAATCGCTGGGATACCCTGATATTTGTAATGATTACCTATATTATGAACTCAGCCGCTTTTTTATCAGAGATTATCAGGTCTGCTGTTGCCGGGGTGGAGAAGGGGCAAATGGAAGCCGCATTCTCGGTTGGGATGAACCGCTGGCAGGCTTTTCACCGTATTGTGGCCCCTCAGGCCATCCAGATTGCCATTCCCGCTCTGGGTAATACGGTGGTGTCGTTGCTTAAAGATACCTCTTTGGCCTATACGCTGGGTGTAATTGATGTGATTGGCATTATTCAGGCCATCAGCAGCAATACGCATCGCTCGCTGGAGGCCTATACCGCTGCGGCTATCATTTTCTTTGTATTGAGTTTTGTCCTGGAACGGTTTTTTAAATGGCTGGAGAGAAGAATCGGTATCAACAATACGATACCCAGTGCAAAAGGTGCAGTAAATAACAAAATTGCTGTAGTGGGCAGGTGAGAGCGTGGGGTTTCAGTTTGATTTATCATTTTTAATTTTTGAGATCGGGATAGCCATAAAATATATTCCTGTTGTGCTGTTACTGTCAGTCGTACCGCTAATCATTGGACTATTACTGGGTACAGGGATTGCTTTAACCAGGTTATTTAAAGTACATCCCTTTGATAAAATATTTACTGTATTTGTAATATTTCTGAGGGGTGTGCCCCTTGTTCTCCAACTAACCATCCTTTATCTGGCAGTCAGTTTGAGCATTGATTCTTTTGCAAAAACCTTGGGGCTGCACCTAACATCAAAAGATCTGTCCTATACGTTGATTGCTGTAGTTGGGTTGTCGATTAATGCCACCGTGTATCTCTCCGAGGTCATGCGCACAGCGCTTCAGTCAGTAGCTGCCGGCCAGTATGAGGCCGCCTACTCGGTGGGAATGACCTCTGGGCAGATGCTGCGGCGAATCATTATCCCCCAAGCCTTGCCTGTGGCTATCCCGTTAATTGGCAGTAATTTCATTGGTCTCATTAAGGGGTCGGCGATTGCTTCGCTCATTTCAGTGGTCGAGATTATTAATGCCACACTCTATGAGGCCAGCGGTAATTACAAGTTCCTGGAGGCCTATGTGGCGGCGGCAATTATTTACTGGTTATTGTGCATTCTGGTCGAGCGCCTGGTGGCCTTTCTGGAAGGCAGGGTCGGAGTTTATGGCAAGGGTGGGGTAGTATGATCGAGCTTAAGGGCTTGCATAAATCGTTTGGCAAACATGAAGTATTAAAAGGCATTGATCTGAAGGTCGAAAAGGGTGAGGTTGTTGTTATTCTTGGTCCCAGTGGCTCAGGTAAGACCACACTGCTAAGGTGCCTGAATTTTTTGGCGCAGCCTGATGCCGGTGAGATTACCATTGGCAACACCTGTGTCAATTGCAACCATGTTTCCAAACAAGAGATACTGGCAATCAGAAGAAGTACCGCGATGGTTTTTCAACTGTATAATCTGTTTAAGAATAAAACTGCCCTGGAAAATATTATGGAAGGGCTGGTGATTGCCCGGAAGGTTCCCCGGGAGCAAGCAGAGCAAACCAGCCGTCAGATTCTGGCCAAGGTTGGCCTGGCTGATAAATGGAACGCCTACCCCAGCCAGTTGTCAGGCGGACAGCAGCAGCGGGTGGGAATTGCCCGGGCGCTGGCCCTGAATCCGGAAGTCATTCTTTTTGATGAACCAACCTCGGCCTTAGACCCTGAGCTTGTAGGCGAGGTTCTGGGGGTTATGAAAAAAGTAGCCCAGGAAGGCCTGACGATGATTGTCGTTACCCATGAGATATCCTTTGCCCGGGATATTGCCGACCGGGTAATTTTTATTGATGGCGGTGTGATTGTTGAACAGGGACCGCCGGCGGAAATTCTTTTTCACCCGCGTGAAGAAAGAACCAAACAGTTTCTTAAAAGGATTTTACCTGTTGAAGATTATGCAATTTAGTACTGCTATTCAGAACATAAATCTGTCT
>NZ_DATMXX010000381.1:0-2512 GCF_035561255.1 Sporomusa sp. | reverse complement strand
GTATTTAAATATTCCCTTTCGGTACTGATATTTTGCAGTTCAGTAATGCATTGTGGAGTAGGGGGAATTCTCCGGCTATAATGATGATGTAGTTCATGTTGGTTTGGAGAGACGGCATGTTTCTTTGGCGCCGGGGAAACTGTCTGATAAGTAGTGGGAATTTTCGATAAATAATAACTCTCTCAGCTTTGCATGAATTATTACGTACAGGACATGAATATGAAGGAGTGTTCTCGCATGGAGGGAAAAAGCTACCCTAACCGCTGGCTTATTGCGTTAGCGGGAATTGTAATGCAGATTTGCTTAGGTACTGTGTATGGCTGGAGTGTATTTACCAAGCCGTTGATGGCTGCCCACAACTGGAGCAACGCTGATGTGACATTAACATTCACCATTGCAATCGGTTGTTTGGCTATATCCAGTGCAGCCGGCGGTTATATTTTAGATACAAAAGGTGCACGCATTGTTGCCACCACCGGTGGTGTTCTCTTTGGTCTGGGTACCCTTATCACAGGCTATGGCGACCAAATTGGCTCGCTAACGGTAATCTATCTTGGCTATGGTCTTATTTGCGGATTAGGTCTTGGCTTTGGCTATATTACCCCGATTGCTACGTTGGTTAAGTGGTTTCCGGACAAAAGAGGACTCATTACTGGTTTGGCTGTAATGGGTTTTGGTCTTGGTTCGCTGATGCTTACCGTGCTCTCTCCAGGCATGATTGCAAGTATGGGGACGGCTATGACTTTCTACATCTTTGGTGCTATCTTCTTGGTGGCGGTTACAGCCGCCGCTCAGTTTATGGTTGAACCGCCGCCCGGTTATGTACCTGCAGGCTGGATATCACCAGCAGGCAAATCTGCCGCTGCCGGTATGACCTTAGGTGAGGCTGCCAGTTCTAAATATTTTTATCTGCTGTGGGCGATGCTGTTCCTCAATATTACTGCCGGTATTGCGCTTATTTCCCAGGCTTCACCTATGGCACAGGATCTTATGCCAAGCTCAATGAGTGCCGCCGAAAAAGCAATGCAAGCAGGGGCTATTCTTGGTATATTTGCAATCGTCAATGGATTGGGGAGACTGTTCTGGGCATCTGCCTCTGATAAAATTGGACGCCGGACAGTATTCTTCATCCTGTTTGCAACACAAGCCGTGGCATTCTATTTCTTGTCTAGTACGAAAGATATGACTGTATTCACTATCATTTGTTCATATATTTATGCCTGTTATGGTGGCGGTTTTGCTACCATGCCGGCCTATGCAGCCGATGTTTTTGGAACAAAATATGTTGGGCGGATTTACGGCTGGATGTTAACTGCCTGGGGGGCTGCCGGTATAATGGGGCCAATGCTGTTTGCACGGATCCGTCAGTCATCAGGAAATTATAGTGAAGCGCTTATTATTACTTCGATCGCTTTGGCTGTTGCGATAATTTTGCCGATACTATCTGCTCCGCCAAAGGCTAAGATTGAAAACAGTAAAACTGCATAATAAAGATAATAAAATAAGATCAAAAAGAGACGCGACCCTTCTAGGGGGGCGTCTCTTTCTGATCGTGTGGTGTTGTCCAGCGGGGGCTTGCTCGGGTGAGGAATGCGGTAGACCAGGCATCTACCGAGATAAAGCAGGTAGCAGCAAGGGCGAATAATAAGGCAATACGGGTTGATAATACTGCTACTGCTGTAAAACTATGCTTAAGCTGATCTGCAAAATTCTTTGACACACCAATATAAAACATACCGATAATCTGGCCTGAATCATTTTTGATAGGAGCATAGCAAGTCTGATATTTGACACCAATGACCTCGGCTTCACCAACATAGAGACCGCCGTTAAGTACTGTTTCGGAGACATAATCGGCAGCGAGTGTACCTGTGACCCTGCTGCCGTCCCTGATAATATTGGTGGCAACACGGGTGTTGTTTAAGAATATCGTTACAGTGTCATCTGTTAAACGGCCAATTTTATCAACCAATTCGGTATCATCATTGATTCGAAGGTGACCTTTGTATAACTCGCCATTCTCTATCCGCCATGAGCCCGGGCGCATATAATCAGCAATTTCAAGCGCTGTGGCTAGGTCTGATTTTGCTTTCTCAGCGATTGCTACTTCAATTTGCACCTGCATATCTCTAATGATCAAAATACCTACCCCGAGTGAAACTAGCAGGGCAATACCGACAAAGAATACGGTTAATCTTGTTTTGAAGCTCAAATAATCGTAAACCTCCTCTTTGTTTCTACTTGAGACCGAGTGTAAGTTTTAGGTGTTTCACACGGGTGCGGCTGACGGGAACCTCTTGTTTATTAAGATCATTCATGCGCAGTAGATAGGAGCCGTGAAACCACGGGGTAATTTCCAATATTTCATCTAGGTTTATAATATACTGGCGATGGATTCGCAGAAAATTGGGTTCAGTTAATAAGTTGTCAAACTCCTGTAAAGTTAGCATAGCCGAAAACTCAACGGTGCGAGTGCGCACAAATACGTCCTTATCTTTTACATAAATGAAGA
>NZ_DATMXX010000380.1:0-17385 GCF_035561255.1 Sporomusa sp. | reverse complement strand
TAATGATTCCCATGCAACTTATTATTGTATTTTTTACATTGTACTATTTTATCATTGCATTTTTTGGAATTTGTAAAAGACATGAGGATAAAATAACAACTCCTAAAAATACATTTGCCATTATAGTTGCTGCCCATAATGAAGAACAGGTAATCGGTCAGTTGGTGGAGAATCTGCATGTACTTAATTATCCACAAGACCTTTATGACATCTATGTTGTAGCAGACAATTGCAAAGATACCACCGCTCAGATTGCTAAAAACGCTGGTGCCCTTGTGTACGAGCGTTTTAACCTTGAGCAACGAGGCAAAGGCTATGCAATGGAATGGATGTTTGAGAAGCTATTTGCTTTAAAAAAGCAATATGACGCTGTAGTGGTTTTTGACGCCGACAATCTCGTTGATCCTAATTTCCTCAGTGAAATGAACAATCGTCTGTGCAAGGGAGAAAAGGTCATTCAAGGTTATCTTAATGCAAAGAATCCTAATGATACCTGGATTGCCGCAACGTTCGCCATTTCTTTCTGGGTCGTCAATCATATTTGGCATCTAGCTAAATATAATCTAGGCTTATCAAGTGTCTTAGGTGGAACCGGGATGTGTATTTCTACCGATATCCTAAAAAAGTTTGGCTGGGGTGCTACCTGCCTTACTGAGGATATGGAATTTACCATGAAAACATTATTAATTGGTGTTCGCACTACTTGGGCACATGACGCCATAGTTTATGACGAGAAGCCACTTACTTTCATGCAATCCTGGAAACAGCGCAAGCGTTGGGCACAAGGTCACTTTGATGTTGCCGGGCGATATATCCCTAAATTATTAGTAGAGGGAATAAGGCGACGTGACATAAGAATTTTAGATGGAGTACTGCACCTTGTCCAGCCGCATTTCTTGATATTATCGACAACATTTGTTATTTTAAGCTATTTGTACCATATTGTCCCTTTCTATACTAATATTCTCTATATGGTTTTACCCATAGAAGTGTGGACCATCATTGCCATTGGCCAATACGTTTTCCCAATCATTATTTTGGCCAAAATCCGTGCTAATTGGAAGACATGGCTATACTTAATTTTTTACCCGCTCTTTGTATACAGTTGGATACCGATTACTTTCCTGGGCTTCCTGCACCGCAATGACCGGAACTGGAGCCATACTGAACATACCCGTAGCCTAAGCTATCGGGATATGTTACTAAATAATTCAGACGAGTTTACCAAGGAAAACCTCTTAAGTAAGCAAGCTATAAAATAAAGGTGAGTTCACACTCATCTTTTTTTGCATATAGTAAGATTGCCTGTACTAACTATTCAAGTATATTTCTTCGATTGCTGATAAAACCTATTAATCAGGGAGGTATTTTACCATGTATGATTTGACTATTATTGCAGAATTTGAGGCTGCACATCAGTTGCCTGATTATCCGGGCAAATGCTGCCGGTTACACGGACATAACTGGAAAGTAGAAGTCACTGTTTCCGGCCGCGAGCTTAACCGGTTAGGTATGATTATGGATTTTAAAGAACTTAAGGCCGAAGTAGGCAAAGTAATAGATAATCTTGATCACTACTATCTTAATGACCTGCCAGAATTCAAGACAATTCCCCCAACTGCTGAATATATTGCTAAATATATTTACGATACGCTTGCCGCTAATCCTGTCTTTCAGGAGAATATCAAGATTCGCTGCGTCCAAATATGGGAGTCGCCGCGTTCAGCTGTCAAATACTGTCCTCAGGGGTAAAATATGGCTAATATTATTGAAATATTTTCTTCGATTCAGGGGGAAGGCTTATATGTCGGAACTCGCCAGATATTTGTGCGCTTTGCCGGCTGCAATTTAGCCTGTGACTATTGTGATACCCCTGATTCCCGTAAGCTATGCGATCATGCTTTAGTAGAGTGTGCCCCGGGCAAGCGAATTTTTGACAAAATAGCTAACCCATTGTCTATTGATTATCTCGCACAACGAATTAATTCGCTCTTAACCATTAGACACCATTCGATTAGTTTGACCGGTGGGGAGCCGTTGGGGCAAACTGAGAGCATTATAAAGCTGGCACCTAAACTTAAAGGCCTGATATATCTTGAAACAAATGGCACTATGGTTGAGAAACTGGCCCAGGCGCTGCCCTATATACATATTATCAGTATGGACCTAAAACTGCCGAGTATCGCAGGAAAAGCATATTGGCAGGAGCATTATGAATTTTTGCGACTGGCAGCTGGCAAAGAAGTTTTTATTAAGCTGGTTATCACAGGGCAAACTGGCAGTGACGAGTTTAAACAGGCTGTTGACTTGGTGGCTTCAGTCAATAACCGTATTCCGCTCATCCTGCAGCCGGTTACCCCCTGTAATGCCTCTACAGCCGTTCAGCCGGATGCCATGCTTACTTATCAGGCAGAAGCGCTTAAACTGCTTGAAAACGTCAGGGTAATTCCACAGACCCATAAGTTTATGGGCCAATTATAATTTATTGGGAGGCTGTGCCTTGCATATACTTTTAACCAATGACGACGGTATAAATGCACCGGGAATAAAAGCCCTATGGTTGGAATTATCCCAAATTGCTAGAATTACGGTAATCGCACCTGACAGTGAGAAAAGCGCATCAAGCCAGGCAATTACTGTACATCATCCAATATGGATTGATAAACATTGTATTAATACCCCGGCAATTTGCGCCTGGAGGGTTGGCGGCACACCGACTGACTGTGTTAAGGTTGCCTTAGAGGCGCTGCTTACAGATGACCACCCTGATATAATTGTCTCAGGAATTAATCAGGGTTCAAACCTGGGAACTGACGTACTTTATTCAGGTACAGTGAGCGCCGCAATTGAAGGAGCATTACATGGACTGCCGGCTGTCGCCATGTCGCTGGACAGCTGGCAACCGTTCGATTTCGAACCTGCCGCTAAAATTGCCAGAAAAATTGTGGAAAAAATGATTAGTAAAAGTTTACCACCCAATACTTTGCTCAATGTCAATGTTCCAGCACTTGGCGAAGGTCAGCTTAGGGAAATAGTTGTCACCAAGCTTGGCGTCCGTAGCTATGAAAACACCTTTGAACGCCGCCAGGACCCCAGAGGCCGTACTTATTATTGGATGAGCGGCCGTGTATCAGAAAGTGAGAATGATCCAGACAGCGATATAGTCGCCGTAAAAAGCGGAAAAGTATCGGTTACACCGATACATTTTGATTTAACCAACTATGGCATAATAAAAGCCATAGAGGATTGGGAGCTATAAAATTATAATTAGTCCGCATATTTGGCTGTTATTTGCATAAATTTAACAATAAAGGACTGTGCAGGAGGGAGTATTATGGCCAAAGTTTCCAGACGGACAAGAAACTACCCCCAAGCTCCGCGTAATACCAATATCTCTATGGCTATTTTTAAAGGAGTAGCAGTTAGTATAGCGGTATCGCTTATTTGTGCCATATTCCTTTCGCTTATTAGCCTGATATCAGAAAATAGATTTATTGATACCTATCTTGAATATATTATGGTCGCATTAACTACAACTAGTATTTTTATCGGTAGTATCTATGCAGCCAAGCAGGTAGCTGCCAAAGGCCTGATTATCGGCTGTGCTGTTGGCATAATTTATGTGCTGTTCTCAGTGGGGATAGGTATCGAATTGGGTCAGGAACAAATATCCTGGCTCATGCTGAGTAATAAGTTTGCCGCTGGCAGTTTGGCTGGAGCACTTGGCGGATTTATTGGCGTAAATTTGTAATTTATAATAACAAATAGCAGGGATTTGGAGCAGTATCTTGAATTTTTTAGGTTAGGATTACTGCTTGTGTGTTATTTTCATTATTTAAATTAGCACATTCTAATGAAAAACGGACATTTTGGCTCATCTTTCCAATAAGCTGGCAGGCTTAAATTTTAACTTGCCAATGACCTGGGCAAAACAGGAGCCTCAAGCCAGGCTCCTGTTTTTCTGGTTACATTAACTCTATTCAGGAGGGCAACATTGAAATTCAAGGGAATTTTATTTGATCTGGATGGTACACTGATTGATACCTCTAACCTGATTGTCCGATCTTTTCAGCACACCTTTGAGCAGCATTATGGGCGGCAACTTACTCCCCAGCAAGTCTATGCTTTCTTTGGCAAGCCCCTTAGGGATGCGATGGAGCATTATGGACCTGATAAGGTTGAAGCTTTAATTAAAACCTACAGAGAATTCAATCTGGTTCACCATGATAAACTGACAACTGGTTTTGACGGTGTAGCTGAAACTATTCAAAAGCTGTATAATGAGGGCATACTACTGGCAATTGTTACTTCAAAGACAAAAAGTACAGCCATAAGGGGGCTTCGCCTGTTTAACATGGACAAATATTTCGCTATTGTTATCGGTCACGAGGAATGCGCAAAACATAAGCCTGATCCAGAACCGGTACAGTTGGCACTGGAACAGATTAAGCTTGCGCCGTCCGAATGTCTAATGATAGGGGACAGTCCTTTCGACTTGGCAAGCGCGCGCGCAGCAGGGGTTAAAACAGCTGCTGTCCGTTGGACTCAGCTGGCTTGGAAAGACCTGCTGGCCGAGCAGCCCGATTATATACTTAACACCATTGAAGATTTACTTGGTATATGTGGCATAGAAAATAAATAGGCAGGGTGATAAAATATGAAGATTGCCATCATTGGTGGAACCGGCGTATACGACCCACGAATCTTGGACAATATCCGTGATCAGGAGATTGCTACCCCTTACGGCGTAGTGCGCTTTAAAAGTGGCGAATATGCCGGTAAAGATGTTGCATTTATTCCACGTCATGGCAGCAGCCATTCTATCCCACCGCATTTAATTAATTACCGGGCTAATATCTGGGCGATAAAGAAGCTTGGCGTGCAAAATATTATTGCGACAACAGCAGTAGGTTCACTTAACCTGGACATGAAACCAGGTGATTTTGTGCTCATTGACCAGTTTCTTGATTTTGTTAAAAATCGGACAACAACTTTTTACGAAGGTGGCGACCGTGGCGTAGTTCATGTTGATGTAACAACGCCGTATTGCCCGACAGTGCGCAATGTATTAACCACAGCGGCCCAAAACCTTGGTATATCGATTCACCAGCAGGGCACCTATGTGTGCACTGAAGGTCCACGGTTTGAAACACCGGCCGAGATTAAGATGTTTGCTAAATTTGGCGGTGACGTAGTAGGCATGACAAATGTCCCTGAGGTGGTTTTAGCCCGCGAGGCTGAAATGTGTTATGCTACTGTTTCCATGGTTACTAACTTTGCCGCCGGGATCTCGCCCCAGCCCTTGACCCATCATGAAGTACTGGAAACAATGCAAGGCAACGCTGAAAACATCAAGCAGCTCATTATGGCCGCAATATCACAGTTAGATACTGAGACTGACTGTACTTGCAAGCACGCGCTGGCTGAATACGGCGGCTTTAAATTGTAAGGAGGAATGGTTGATGCGGTCTGTCGTTTGGTCAAATAACTGTTTAACCCTGTTGAATCAGACTTTATTGCCAACAAAACTTGAATATATCGAGTGTTATGACTGGCGACGCGCGGCTGAAGCCATCAGACGGCTTGAAGTACGCGGCGCTCCGGCCATTGGGGCGGCGGCGGCTTTTGCTTTAGTACTGGGAGCCCGTGAACTTACAGGACTTGCCACTAACGAGTTTAAGCATAAATTATTAGCAACGGCTGAAGCACTGCGTCAGACTAGACCAACAGCCGTTAACTTATTTTGGGCTATTGACCGTATGCTTAATGTTATCACTCGATTACCTGAATCCACCGATTCGGCCACTGCAATCGCAGCTCTGGAGCAGGAAGCCATTGTCATTGCGAAAGAAGACCAGGCTGTTAACGAGCAAATGGCGACATATGGTGCGAGTTTATTTACGACTCCCACATCTGTACTAACCCATTGTAATGCCGGTGCGTTAGCCACTGTCGCCCTTGGAACAGCACTGGGGGTAATTCGCAAGGCTTGGTCTCAGGGGAATATTACCGGGGTTTTTGCTGATGAAACCCGGCCACTGCTTCAGGGTGCCAGGCTGACAGCCTGGGAGCTGATGCAAGATGGTATTCCGGTCACATTGATTACTGATAATATGGCTGGCTGGGTAATGAAGAACCAAATGGTACACGCAGTCATCGTTGGTGCGGACCGAATCGCTTTAAACGGCGATGTTGCCAATAAAATAGGGACATACAGCGTAGCTATCCTGGCAAAAGAACATGGAATACCGTTTTATGTAGCTGCACCGGTATCCACTTTTGATTTCACCATAAGCAGTGGCTCTGATATTCCAATAGAAGAACGGTGTGCAAGCGAAGTCACATCATTAGGCGGCAATTGTGTGGCACCGGCGGGGGTAAAGGTGTTTAATCCAGCATTTGATGTCACATCACACACTATGATATCTGCGATTATCACTGAATATGGTATATTACGAGCTCCCTACCAAGAGTCTATTAGTCAATTGTCAAAAATGCGTAAGTAAGGGAAGGAGATTAAAACTATGGAATCTATTGTTCGTAACATTGCCTTAGCCCCTCAGGGGATGGATAAAATAAACTGGGTTAAAGAGTTTATGCCTGTGCTCAACGTTTTGAATGAGGAACTATCTCAAACAAAACCTTTAGCCGGCAAAAATCTGGTTATCACTATGCATTTGGAGGCAAAGACGGCCTATCTGGCCATTGTTCTCAAAAATGCCGGGGCAAATGTGGCTGTAACCGGCAGTAATCCACTATCAACACAGGACGATGTGGCTGCAGCCTTAGCGTCCCAAGGTGTTAAAGTCTTTGCCTGGTACAACACTACTGCTGCAGAATATGAAGATTTTTTACATAAAGCGCTTGATACCAAACCTGATATTATTGTTGATGATGGCGGTGATCTGGTATCTTTATTACATGGCGAGCGAAGCGAATTAGCCGCAAATATCCTTGGGGGTTCTGAGGAAACAACTACCGGTGTTCTGCGCCTGAGGGCCTTAGCAGATTCCGGGCGGCTGAAATTTCCTATGATAGCCGTCAATGATGCGTATTGCAAATATTTGTTCGACAACCGTTACGGTACCGGCCAGTCAACCTGGGACGGGATCATGAGAACTACTAACCTTACGGTGACTGGCAAGACAGTGGTAGTTGCCGGTTATGGCTGGTGTGGTAAAGGGGTGGCTATGCGCGCTAAAGGCCTGGGAGCAAACGTTATTGTTACTGAAATTGATCCTATTAAAGCTATTGAGGCTGTATTTGATGGCTTTACAGTATTACCGATGCAGGATGCCGCGTCTCGTGGAGATATTTTTGTTACGCTGACAGGCTGTAAAGATGTTATCCGTCGTGAACACATGGAAATTATGAAACCGGGTGCAATCATGGCAAATGCAGGTCATTTTGATGTCGAAATTAACAAAGATGATCTGTCTGCATTAGCTAAAAGCCGCAAAACTGTACGTAAAAATATCGAAGAATTTGTTATGGAAGATGACCGCAAATTATACCTGCTGGCTGAAGGCCGTTTAGTTAACCTGGCAGCAGGGGACGGGCACCCAACAGAGATTATGGACTTATCCTTCGCAATGCAAACCCTGGCTGTACTCCATATTGCCGGTAAGCACGCTGAATTAGACAACAAAGTATATACTGTAACGGCTGAGATGGATCAAAGAGTCGCCGATCTCAAGCTAAAAGCCATGGGCTTTAGCATTGACCGACTTACCCCTGATCAGCATGAGTATCTCCATAAAGCCTAGTACCTTATCAGCCCTAATCCAGTGAATACTGACGGTCTATTTTCCGCAACCCTTCGTTGTCGTCAGTCAGCATACGTCCGGTATGCCTCCCTCCTCCGCCTTGGTTTGCGAAAAATATCCTCGCCATTATTCTACCGTTTTAGAGCTAACAAGGTACTAGTACAAAGCGCAAGGGAGGCATATAAATGGTAAATATTCTTCTTAAAGGTGGCGATGTACTCTGCGCCGATGGCCAAGTACGCCAAACCGACATTGCTATTACTGGCTCAGTCATTACGCAAATCGGTATTGTCACTGATCATGCTGAACGGATCATTAACTGCCAGGATAAGCTCATAATTCCTGGTTTTGTCAATACCCATACCCATGCAGCTATGTCACTGTTTCGAAGCTATGCAGATGATATGATGCTTATGGACTGGCTAAAAACAAAGATTTGGCCTGCCGAGGAGAACCTGACAGCAGAGGATGTGTATTGGGGATCACTTTTAGCAATCGCAGAAATGCTCAAAACAGGCACAACCTGTTTTGCAGACATGTACTTTTTTATGCCTGAAGTCGCTAAAGCGGTGGCAGAGAGTGGTATTCGCGCCGTATTGTCACGCGGTATGGCTGGAGTTGCACCTACAGCCAATCAGGCATTGGCTGAAAGCGAAAACTTTTACAAAGAATGGCATTTGGCCGCTAATGGCAGAATTACGGTTATGCTCGGACCACACGCACCTTATACATGCCCACCTGATTATCTTAAGAAAGTAACCGCTTTAGCTGAAAAATTAGGCTCCCAAATACATATCCATTTATCTGAAACTGCTGGCGAGGTAGCTGATTGTCAAAAACAATATGGGAAATCGCCTATCGCTTTAATGGAAGAGCTAGGCGTCCTGGATCATGGTGTTTTAGCTGCACACTGCGTTCACGTATCGCCTGACGATATTGCGATTATGAAGAATAAGAACATACGAGTGGCTCACAATCCGGGCAGTAATATGAAATTAGCCAGTGGCGTCGCTCCAATACCCGACATGCTTAATGCGGGGATTTGTGTTGGGCTGGGGACTGATGGCGCAGCAAGCAATAATAACCTGGATATGCTTGAAGAGTTACGTTTAGCTGCAATGCTACACAAGGTTCATCGCCTTGACCCGTTGGCTATTCCTGCTAAAACAGCAGTAGATATGGCTACTTCTCAAGGCGCTAATGCCTTAGGCCTAAACAAAGCAACTGGTAAATTGGAGGTCACTTACAAAGCGGACATAACTGTCTTTGATATGCAGGAGCCACATTGGCATCCGCGCCACGACCGCTTATCCCTTTTGACTTATGCCGCCGGTGCACGTGATGTCCATACTGTAATTGTCGATGGTAAAGTACTGCTGGATAATCGTCAATTGACTACAATAGACCAGGAACGTCTTATTGCCGAAGCTGACCGGAGAGGTATGCGTTTAGTAAGTCAGACCAATTTGAAATAAAATTAATTTTTTTGCCTCTTAGCCAACAGGAATTGCCTTATTTATATTGAATATTAAAATTAACCGCGTTTGTCCAGGTCTCATTAAGTAAGGCGATATTGGAGGGGCAACATGTTTGATCAATCCGAGCGTATGCAGGCCTTAACATCAGCCATTTTTACGCAAGTTGATGATATGCGCAAGACCGAAATTGCCGCTGGTAAAGACGTTATTACCCTAAGTATTGGCAGTCCTGATATGGCACCAGCGCCACATATTGTTAAAGCACTGAAAGATTCTGTCGATTGCTGCTTTAACTACGGATACACTTTATCCAAAGGAGTGCCTGATCTCTTAAGCGCCATCGCTGGCTGGTACAATACTAAATTCGGTGTTAAACTAAACCCGGAAACGGAAATCCACTCACTGATTGGGTCACAAGATGGTTTAGCGCACATATCATTATGTTTGATAAACCCTGGTGATGTGGTACTTATTCCAGATCCAGGCTATCCAATTTTCAGTGCCGGTCCGCTTATTGCCGGTGCTGAGCTCTATAAAATGCCGCTGACGCCGGAAAATAACTATCTGCCAGACTTAGCAGCCATTGATGAAACCATATTAAAGCGGGCCAAAATCATGATATTAAATTATCCTAATAATCCACTGGCGGCTACAGCACCCCGGAGCTTTCTGGAACAGGTAGTGGCGTTTGCCAAACGCTATAACATTCTTGTCTGTTATGATTTTGCTTATAGTGACCTGGTTTTTGATGATTACCGGCCTGATAGTTTTTTGTCCATTCCCGGTGCAAAAGATATCGCAATAGAATTTAATTCTCTTTCTAAAACCTATAATATGGCGGGCTGCCGAGTTGGTTATGTTGTAGGTAATGCCCACATAATATCTCTTCTCGGGCGTTTAAAATCCAATTTCGACTATGGTATTTTTTATCCGCTCCAGCAAGCTGCCATAGCTGCCCTGACCGGGTCTCAGAATTGTGTTGCTGAGACCGCTGCAGCCTATCAGAGACGCCGTGATATTATTGTTGACGGTTTCTCGGAGATAGGTTGGGTTGCAGACCGTCCTAAGGCTTCAATGTATGTGTGGGCGCCGGTTCCCACTAAGCAGTCCTCCTATGACTTCACAGTCTCACTGTTAAAAAATACCGGGGTAGCTGTTATTCCCGGCAGCGCTTTTGGTGCTTGCGGTGAAGGCTATGTACGCATAGCGTTGGTTCAGCCTGAACAAAGGCTGTCTGAAGCTGTAACTAGAATAAGAAAGTGGCTAAAACCATAATAAATAGGGGGATTCTGGGATGAGGGCATTGAATTTTTATTCGTCTAACTATCACAGCCAATTAGTTTGTCGCCGCAAAATATGTACGATTAGGCTTGGGGATAAGACCAATAAATATTCAGAAGGCGATATCGTATGGGTAACTGTAGGCAAACGGTTCTCCCAAAAGAAACGAATCTTTACTGCAGCTATTGACCGTGTTTTGGTAAAACCGATTTCCCAATTGACTCTCCATGATTTGCAGGGAGAGAATCCGGATCTTACCAGTATCGATGAACTATTGGTTTTTTTGCAGTCTATCTATAATAAAACCTTAACCAATAGTGACATTGTAACTGTAGTATATTTTTCGGAGGTTATTGAATAGCTGGTATAATATAATTTAATATAAAAGGAGTGCATTTTTTATGTCTAAATCAATTCCTGTAGGTATTTCAGCCCGTCACTTGCATGTATCCCGTGAGCATCTTGATATCTTATTTGGTGTGGGATATCAACTCACTGTTAAAAAGGATCTGTCTCAACCTGGTCAGTTTGCTTGTGAAGAGCAAGTTGATCTAGTTACTGAAAAGGGTTCTTTTAAAAAAGTACGTATACTTGGCCCAGAGCGTAAACAAACTCAAATTGAAATTGCTCTGACTGATGCGCTTAAGCTCGGTATTAATCCACCAGTGCGTGATTCCGGCGATTTAAAAGGGTCACCTGGATTGACCCTTGTTGGCCCTAAAGGCGAAGTAAAACTGGAGGAAGGCGTTATTGCTGCTTGCCGCCATATTCATATGACTACTGCCGATGCAGCCGAATTAGGTTTAAAGGATAAAGATGTTGTACAAGTCCGCTGTACTGGCGAGCGAGGCCTCATTTATGATAACGTTTTAGCAAGGGTAAGTGACAGCTTTAAGCTCGAATGTCACCTAGACACAGATGAAGGAAACGCTGCCAAGATTAATACCGGCAATACGGTGGAAATTGTAAAATAGAAATAATTTTTATTAATTTAACCCCGTGTTGTAGGACATGGGGTTGACTTTTTGTATACTGGATATAATGTCCCTATACATGTTAAGGAGGGAACTATAGTGCCAAAACCATTTTTCAACGAAGAGCGTTGTAAAGGATGCGAATTATGTACAGTAGCATGTCCTCACAAAATTGTAGTTCTTGCTAACAGGTTTAACAGCAAAGGTTACCGGCCAGCTACTTGTATCGACGAGACTAAATGTGTTGGATGTGCACTCTGTGCCAAGACCTGCCCGGATATTGTCATTGAGATTCATAAAGACAAAGGAGAGTGATTCTAATGGCAGAAAAGATATTAATGAAAGGCAATGAGGCTATTGGTGAAGCTGCTATTGTTGCCGGGTGCCGGCACTATTTTGGCTATCCAATAACACCGCAAACAGAACTGACTGAATATATGTCCAAACGCATGCCGCAGATTAATGGCGTATTTCTCCAGGCAGAAAGTGAAGTTGCTGCTATTAACATGGTATATGGTGCCGCAGGTGCTGGTGCCAGGGTAATGACCTCATCCTCAAGCCCTGGGATAAGCCTCAAAATGGAAGGAATCTCTTACATTGCCGGTGCCGAGCTTCCGAGTGTTATTGTAAATATAATGCGCGGTGGCCCAGGTTTAGGAGGCATTCAACCAGCTCAGTCAGATTACTTTCAAGCGACTAAAGGGGGCGGGCATGGCGACTACCGCACCATAGTGCTTGCACCTAACTCAGTCCAGGAAATGGTTGATACAACAATCCTGGCATTTGATCTTGCAGATAGATATCGCACACCTGTCATGCTGTTAGGTGATGGGGCATTGGGCCAAATGATGGAACCGGTAGAATTTAGTCCTCCCAATACTAAACAAATTGCCAAACCATGGGCTGCAACAGGCCTTAGAGGGCGTACTGAACCTAATATTGTTAATTCACTTCATCTTCAGCCTGAGAAGTTGGAATTACACAATATCCATCTGCAAAAAAAATACGCCGAAATTACTGCTAATGAAGTACGATATGAAGAATTGTATACAGATGACGCAGAGCTTATAGTTGTAGCCTATGGCATCACCTCACGTATTGCTCGCTCGTCCCTCGAAAAAGCGCGTAGTGAAGGCCTGAAGGTTGGTATGTTGCGACCGATTACACTATGGCCATTCCCTGAAAAACCACTTGCCGCATTAGCTGCTGGCAAGGCCTCGGCTTTTCTTACCCTTGAGCTCAGCGCTGGCCAAATGATCGAAGATGTACGGTTAGCGGTTAATGGAGCTAAACCAGTGCATTTCTATGGCCGCTCAGGTGGTATGATCCCTAGCACCAAGGAAGTATATGAGCAGATTGCCAATATATTCAAAGGGAAGGAGGGAAGATAACCATGTCGGAGAAAATATTTTCCAGGCCCAAAGGGCTAAAAGATGTTCCCTTTCATTACTGCCCAGGCTGCCATCACGGCATAATTCACCGTCTGGTTGCCGAAGTACTTGATGAACTTGATGTACGGGATAAAGCAATAGGTGTAGCTCCTGTTGGCTGCTCAGTACTGGCTTACGAATATTTTAACTTTGATGCATTTGAAGCTGCCCATGGCCGGGCACCAGCTGTAGCTACCGGTGTAAAGCGGGTTCATCCTGATGCTGTTGTTTTTACTTATCAAGGGGATGGTGATTTAGCAGCAATTGGTTGTGCTGAGATTGTCCATGCAGCTGCCAGAGGTGAGAAGATCACTACTATTTTCGTCAATAATGCGATCTATGGTATGACTGGCGGTCAAATGGCTCCAACAACCTTGATCGGGCAAGTTACTAACACTTCACCTTATGGTCGAAGCGCCGAATCAACCGGATATCCAATTAAGGTTTCAGAGATGTTAGCCACCCTTGAAGGTGCCAAATTCATTGCCCGCGTAGCCATCAATACTCCTGGCAACATGGCTAAAGCCAAGGCAGCAATCAAGAAAGCTTTTCAATTGCAAATAAGCGGGGAAGGCTTTGGCTTAGTTGAAATATTATCAACATGTCCGACTAACTGGGGTATGAGTCCGATTGAGGCTGCTAAATGGATTGAAGAAGACATGATTCCCTATTACCCGTTAGGTGTCTATAAAACATCGGAGGGGGTAATGAAATGACCCATGAAATAATCATGGCGGGTTTTGGCGGGCAGGGCGTAATGCTTATGGGCCAACTATTAACCTATGCCGGTATGATTGATAACAAGCAAGTATCATGGATTCCATCATATGGACCTGAGATGAGGGGTGGTACAGCAAACTGCTCAGTGATTATTTCTGGTGAACCTATTGGTGCACCGATTGTTTCTGAGCCTAACCTGGTTATTGCCATGAATTTACCATCACTTGATAAATTTGAACCACAGCTACAATCAGGCGGCATACTTATTATCAATAGTTCACTCATTGAACGGGGGGCAGACCGTACCGACGTTACAGCTTACCAAGTCCCAGCCAATGAGATCGCCGCTGAAATTGGCAACACTAAAACAGCCAATATGGTTATGCTCGGTGCAATTATTGGTGCAGCTGAAGTAGTAACAACTGATGCTGTGTTGAAAGCCTTTGCCAAAATGTTTGCTAAAAAGCCGGAGCTAGTGGCAATTAACGAAATCGCTATCCGTCGTGGTATAAAATATATAAAAGACGGCAACTAGAATAGGAACTGCCTGGAGATAACTAGGCAGTTCTTTATTTGAGAATTAATTTACAAAATTAAGGGGAAGGATTTTTAGATGAAAGTAGCGAACTTTTATTAAATATTCAATTATCGTTAGCGCTACTTCGCGTATACAGCAAAGTTAAACAAGAATCTTATTTAGAGACATAGTTTTATTCGTTACGTCAGTGATAGAGTTATGTTAGTACCAAAGATCATTGTTACTCTTGCCCACATAATTGCCGAATGAATAAGGAAGGCTATTGCTGTATCTATTTCCAGACAGCAATAACAGTCATTAAATCACAAAACACAAGAGAATTTTCTATGAAAAGAATGTTACGGTGGTGTCAAAAGTGACTCATGAAACCTTAGGTGATTTTAAATCGTATTCCTTAGCTGGTACAGACCAAGAAGTACGATTTATTTCCAGTGTTCTTAATTTAAAAAGTGGTGAGTCTATTTTAGATTTGTATTGTGGTTACGGACGCCACGCAATAGAACTGGCCAAACAAGGATTTAATGTTACCGGTGTCGATGCTACTCAGGATTTTCTGGATATTGCAGTCCAGAAAGCGCAAGAGGCCCTGGTCAACGTTACTTTTAAGCAGCAAGACATGCGCGAACTTGATTACGACCAACAGTTTGCTGCTATTATTAATATGTTTGCTGCTTTCGGTTACTTCACGGATGATGAAAACGCAAATATCATAAAACTTATTGCCAATGCTTTAAAACCCCGCGGTTTATTCCTGATAGACTTGTTAAACAGGGATTGGATGGTGCGTAATAATTTAAACCGCTACTGGCGACATCCTAATGGTGAGTATGTTCTTTCTTATAAAGTACAGTTAGAAAATGGAATTGCGACTATGAAACGGCAACTTATTAACCAGATTACTGGCACAAAGATTCAATACGATTTCATCTTAAGGGCTTATTCTCTGCCTGAGATGGCCAATATATTTAGCAATAGCGGGCTATCAATCATCGAAACTTATGGCGGATTTGATGGGCGCTCCTATAGCTCAGAGACTCCGCGTATGATAATTCTTGCAAAAAAAGATTAAACGATAAGATAACTAAACGGAGAAAAGAGACGATAGTCTCTTTTTTTTTACTTTAATTATCACCTACCACTGCTCATTCATAACATAATAGAGGATGGAATGTGCGAGGTGAAATAGCAATGATTGTCACCATCAATAATCTACAGCGCGGCCTTCGGCCAAAAATAGGTTTGGCCTTAAGCGGAGGCGGGTTAAGAGGCATCTCTCATATCGGAGTACTTAAAGCACTGACTGATCATAACATACCTGTTGATTATATTGCCGGTACCAGTGCTGGTGCAATAGTAGCTACAATGTATGCGTGCGGTTATTCGCCACAACAAATGCAGTCAATTATCCATGATGTTGATATTCATGATTTAATTGATCTAAAAGTAACATCTGCTGATTTATTTAAACATGGTTTTAAATGGCTGATGAGCGGAAAATTCCGATTTTGGTCAGTTTTGCCTACCGGCTTGATAAAAGGGGAGAAGATTGAAGACTTATTAAAAAAATTATGGAGTCAGCGGACAGTTCGTGATACAAAAATACCTTTAGCAATCACTGCAGTCGATATAACTTCATCAGATACCGTTTTCTTTACATCCCCGCTACCGCCTAATCGAGCTATTCCAAACGCCCGGTATTATCACAATGCTTTGTTGTATGAAGCCGTACGGGCCAGTATCTCTATACCCGGAGTTTTTTTCCCAAAGAAATATCGCGGAATGACATTAGTAGATGGGGCCGTAAAAAATAATCTACCTACAGATATTTTAAATCATATGGGTGCTGATAAGATTATTGCAGTCGATTTAGGCTATTCAGGCCAACCAAATTATGAAACTAACTCTGTGGGCGAAATACTGATGCAATGCATTGAAATTATGGGCAGGGAAGTTACCCTGATTAAATCAGAGCAGTATGCAAATGTAATCATCAGGCCCCAGGCTTATGATTTAAATCAAAAAAATCTGAGTCAAACCAATGAATTTATTAAACGTGGTTATCATGCCACAATTAATAAAATTAGTGAAATTAGAGATTTACTATAATAAGGTTTAGTTGCCTGCTCATTTTACCCTGCATATCATACATTATCTAACATATGATATGCAGGGGCGAGGAGGGCACGAAGATGAATAAAAAAGACATACCGGCAATATTTCGTCAACTTTTAAAATTAGACACTCACGCAAATAATATTGTCGGGGTTGGGCAAGGACAAAAATATATTCGTGGTAAAAATACAGGACAGGAAGCCCTTACTATATTAGTAAAAAAGAAGTATCAAAACTCTGATTTGCGAAATGGTGCAGCTTTACCAAGAATAATGGACAATACACTAACTGATATAATAGAGGTTGGCGATATTCGACTACTAGGTGAACGAATGGGGTATAATCGTCCGGCCCAACCAGGAATGAGCCTTGGGCATTATAAGATTTCGGCAGGGACATTTGGTGCAGTCGTTAAAGACAAAGATACCGGTGAGTTACTCATATTATCTAATAATCATGTCTTAGCAAATATTACTGATGGTACTGACGGACGTTCTTCAATCGGTGACGCTATCATCCAACCAGGTATATATGATGGTGGAAAACCAGAAGAATGTACCATTGCCCAGCTGCACAGATTCGTGCCGCTATATCGGGCAACAAGATCACCACACTGTAAAATTGCCAAAACCTTTGAGATGATACTTAATACATGTATTCACCTCCTCCGGCCGCAATATCAAGTCCAGGTAGTGCGTGAAAGCGAAAAACTTAATCTTGTAGATTGTGCCGTGGCAGCCCCGCTAGATACTGCGGCAATACGTGCCGAGATTTTAGAATTTGGCTCAGTCGCCGGCATAAAAGAAGCAACCCCCGGTTTACCCATAAAAAAGAGTGGGAGGACTACCGGCGTAACTTATAGTCAGGTATTAGCTACCAATGTAACCTTCAAAATCGCGATGAGTAACCAAGAGTATGGGATATTTAGCGATCAGATTCTAGCAGGTCCAATGAGTATGCCTGGAGATAGCGGTTCTTTGATCCTGACCAATGACAATTACGCTATAGGCCTATTATTTGCCGGCTCAGAACAAGCAACAATGTTTAATAAGATCACCCATGTACTGGATAAGCTCAATGTCACTT
>NZ_DATMXX010000379.1:0-4535 GCF_035561255.1 Sporomusa sp. | reverse complement strand
ATTATAAATATGGCTTATATATTATGCTACCAACTGTTTGCGTACCGGCAAAGATGTTGAGGCCAGTGTCATTAACTAATATGCAAGGGGGAGCACATAATGAAAACACCACAAGAGTTGCTGCAAGAGCGGAAAGAAAGAATAAGAAAAGCGGTAGCCCTGGAAAAAACCGATCGAACTCCGGTAGTAACCTTGGCTGATGGTTTCTGCGCTACGCACATGGGGGTCAAACTATCTGATTTTTGTTCAAGCCTAAAAGCCTCGAACAAGGTAATGGTGGAATCAATAAAAGACCTGGGGGACATTGACGGGTTCGATTCAGCCTTTGCGGCTGCACTGCTGTTTCCTTTAGGATTTATGACCAATATTAAGCTGCCGGGGCGGGAATTGCCGGATAATGTGGTATGGCAGCTTGATGAAAAAGAAGTTATGACAATTGAGGATTATGATACTATCTTGAATAAGGGCTGGACACCTTTTATGCAGGATTATGTGGTTAAACGGCTAAATGTCCCGTTTGATTCGATCATGGCAGAATTGGCAGATACCCCGCAAATGGTGAAAAACTTTGAAGATGCCGGTTATGTGGTATATTCTCCGCTTGTTATCAATCTGGTAAATGAGCTGCTGAGCGGCGGGCGTTCCATGCCTAAGTTCATTCAGGACCTGTATAAGAGAGCCGATAAGGTTGAGGCTGTTTTGGATGTAATTCAAGAAGAGGTTTTGGTTAATATGCGCAAACAAATCCGTGCGACCAATTCCACTTATGTGTTTATATCGCCGGCCAGGGGCGCGAGTGAATTCTTTTCGCGCAAGCTGTGGGAACGTTTCGTCTGGAAATATCTAAAACAGGTAGCTGACGTTATTATCGAAGAAGGTGCGGTCATTAACTTCCATATTGATTCCAACTGGGAACGTGATTTAGAATACTTTAAGGATTTCCCGGCAGGAAAATGCGTATTTGAAACAGACGGAGCCACCAATATCTACAAGATAAAGGAGGTTCTCGGCAATCGTATGTGTATTAAGGGTGATGTGCCTGCTGCCCTGTTTACATTAGGTACGCCTGATGATGTATATAATTACAGTACAAAATTAATCAGGGATATGGGGACCGGATTTATTCTGGCATCAGGCTGCGCCGTACCGGTAAACGCGAAGGTGGAAAATGTCAAGGCAATGATTGCGGCTGCAACCGGGAAGTAATTGCTGAGAATTTTATTTATAAATCGGTGCAATAAGGAGAATCAATTTCCCAAGAGGGAATATTTACGTTATCATGTTAGCTGAAAGATAAAACTACTGTTGTGGGGTGGAACAAATGACAGCAAAAAAAGACGTTATGACAGCAGAGGAAAGACTTATGGCCACAATTAACCTTGAGCCAGTGGACCGGGTGGTATGTGCACCCATGATTGACCAGTATGCCGGTCAGTTTGCAGGCATTACCAACAAAGAGTTTATGTGGGACTGGGAAAAATGCATGGACGCGATTGAAAAGGTTCACGAGGCCTTCCCGGTCTGGGATAGCAACCCCTTTATTATGTGTGAGCGTTATGCCCCGCTGATGAAGAAGGTTGGCCTTATGCGGACAAAGATGCCTGGTGACGAGCTGCCTGATAATGCCTCTTTCCAAATGCACGAGGTTGAGATTACGACGCAGGCTGATTACGATCTGTTGATAGAAAAAGGCCTGCTGGCGTATGTGACAAAATTTAACGAGGTTGCTTTTGGCACAAACCCCGAGGAAATGATGCAGGCGATGATCGAGAAAGGTAAATTGCTTGCCGATGAAAACCAGCGTACAGCACGCCGCGGACAGAGTTCCACCTGGGGAATTCTCGGCGGGTCGGCCCCTGATGTTTTATCAATGACCCGCTCTATGGAGTGCTTTTTCAAAGATATGTTTAGAATCCCCGACAAAGTATATCAGGCACTGGAAGTTACTACCGACGATATGATCAGCATCCTGGTAGCCCAGGCCGATCAAATCGGTATCAGGCGTACTTTTATCGGTGATTCCCGCAGCAGTGCGCAATGGATATCCCTGAAAAGATTCGAAAAATTATTACTGCCGATTATGAAGCGCCTGGTCAACGGCTTGGCTGAGAAAGATATTGTTCCCATACTCCATTGTGATTCAGACTGGACAAAAAACCTCGAATATTTCTTAGAACTGCCTGCGAAAAAATTTGTTTTGCAGCTTGATGGCGATACCGATATTTTTAAGGCTAAAGAAATATTGGGCGGACATTGTGCCATTATGGGGGATGTGCCTGCGGCATTGCTGACGATAGGTTCGGTTGATGATGTCGACGCCTATGCCAAGAAACTGATTACAGTTGTGGGCAAAGACGGTGGATTTATCTATTCCTCAGGCTGCTGTGTCCCCATGAACGCGAAAAACGAGAACATGAAAGCTTACTTTGACGCAGTGGAAAAATATGGACGCTATAATTGATTCCAGGTGATTGGCCTTCTGGTTTTGGATATATAACCTCATCTGCCGTTGCAGGGAATGAATTGATTTTGCCATTGTAATAAATTATCCCGTGATCACAATGAGCACGGGATAATTTTATTGCTATTAAAGAAATATTATGGGGGGCAAGCGATTGAACTGGTTTCGAAATTTAGCAGTGAAAGAAAAATTTGCTGTCTTAGTCGTTGTTGTTTTGGCGTGCCAGTTGGCAGCAGGAGTTTTTGCCATCTACTACCTGACGAAGCTCTCACAGGACACAGACGAAATTCACCGCCAGATGGGAAAGACGGTGGTAGCTGGCGATATTGCCTTCCGGGGGCAGCAGGTAACGGCGCTTATACTGGAACTGACGACTACGGCGGATCAGGCCCGGGCGCAGGAAGATTTCCGGAAACTTGGAGAATTACTCCAGGAGAATGTAGCGGTTCTTGAGACTTTTAGCAAGCAGCCGTTGAGCCCAGGCGAACAGGACCGGCTTGCTAGCGGGATGAATGAGATACAAGGGGCGGCTTCTCCGCTCACAAAAACCATGCAATTGGCTGCAGAAGGAAAAAGGCAGGAAGCCTATACTGAGTTTACTCAGAATGTGGCCGGACGTTTTGACAAGATTAATGCCAATTTTAGGGGATTAGCAGCATACTCCTCGCAAGAGGCCGAGAAGACGCTGCATAATTCCGCCCAAAGCCGGCAGGCCTCATACCTTTCACTTGCCGTCATTCTGGTAATTGCCCTGATTTTGACCGGCTGTATAGCCTGGTACACCGCGGGGGTAATTATTACTCCTTTACGGCTGCTTGTTGCTCAGACGCAGGAAGTTGCGACTGGAAACCTGACTGGCAGAAAATCGGCATTAGGTTCGAAGGATGAAATCGGCCGGTTATCCACTGAGTTCGATGTGATGGTGGAAAACCTGAGCAGGCTGGTTAAGCATATAAAAATGGCCTCAGCCCATATGGTAGCCTCCTCGGAAGAACTGACCGCCGGCGCCGAACAGTCGTCTCAGGCCGTCAGCCAGGTAGCAGACGCAATCGCAGATGTTGCCGCCGGGGCGGCCGCTCAGGTTAAGGCCATTCATGCGGCCGACAATGTTGTCGAAAGTATGGCGGCCAGTATTCAGCAGATAGCTGCAAATGCAAGCGGAGTTGCCACAATGGCGGAACAGACCGCCAATGCCGCCGTCGCAGGCGGTAATGCCATTGCGACGGCAATCAGTCAAATGGCCAGTGTCGAAACCGTAGTTGGTGACTCGGCCCAGGTAGTCTCTGAGTTGGGCGAACGGTCGAAGGAAATTGGACAAATAGTCGATACTATTGCCAGTATTGCCGGCCAAACCAACCTGCTGGCGCTCAATGCCGCTATTGAAGCGGCCCGGGCCGGTGAACAAGGGCGTGGCTTTGCTGTTGTGGCCGAAGAAGTACGCAAACTGGCTGAACAGTCTCAGGAGGCGGCAAAACAGATAGCAGCGCTCATTGGAAAAATTCAGAGTGATACAGACCGGGCGGTTGCGGCCATGTCTACAGGCAACCGGGAGGTGCGGCTGGGAACTGAAGTTGTAAACACAGCGGGAAAAGCATTCAGTCAGATTCAATCGCTGAGCAGTCAGGTATCAGTGCAAGTACAGGGAATTTCCGGCACTATTCAGCAGGTGGCTGCCAGCAGTCAGGAAATCGTCATAGCCGTAAAAGAAATTGACGTGCGCAGTAAGGACTCGGCAGCACAAACCGAGACCGTATCTGCCGCCACCGAGGAGCAATCTGCCTCGATGGCAGAAATTGCCACTTCGAGTCAGACATTAGCAAAAATAGCGGAAGAGCTGCAACTGTCTATTCAGCAGTTCAAAGTGTAAGTTATTTCATATTACCGATAAGACCGCTCTCTGCCCGGCAATATGTTAGCCATGGCGGAGAGCGGTTGTGCTTCAGGTGTGCCGTGCCACCATCCAGGCTGAACCGGGGGCTAGGATTTTGGTGGTAAAGTGCGGAAGCAAGGGTATTATTTTCTGTTATTGCTGCAATGAGGAATGCGAATTTCCATAAAAATAGATTTCGGTTTA
>NZ_DATMXX010000378.1:0-21414 GCF_035561255.1 Sporomusa sp. | reverse complement strand
AATTTATATATTCACCTTACCTTATGGTTAGGTGTTTTTTTCTTTCCAGCAACAGGAAAAAGCTCAGGCAGCAGTCATCTCAAACCGCTGCGTGAGCTTTTATGCGTTCACGAAGATCACAGGAGTGGATCGTATTTTTATAAGTACTTTTGCAGGGTTGCTCTTACAGCACCGGTTCCAGCAATCATTTCAGCAAAATAACCCTCAATCTTCTCTCCTAAACCAATAGCATACAGATCTACGCCGAATATAGCCTTATTAGCAAGTATTGGCTCCAGTTTGACCTGTTCTGCGCTGCTGACACCCAGGCTAATCCCGGCAATATGCGCCGTGAGCGTACTTAATAGCGGGTCTGAGCTTAAGCTCATCTCCTGTCCCTGATCATCCACACCCAGCAAATAACGGCACCAGCCGGCAATCACAAGGGGGATATAGGTAAGGTTTGCTACCTGCAAATCCGGTCTTTGGCTATAGGCCTTGATGGTTTCTCCAAACCGGATTCCAACCTTTTGCGATGTATCTGTGGCAATTCTTTGCGGTGTGTCAGGTATATACGGGTTAGGGAATCTTACCTCAATAACCTCCCGAATAAAGGCTTCCGGATCAATAATCTGCGGGTTTACAACAACCGGCATCCCTTCGGCATAGCCTACTTTTTCCACCAGTTTTTTCAATTCCGGGTCTTTCATTTCATCTGCGATCAATGTATACCCCAGCAGGCAGCCAAAAATGGCCAAAGAGGTATGCAGTGGATTCAGGCAGGTACATACCTTCATTTTCTCAACCCTATCCACAGTCTGCCTGTCAGTAAAGATTACACCAGCAAGCTCCAGCGGCATACGGCCATTGGGGAATTTGTCTTCAATGACCAGATACTCAGACTTTTCGGCATTAACAAAAGGGGCAATAAATGTATTTTTAGTTGTACACAGAATCTCAGTGCTGGCAAAACCGCTTTTATTTAATGCCGCTTTAACACTTTCGGCAGGTCTGGGGGTAATTTTATCAATCATGCTCCAGGGAAAAGAAACCTTTGCCGGATTATTTATATACTGCTGAAACCCTGCTTCCACTAAACCCAGTTCACTCCACTTGGCGGCAATTGTTGCAACAGCGCTGTGTAGTATATCGCCATTATGGGAGCAATTATCCATACTGACAAAGGCAATCGGCAGTTCTCCATTTTTGTAGCGGGTATAAGCCAGGGATGCGATTCTGGCCATTACGCTCTGAGGCCGTTCCGGACCGTTTGCCATATCTGCCTGCACAGCTGCAGCAAACTCACCGGCAGCATTCTTTAAGCTATAACCCTTTTCAGTGATAGTAAAGCTGGCGAGCTGTAGCGACGGGGATGAGAATATGGTTTTTAGCCGTTGCCAGTCAGTTTCTCTGGCAGGGTCCCCAACCAAACTTTCACTGATGCTGCCAATAATCTTTTTTTCCAGGCTGCCATCAGTATTCATAACCGCCAGCAAACCTAAATTATCGTAAGGCGCATAAATCTTCTCAATAATTTCCTCATCATAGGTTTCGACAACAACAATGCCAGTCTCTGCTTTGCCAGAGTTGAGGAGCGTTTGCTGCAGCATGGCAATAAAACCCCTGAAGATATTGCCAGCCCCGAAGTGAACCCAGGTTGGGTTTTCTTTGGTCAAAGCTGCCATTTGCTCATAATTAAAATGTATATTTTCGATACCGGCTTGTTCCCACAAGTCGGCATTCCTGATACTTTCTTTATTTAACTGTAACATTGGAGGACTCCCTTCTTTTTTATCAATCTGATTTAACAAGCAATCATAATTCTAAAATTGCCACAACCCAATCATCCCATACTAATATAAGGAATGGAAAGGTTATTGGTAACGCGGCTAAACAAACGGCTGTTCATCTGAGTGATGAACAGCCTCTGCAATTATAAGTTTTGGCCCGACTATTTAGCTAATTTTTGGATAGCTTCCAATTCGGCTTTGAAGTCAACGCCGTATTTTTCAACAACCGGCTTAGCAGCATCCTGCCAGGGTTTGACATCTTTAATCTCAGTAACAACTACGCCGCTTTTAATAAGCTTATCCATGGCATCTTTGTCAAATCTGTCCCATTGCTCTTTCTGATATTGAACAGAATCAAGGGCCGCTTGTCTGATGAGGGAACGGTCTTCTTCAGATAGTTTGTCCCAGGCAAGTTTACTCATCATTAACACTTCAGGCACCCGTTGATGGCTGTCTAACACATAGTTCTTTACAGCCTGGTTATGACTGGCGGTCAGGAAGCTGGGGGCATTGTTCTCAGCACCGTCAATAACACCGGTCTGCAAGGCGCTGAATACTTCGCCATACGCCATCGGGGTTGCACTGGCACCAAAGGCTTTCATCAAATCAATGTTAATCGCGTTTTGGATTACACGAATCTTCATCCCTTTTAAGTCTTCAGGGGTCTTAACAGGGTTTTTGGTGTAGAAGCTGCGTGAGCCTGAGCTATAATAGGCAAGTCCTACCATTTTGGACTTATCAAGACTGGCTAATAATTGCTTGCCTGCTTCACTGTCAAGATAACGCCAGACATGAGCATCATCATTGAATATATACGGCAGGGAGAATACGCCAAATGCCTTGTTAAACTCAGCCAGGTTACCGGTACTGACCCGGGTAAACTCAAGTGAGCCCATTTGAATCTGCTGAACAACTGACTTTTCATCACCAAGCTGAGCAGAATCAAATACTTTTATTTGAATGCGACCCTTACTTCTTTCATTAACAAGCTCGGCAAACTTTTTGTCACCCAGAGTTGTAGGGTAGTCAGAGGGATGCGCCTCTGCCAACCGGAAAGTGTACTTAGGTTTCTGGGTATCACCTGCAGCACCATCTTTTTTAGCGCCGCCGCAGCCTGCTACCATGATTCCGGCCCCTAAGACAACTGCTAAACATGCCGCTAACCATTTTTTACTTTTCATTGTTCTCCCCCTTAGTAATTAATATAAAAACCTAATACAGCGTGTGACAGTATCTGTACAAAATCGCCCCCTCTGCCATCGGTGTATAACCCTAAACAGACTCTATTTAAAGAGAGATGGCAGCCATAAGACAGTTTGCGGGACATAAGTGATTAGAAGCAGAACCACCAGCATGGCATAAAAGAATGGCATCATCGCTTTAGTGCCCTGGGATATACTGACCCCGCCGATTGCGCAGCCGATAAATAGTACGGTTCCAACCGGGGGCGTCAATAATCCGATACCGGCATTAAATACCAGCATCAGGCCAAAGTGAACAGGATCCATGCCAAACGCTACCGCTACCGGCAGCAGAACAGGTGTCAGAATCAGGATCATAGGCGCCATATCCATCGGCCCCCCCAGAACTATGAGCAGGATGTTCATCAGCATTAAGATAACATATTTGTTGTCTGAGATACTGAGGAACCAGGAAGTAATCATATCCGGTATGCTCAGGTAGGCCATTACATAGCCAAAAGCAGCCGAGGCGGCAATCAGGAAGTAAACCATCAATACCGTACGCAGGGTGCGTTTGAGCACACTCCACATGCGGGTTACCGGTACATCACGGTAAAAACCAAAAGCCAGGATAAAGGAATAAACGACTGCCAGGGCCCCTGACTCAGTTGCAGTAAACACCCCGGAGATAATACCACCAAGAATAATGAAGGCCGGAGAAATAGATAAGAGTCCATCAAACACAATACGCGGTATATCTTTTCTGTCAACCGGATCGCTGATTGGGTAATTTCGTTTTTGGGCCATGATATAGGCTACAGTCATCAGTGAAGCAAGTAATATAAAACCTGGAACAATACCGCCAAGAAACAGACTCTTAATGGAGATACCCCCGGCAACGATCGAGTACAACACTAGATTATGGCTAGGCGGAACAACAACACCCTGGATAGCCGAAGAAATCGTCAGACCAACCGCATAGTCGGCATCATACCCTTTTTTCTTCATGGCCGGGATCATAACTGAACCGACTGAAGCAGCATCAGCACCGGCTGATCCTGAAATATTACCAAAGAACATACAGGCGATACAGTTTACCAGTGCCAGGCCACCCCGAATCCGGCCGACCAGCAGACTGGCGAAGTCGACCAACCGTTGAGCCAATCCGCCCTCACCCATAATCTGACCGGTGAGAATGAAAAAGGGAATGGCTAACAAGGAAAAGGTGCTGACACCGTTTATCATTTGCTGCCCAACAGTTGGCAGGGGAACGTCAAGAAACACCATGGTTAACAAAGATGAGGCAAATAACGCCTGGGCTACAGGCAATTTAAGAAGTACGGTTCCAATAAAGCTAATTCCCAGCAGCCATACTGCAATATCATTTACATCCATTATACTTTGCCCTCCATGTTGTCTCCGCCAATCTCAAGATCAGATCCGGTATGACGCTTGGTATCAATGCCAGCCAGATGCAAGAGTGAATATGCGCAAACCATCAGACCACTCACCGGCATAACAAGATACACAATACTGTTAGGCAGTTTGGTGGCCGGCAGGGTGGAGTCAAACATCAACACAGTAAACTCCCAGCCGTAGATAACAAAGTATAAACCATAGAGCAGGCCCATTACCTCAATCCACTTGTCAAGCCAGAAGTTAACCTTAGGGGACATGCGGTCTGTCAGCGCTTCGACCCCCATATGCACACCCTCGCGAAAACCAATGGCTATCCCCATGAAGGCAAACCATACCAGACACAAGAGAATGGCTTCTTCTGACCAGAAGAAAACAAAATTAAATACTTTTCGTGTAAATACCTGAACAGCCATAACAAGAATAACACCCAGCAACGCCAATATTGCACAATTCTCAAACAAGGTATCAATCTTTAGAGCAATTCTTTTCAGACATTCCAAGGCCTTAGCCCCCTTGCTTATTTGTGATTATTTAGCGGAAAAGGCCCCCTCTGAGCACCTGCCGATGGCATCCCACAAGCCATACAGATATACAGCACCCATCGCCCTGTCATAGAGTCCATAGCCAGGCATGCCTTCTTCACCCCAAACCATCCTGCCGTGATCCGGACGCAACGGGCCGGTGAAACCTGCATCATAAAGCGCTTTCATGATACCGTACATATCAAGCGAGGAGGTATCGTCCTTATGGGCCACTTCACTAAACACACCTGGTTCGTAGATCTTAATATTGCGCACATGGGCAAAATGGAGCCGCCCCATTTTGGCAAAATGACCAAAGATCTCCGGAATGTTATTATTCGGATTAGCACCAAGCGAACCGCTGCATAATGCAAGACCGTTGGACGGGCTGTCAACAAGTTTGATAATCCGCTCAAGGTTCTCTTTGCAGGTTACAATCCGCGGCAGACCAAACACAGACCAGGGTGGATCATCCGGGTGAATAGCCATTTTTATGCCGCACGCTTCGGCGGTGGGGATTATGCCTTCCAGGAAATATTTAAGGTTTACAAACAGTTTTTCTTCATCAACATCTTTATACAAATCAAACAGCTTTTTAATCGAAGCCAAACGGTCTTTTTCCCAGCCAGGGAGTTCAAAGCCGTTAGAGCCTTTCTCCATCTCGGCAACCAGCTTGGCCGGCTCTAAATTTTTGATAATCTTTTCATCATAAAACAGGGCTGTGGAGCCATCAGGCAGCTCTTTGGCCAGTTCTGTCCGGGTCCAGTCAAAAACAGGCATAAAGTTGTAGCAAACTACATCAACCCCTGCCTTGGCCAGATTCTTCAGCGTAATACAGTAGTTTTCGATATAACGGTCCCTGGTAGCAAGACCAAGTTTGATATCCTCATGAACGTTTACGCTTTCCACGGTTTTAAAAGTAAGGCCAGCGGCTTCAATCTGGTTTTTGATCTCCAGGATGTCCTCATAAGGCCACACTTCACCGACTGGGATGTGGTATATGGCGCTGACCACATTTTTCATTCCCGGGATTTGCCTGATATAGCTCAGCGGGATTTTATCAAGCTTGTTGCCATACCAACGAAAAGACATAAGCATATGGTTTCCCCCTATTTGTTTGTCATAGTAAACAGCTGTTGTTTAAAAGGCAAAAAATAATGCCCCTGCTCGTTTCTCAGGTGTTCCAGATCAACAACTACCTTATTTAAATGCAAATCAATTGTTTTCTTACCCAAATCCACATCGTGATCGCGGATCGCATCAACAAGGGCCCGATGCTGTTTAAGCAGTTGTTCCCATTCAAATTCTTTCACCTTGAGATTGAGTATACGAACCCGGTTATAGTGCGCATTCATCAGATGCAGCATGTTCCAGGTGCGGCTCTTTTTACACCCTTTAAAAATAAGTCCGTGCATAGTTTCGTCGAGTTCAAAGAACTGGTGATAGTTTTTTTCGCTGATACACAGCTCTTGCAGCGCCAGACAGGACTGCAGCTGAAACAAATCCTCACTGGGAAAATCGATACAGGCTTGCTGAATAACCTCTTTTTCCAGAGTTTCTCTGGCAAATTTAGATTCTTCAACCTGGTCAATATCGATCAGGGAAACATAGGTACCCTTTTGGGGAATAATGTCCAACAGATTTTCCTGTGCCAGCTTGATAAAAGCCTCCCGTACCGGAGTCCGGCTTACACTCAGCTGGGTTGCCACATCTTGTTCGGAAATGTTTTGTCCAGGAGGAAGATTGAGGTCGATAATGTTCATTCTCAAAAACCTGTAAACATATTCACGAATTGACTCCTGAGGTTTTTGCTCTATAATTAACAACGTCCAGATCCTCCCTCGCTACCTTTAATTGTTTTCTACCATACTACCATACTAGCATGACTAAAGTATTTTGACAATATTAAAAATTGATTATTGAATAAAAAAAAAACAGCAGCCCCTTCTCCCGGTGAGGGTGCTGCTGTTTTTATTTATGTATCAGAATTTATAAGTTTTGAGAGGCTGAAAGTCCTAATAAAACAGGGGGAGCCAAGGGCATGCCAAAAGTAAAACCATTCCCTTGTATTCCTGGATTATTTGATATGTGCAAAGCCAAAAGACCGCGTTAGCGGTTTTTCTTATTTTAGTGCTGGCAATATTTTTCTTTCCGTTTAGCAGACAGGACAGTTCCCCCTATTAAAAAGAATACGACTGCCATAAAGCTGCCACTAATCAGCAGTGCCGTCTGTAAGCTAAAGGAATGTTTCAGCCAACTGGAAAAGGGCGAAGCGGTCAATCCCCCTAATGAGCCAAATGTGATATAAAGCGACATCAATGCCGCCGACGGATACGGTAGCTGCAGGGTACCATATGACAAGATGCATGCATACAGCCCGGAGAAGCCCAGACCCATTAAGCTTACTGCCGCGAGCACAGTAAAATAATCCACATTATTGACCAACACCATAAAGGCGGCAAAGGCTATGCCTGAACAAAACAAAATGTATTGTACCGCATTGACTCTTCGTAAAATCAGCCCTGATAAGATCCTGCCTGCCGCCATGAAAAACCAGAATACCGAGATGAGAAAACCAGCCTGGGTTGCATCTACAGCCAGATATTCAATAAAATAGGTATTCCCCCAGAACATAAAACTGCCTTCTGCAATCATATAGCAGAACAGGCTTACGGCTATTGCATAGACACTAAGGGTGAGTTTAACACTTTTATTCTTATCCGTATGTTGTTGCTGCCGCTTGCTTAACCTAACCGGCGTAAACCACACCAACAGCAAAACACACGCCAGCAATGGCAATACCAAAAGGTAAATAGACTGCCACCCAATCCCATTTGCCAGCAAGGCCCCGGAAAGCAGCGGTGAAATGATAGCACCAATGCTGAAAAAAAAGTGGAGTAAGCTGAGTCGTGAAGACCGGTCTTTATTATCGTATAAGTGAACGATCATATAACTGGCTGTCGAAGAAAAAAAACCATTGCCGACACCAAGGCCAAATACACAAAAAGCAAATACCGGCAAACTGCCGACACTGGCAAGACCAATAATACTTGCCGCCACCAGGGCTGCAACCAGCAATAGCTGCAGCCTTATATCTGTTTTTTCCAACAGGCGGCCATTACACTGCACTGCCGTTATATTGCCGAGTGTAAACAGGGTGTAAATATAGCCGATAATATGGGTATCTACCTGAAAGCTACCGGCAATATGGATCAGCACCACCCCGGGCAGCAGGCAAACAATGCCGTTAAACCAGAAAAGAGTATTGGCTAATGTAGTAAGTTTTCGTGAGGATTTCATACAGGTATCTCCCTTACAGCTTAAATAGCGACAAGAGCTTTTAATTAGCTGTCAGTTGCCAAATACCTGCTGCACTCGTTCCACATGGTGAAAAAACCTCATGTCCGGGTCTAATCTTTAACATCCTTGCTCTGTTTTAATGCACCCGGCCCGTCCTGGGCCACAGCAACCTCGGCCTCACCAAAGGTTTTCATATCATTGATTACATGCTCAGAGGCCTTGACAAGCGACAGGCCCAAGGCAGCACCAACGCCCTCGCCCTGAGTAATATCAAGCTTAAGATAGGCCGGTATGCCAATCAAATCAAGGGCAGTTTGCTGGGCCGGTTCGACAGCAAAGTGCGAGCCGATCAAATAGTGCTTTACTTCCGGCGCCAGGCTGGCGGCAATCAGGGCTGCCGCGCTTGTGGCCAAACCGTCCAAAACCACAGCCGCCCGGCCGGCCGCCGCTCCGAGTATGACACCAACCAGGCCGGCAATTGCCAGGCTGCCAATTTTGCTCAACACATCCAGCGGATCAGTCTTATCAGGCTTGTTGACAGCAAGTGCTGTTTGAATAACAGCACTCAGTTGCCCGTCTAACCCGTCCAGCGGCTTATCGCTGTAACAGGCAATAATGGCACTGCCTGGAGCGGTACCGCCCTGCCCCATTGCTCCTAAGCCCAAAACCCGGACACCTTTTGCTATTTGCCGGCGGGCAATTTCCATACCGGTCTCAATGGCCTGCACAGCCTGCTGCCGCGTCATAGCCGGTCCCTGAGTCATATTTTTTGTGCCATAAGCAACCTTGGCATGCTGCAGCTCCGGCAACGGCGGCAGATCGGCAGCTACGCCAATATCGACTAAAATCAGCTTAGCGTTAACATGTTCGGCAAACATATGAACAGGGGCGTTGCCGCGGCAGAAGCTGCCTACGCTTTGAGCAGTTTCCTCCCCGCCAGCACCAGTTGCTTCAGCAACCCCATTATCGGCAGCCATAATAATAATGCTTTTTGCCAGGTTCCCCGGGCGGGGATTGGCAGTAATTCCAGCCAACTGACGGGCTATGTGTTCAAATGAATACAAACTGTTGAGGGGTTTTGTCAGGTTATCCAGCCTTAGCTGACACTTTTCCATGGCGGCGACATCTAAGGGTTTTATTAACATAATAATGTTATCAAGCATTGGACTGACCTCCCAGATTATTGAGCATTTTCACAGTGGCAGTTAGCATATCGACAACTATAGAAGCCCCGATTGCTTCCCCCAGCCGAACCCCCATATCCAAACAGGCTTCCAGATTAAGATATCGCAGTGCAATAATATGAGCCGGTTCACCTGATAGATGAGAGGCCAGCATATACTCTTTGCTCACAGGGTGGATAGCATTGGCGATTAAGGCCGACGCGGTGGTGTTAAGCCCATCAATGACAACAGCACACCGGTTGGCCGCACACCCCAGAACAACACCGGCCAAGGCACCAATCTCAAAGCCACCCACCTTTGCCAGAACATCAAGCCCGTCCCTGGCATCAGGCTTATTCAAGGCCAGTGCGCGGCGAACAATGTCAATTTTAACCTGCATCCGGCTGTCAGATATGCCTGTCCCCCGGCCGGTAACCTGCTCGGGCGACAAACCGGTAAACGACCCGACAATGGCCGCACTGGCTGTTGTGTTGCCAATCCCCATCTCGCCCAGGCTAAAGCAGTTGTAGCCCTGCTGTACCCGGTCATTGACTATTTCAATGCCTGTCTCAATGGCCTGTACAGCCTGCTCCCGCGTCATTGCCGGGCCTTGGGTAAAATCCTGAGTGCCAAAGGCTATTCTCCGTTGCCAGAGCCCCGGGACATGCGACAAATCAACAGCCACACCCATATCAACGACGACCATATCTGCTCCGCAAAAATTAGCGAAGGCATTGGCACTGCCGCCTTTTGAGATCAGATAATTAGCCGTCATATGGGCAGTGGTTTCCACCGGGTAAGCACTAATCCCCTGCCTGGCAACCCCATGATCGGCCGAGGCTACAACCATGCAGGTGCGCGGCACGGCCGGCTGCAACCGGCCGGTTATGGCCGCATACTGGCGTACCATGTGCCCCAGGCGGCCAAGACTGCCCACCGGCCTTAGCATTCCATCCAGTTTATCCTGTACCTGCTGCATGATAACAGTGTCCGGTGCCGTAATGCGCAATAGTGTCTCTTGTAGTAAACTCATAATAACCCCCCATATTTAGTACAATTATAAATGGTGAAAAAATAAAGGGCTCTTTTGGGTAATCCCAAAAAAGCCCTCTTTTCCATGAAGGTGGTTTAACAGTGTAAGGCAGGTCTCCTGGCTCCCGGTTCATCAACACTTACGCCTTCCCCTTGCGAGTGACATATGTAAGGTCTTCCCGGTACAGTGGTGGGCCCGCGCGTATGTATGGAATCGCTCCCATACTCCGACTTCCCTATTCTCCCCCGTCAGCGGGGGCACCTTAACCGTGCTTTTTGTATATAATTATCATCGTCATTATAGCAGAGGGTCAAGAAGGCCGTCAATGGATAAAACGAAAATGTTCTAAAGAGTTACACCATTCTTAAATATCGCAATCTCCCTGAACCCCATTTTTTCCGATTGGGTCGGCCGGCCGGAAGCCACCTCAAGAATATAGTCAACAAACACATCGGTCAGCGGCTCCAGCTTCACACCAGCAAGCAACTGGCCGGCATCAAAATCCATCCAATTGCGTTTTTTACTGAACAACTCACTGTTTGTTGCAACTTTTACGGTTGGAACAACCGTTCCGAGCGGCGTGCCGCGGCCGGTGGTAAACAGGATAATATGACAACCGGCAGCAGCCAGTACTGTTGTTGCCACCCCGTCATTGCCAGGGCCGCTTAATAGGTTTAGCCCCTTTGTTTTGACCCGGTCACCATAATTCAGGACATCTGTCACACTGCTGGTACCACCCTTTTGGGTACAGCCTAACGATTTGTCCTCAAGGCTTGAGATACCACCCTTCTTGTTGCCAGGCGATGGGTTTTCATAGATCGTCTGATTATGGGCAGCAAAATACTCTTTAAAACCATTGATTAACTGCACGGTTTTCTCAAAAACCTCCTGATTAACAGCCCTGTTCATCAGGATGGTTTCAGCCCCGAACATCTCTGGGACTTCGCTCAGCACGGTTGTGCCGCCCATGGCGGTCAGCCTGTCGGAAAAAGCACCGACCAGCGGGTTGGCGGTAATGCCGGAGAAACCATCTGAGCCACCGCACTTAAGACCAATAATCAATTCAGAGGCAGGGCATTCCTGCCGGGCAAACTGCCCGGCATACCCGGCAAGTTCACCAATAATCCGTACACCTTCAGCAATCTCATCTTCAACAGACTGCGCTTCCAGGAATTTTACCCTGTCCGGATTGTAGTCACCCAGTATCTTTTTAAATTCCCCGATATTGTTATTCTCACACCCCAGCCCCAGCACCAGCACGGCCCCGGCATTGGGATGAGCAACTAAGTCGGCGAGAATGCGCTGGGTAGTCAGCTGGTCGTCCCCCATTTGGGAACAGCCATAAGGATGCTTAAACTCATAGATTCCGTCAATATTAGCGATACTGCCATATTCCAGGGTTGCCTGCCGGGCAATAAGTTCGGCATTTTTGTTGACACAGCCGACAGTGGGGACAATCCAAACCTCATTACGGATACCAACTTTTCCGTCCGGACGGCGGTACCCCTGGAACATTTTTGCAGCAATTGGCATTATCTCATTAAGTTCAGGCTTATATTCATATTCTAAGATCTCGCCCAGGCCGGTAGTAAGGTTGTGGGTGTGAACCCAGTCACCTGCCTTAATATCTGCTGAGGCGATGCCGATAGGAAAGCCATATTTGATAATCTTTTGCCCTTTAGCGATATTGCGGAGGGCAACCTTATGGCCTTTATCTACAGCAACAGCAGCCTGCAGGCTTTGGCCGTTTATTGCCAGCACTTCACCAGCCGCAACCGGCACCAGGGTAACGGCCACATTGTCATTTGCATGAATCTGTAACAACGACATGTTATTCCTCCAATTGATTTGCTACTCGACTAATTTGGCCACAGTATCCTGGATACCATGTTCACAAATATCGTAGAGGTATGCTGTAACCATCGAAGTGAGACCAGGAACTGTATTGAGATCAGTACCCCAGATTCCGGTGTTACCCAATACCGTATAAGCCACTTTAGCGGCACTTTGGGCACTGCCGTCATATGCCTTCCAGGCACCGGCGCAAAACTCGAGGGTAGACAGATCATCTTTCATAATAAACTCACCGGCTGTGCGCTGTGCTTTCATAGCCGCCCCTTCAATAATACCGTTTTTGTAGACGGTAATCAGAGCAGCCAGCGAAAATACCAGTCTCTCAGGCAGCGTGCCATTTAGCTGGTAGTATTCAAGCAATGATGGCAGATTGCGGGTTTTAAACTTAGACGACGAGTTGAGTAAAATACTAAGCAGATAGTGCTTAATGAAAGGATTCTCAAAACGTTCAATCACACTTTTGGCAAAATCGCTCAGCATATCCCGGTCTAGTTTAATCGACGGGACAATCTCCTCCCAGATGACCTGGCGGATAAACTTGCCCATGACCGGATGGTCCATCATCTCTTTGACTGTCTCCAAACCATAAAGATAAGCCACCGGCACCGATGAGGTATGCGCGCCGTTTAGAATGCGAACTTTACGGGTACGGTACGGCGACATATCTGTTGTCCAGATCACATTGAGGCCTGTTTGGGCGAAAGGCAGCCGTTCAGCCAACTCCTCCGGTCCCTCGATAACCCACAGATGGAATAACTCACCGGTATTTAACAATCCATCATGATATCCCAGGTATTGTTCCAGTTCCTGGACTTCATCCCTGGGATAACCGGTGACAACCCGGTCTACCAGGGTATTAACAAAAGTATTGTGCTTGGCAACCCATTCGCCAAACGCTGCCGGCAGGCCCCATTCCCGGGCTAACCGCAATACAAGGGCTTGCAACTGTTCACCGTTGCGCTCAATAAGCTCGCAGGGGATGATGACCATACCTTTGGCAGTATCGCCCTTGAAATGCTGAAAGCGGTGATACAGATAAGCAGTCAGTTTGCCGGGGAAGGAAACAGGCGGGGTGTTGTCAAGACGGTCAGCCGGGTCATAAGTAATGCCGGCCTCAGTTGTATTGGAAACAACAAACTCAATGTCCGGGTTTTCGGCGCACTGCAGGCAGGCAGTCCAGTCTGTGTACGGATTGATACCCCGGCTGACAGAGGTTATAACCTCTTTTTGTTCAACAATCTTACCGTCTTGCAGGCCGCGCAATAATAGGGTATATAACCCGTCTTGTTCGTTAATCTTGTCGGCAAGCCCTTCGGCAATCGGCTGAACCAGTACAACCTTGCCGTTGAATAAGCCTTGCTTATTAAGCCGGTGAATCATCCAATCAACAAAAGCCCTTAAGAAATTTCCCTCGCCAAACTGGATTACCCGCTCAGGTAAATTGTTAGCAGCAACTACCTCCAGGTCGGACGGCGGTATTAAGCTTTTTAGGGTTGTAGCGTTTAATTGATTCATATTTTTCACTCCCTATGTTATATAGTAACCAATAAGGATTTACAGGCATGATGGTAGTCAAGCGCCAGCGGTGACGCGTTACTACCATCATGTCGAAAAGAAAATCCTTATTGAATTTCGTATTAGATTAAAACAAGCCGATGACTTTGAGGTATCTTTCCGGATGTTCGGAAATGTCTTGAACCGTAGGCGGAATATCCTCTAGTGGTACCGTTTGGGTAACAAGGGCAGCAACATCGACTTTTTTCTCAGCAATAAGGCGCAAGCTCTCGGGGAACATGGCGACACTGTTACGGGAGCCGACAATTGTAAGCTCCTTTTTGGTAAATAAGGCAGTCGGCAGCGGAATTTCATTCTTAGGCCAGCCGACAAAGGAGATGCGTCCGGCATAGGAAACATAGTCAATCGCACTGCGAATGGCCCGGGCATCGCCTGAGGCCTCAATCACAACCTCGGCCATACGATCATTGGTTATTGCCCGGATTTCCGCAACAGCGTCACTAGTAACAGGATTAACCGTGTGGGTTATTCCCAATTGCCGCGCCAGAGCCAGTCTTTCATCTACAGGATCGACAACAACCGGGATGGCTCCCAGAGTAAGCGCATATTGCGCCGCTAAAAGACCGATAGGACCGCAACCGGTAATGACCACATGCTCACCAGCCTGGGTCTTTGGCTGGGTAACAGCATGCATTGAGATAACCAGCGGCTCAGCCATTGGCAATATACTCCAGGGAATACTGTCAGGTGCTTTATGGACAAGGTGGCGGGGATGAGAAAAATACTGAGCCATACCGCCATCAATATGTACACCAAGCACGGTCAGGTTTTCACAGCAGTTAGTATGCCCAATTGAGCATGGATAACAGGTGCCGCAATAAACATAGGGCTCAAGAATAACCCGGTCGCCGACAGTAAAGTTGGTTTCGTCTTCAGGTATTTCAATAATCTCACCGGCAATCTCGTGACCGATAATCCGCGGATAGGAAACAAGCGGATTAGTACCACGATAGGCACCGATATCTGAGCCGCAAATCCCGGCACTGCGGACGGCAATCAGGATCTGGTCTTTGCCGCGTTGCGGTTTCTCGATCTCGGCGATTTTAATATCGCCAGGGTTTTGCAAGTATACAGCTTTCATGTGAAACACTCCTTTACTTGACGAGCTCTGCGAGGATTAAGCTCAACGGCGGATAGTAGGTTGTAACCGCCAGTGTTGCCAGCAGCGCTACGTAAAATGGCAGAATTTCTTTCATATATTCATCCATCCTTACCCCAGTCAGGTTACATGTCAAAAACATTGTTGTCCCAAACGGGGGCGTAATGGCGCCAATGGACAGATTGAAGATCATCGTAATACCAAAGTGCACAGGATCAATCCCCATGGCATGTACGGTAGGCATTAACAGCGGCGTCAGAACAATGATGGCCGCATTACCGTCCAAAAACATACCAACAACCAACAGAAACAGGTTAACAATCAGCAAGAACATGGCCGGGCTGTCGGTAAAATCGGTCAGCATAACGGTCACACTCTCAGCGACGCCCTCCCAGGAGAGTATCCAGGCAAAACCGGCTGAGGCCATCAGAATAAGCATGATGGAGCCATTGGCACGAGCCGATTCGGACAGGGCAGCTTTGACATCGGCCCACTTAGTCTCACGATAGGCAAAGCCGATGATCAGCGCATAAATGACCGTTACTGCCCCGGCTTCGGTTGGTGTAAATATACCATACCGGATACCACCAAGGATAATGACCATCAGCATAAGTCCCCAGATGGCATCTTTTGTTGCGATGGCTACCTCTTTAATTGACGGCATCTTGGTGCGGGTTGGCTTATAGCCACGTTTTCTGGCAACATAGTCAACGGCCACCATTAATAGAATCGTGAGCAGTACGCCAGGTCCCATGCCGCCCAGAAAGAGTTTGCCAATTGAAGTGTCGGATACAAAGCCATAGATAATCAAGCCAATTCCTGGCGGGAGAATCGGACCAAGGAGCGCCGAAGCCGAGGTAAGGGCCGCAGCAAAGGGACGGCTGTAGCCATTGCGCACCATTTCCGGCACTAATACCTTGCAGATCATCGCGGCATCAGCAAGGCCAGCGCCTGACGGGCCGCCAATAAGCGCCCCCAGTACCACATTAGTCTGCGCCAGCCCACCGCGCAAATGACCGGAAAGCAGATCAGACAATTTCAAAAGCCGCTGGGTAATCCCGGTATAGTTTAATATTGATCCCAGCATCATAAAAAATGGAATTGCCAATAACGGTACATTATCGGCCCCGCCAACCATACGCTGAATAACCATAACCGGCGACAGGTCATTGGCAACAAAGAAATAGACAAAGGTCGATAAAGTGACAGCAAAGGCCACCGGCACATTAATGCCAAACAGCGCCAACATCACTAATGAAGCAATTAAAACAGACATTTATTGTAATTCCTCCATTTTGCAGTTTTGCTCTTTACCGATGAGATGCAGCCAGGTACTCCTGAGATAATAGGCAAACATAAAGATACCGGAAACAGGGAGCGCTGCATCAACATAAGAATAAGGGATGCCAAGTATCGGCGTTACTTTACTGGTAGCCAATATAGAAAGTTCTGTTCCATACCAGATCATCAGACCAATTGTTAAAAGTATGCAAAAATTGCCAAAGATGGTTATAATACGCCCTGGACCAGGCGGCAGCTTTCTTGTTAACACATCAATGCTACAGTGCCCTTCCGCTTTGATTACAGCGGCGGCGCCAAACATAGTCAGCCAGACAAACGTAAAAATGGTTACTTCCTCAACCCAGCCCCAGGGACTGCCGATAACATACCTCATAAATACATTGGCACAAGCCAGTACAATAATAAAAGCCATTAAGATCATTCCAGCAATCTCGTCAAAATTTTTGATAAAACTCCATAGCTGACGTCCCACTTTATCACTTCCTTTATGCTTGATACAATCGCTGAGTAATCCGGCCCCGGTCACAAAACCGAGGCCGGGTTATGGTTTTGTTACTGTTTAATGATGGAGTATACCTTATCCATCAGTTCAGGCGGGAACTCTTTGAATTTCTTGGGGAAATCTTTCATAGCCTCTTTAAAGGCGTTGCGGTCAACCTCGATTACCTGAACACCGGCAGCCTTCATTTTTTCAATAGATTCTTTATCTGCTTTTTCATTCTCTTTTTCCAGGAACCGGCCTGCTTCTTCACCGGTTTCTTTCAGTTGCTGCACAACCTCAGGCGGCAGCTTATCAATAAATTTCTTACCGGCAATCCAGGTAGACAGGTTTACCTGGTGGCGGGTAAGCATAAGGTATTTGGCACCTTCAAACATCTTGCCGCCATAAAGAACCGGGATTGGGTTCTCCGCCCCATTGATTACACCCTGCATCAGCCCCGGATAGGCTTCTGCCAACGGCATTGGTGTGGCTACTGCTCCCATAGAATTCATCATTTCATTAGAAAGCTTAATATTAGGCACACGGATTTTCAGACCTTTGAGGTCTTCCGGTTTTGTAACCGGTTTGGTTGCAATCAGGTGACGGTCACCATAGATCCATTTGCTGTGAACGACATATAACCCTTTGGTCTCAAGCTTCTTGGAGAGATCTTTAAACAGGTCGCTATCAACTAATTTATACAATTGCTCTTTATTATCAAAAATGTATGGCAGATATGTTACACCAAACTCTGGCACATAGTCCATCAGGAAACCGCCGTCGGAGATCGTGATAACATTAGCTCCGATTGTCAGTTGTTCAGTCACGTCCTTTTGTGAGCCAAGCTGCGAACTGGGAAAGTACTGGAACTCAACCTTACCATTGCTTTTCTCTTTCATAAGGCGGCCCCATTCGCGGACAGCCTTGTCGTTCGGCTCACCGACGTTATTGCCATAGGCAATCTTGATGACAATCTTTTCATCAGCGGCCGCTTTCTTTTCATCCTTCTTACCACCACAGCCTGCAAGTACAAGAGTCAGCCCGATAACACATGCGATGAGTGCCAATACATACCTGTTTTTAACCATTTTTTTCATACTTGTACGTCTCCCCCTTTTTGATTAGATCCTCTAAACCCTGTCCACCGTTCTGCTGAATGATCACCCCTGTCTGTTTTGAATCAACAGCTCTCCAATATAAGTAATAGCAAGAAGTGTGCCAAGCTAAAACCATAGATTCTCGGGCACACTTCATCATTTTTGTTTCTTATATGAAATTACATCCGTTTCATTATTGAAACATTTCCTTAGTCTTCCGCCATAAGGTTACCCTGCTAATCCCTAATTGCCGGCACACTTCATCTGATGTGTATTTTGACAAAAGACATTTTATGATCTCGCTTTCCATCTGTTTTAGCGAGCCACCCTCCGGGATGGTAATCAAGTTACTGTGTTCAACCCGGGTCTCCTGTTCCCTGAGCACATCAGCGATATGTCCAGGTTCAATAAGCTCATTGCCACAGTAAGTGACCACCTCGGCAATGTTTCTAAGCTGCCGGATATTACCCGGCCAGGAGTAGGCTGTCAACACTCTCATGGCACCGGCACTAATCTTTACGTTTTTCCCTTCTTTGGCGCTCATTCTTTTTACAAAATAGTCAAAGAGGAGCGGGATGTCCTCAGCCCGTTCTCGCAGTGGCGGAATACGCAGCCCGAGCACATGAATCCGGTAATATAAATCCTGCCGGAAAGCCCCATTCTTGACTTGTTCAAACAAATCACGGTTTGTTGCCGATATAATCCGTACATCGACAGGTATGATCTTGTCGTCGCCAATGCGCATAATCTCTTTTTCCTGCAGAACCCGCAGTAACCGGCTCTGGATCTCAGGGGTAAGCTCGCCAATTTCATCAAGGAAGATCGTCCCTCCATGCGCCAATTCAAACAAGCCCTGCTTACCGCCTTTGCGCGCCCCGGTAAATGCCCCTTCAGCATAACCAAACAGTTCACTTTCCAGAAGACTTGGCGGAATAGAGGCTGTATTGACGGAAACAAACGGCCCTTTGTGATATTTACTGTGATTATGCACACTCTGTGCAACCACCTCTTTACCAGTTCCTGTTTCGCCGTAAATCAATAGATTGGACTTATACGTAGCATAATTTTTCGCTTTAGTAATCAATTGATTCATTACTGCCGACTGAGTGATCATATCATCAAAAGAACGCTTAGCATACAAGCCCTTTTGATAAGAAGAAAAGCGAATTTTTCTCTCAAAAGCCTGAATACTTGATACCTCTTGAAAAGTAATAACATCGCCCCGCTTTTTATTATTAAATTCCAGCGGGATAATGCGGGCAAGCACACTATTACCGTTAATTGTCACGATTTTTTCCTGATTCCGGTAATTCAGCAAATCTACAATATGAGCAAAGGTTAGCTTTTTGTTCGGCTCCGTGCATATCCGCTTAGCGAGATTATTATAGAAACTAACTTTTTTGTCATCAGTTACCGCTATAACCCCTTCTTCGATATTGTTAATAATCGCCATCAGCTGGGCTGCCTGGAGCTTTTCGCTTTCTTTGGCCTTTAAAATCCGGACCGCTTCTTCAATGGCTTTTCTTATAGAAACAGCACTGGAGTCTAACAGCTCGGCAACCAAACCACACTCCCTGGCTGTTTCATAAGCCATCCGGCAGCCGATAACCGCCTCAACCCTCTGGTCAAAGAACTGCAGGACAGTTTGCTGAATCTCGCGTTCATCAATACAGGAACGGATAGACACCTCGGTGTCGGCAATGCAGAAATCACCCATTGTACCATCAAATAAATTTGCGCGGCTGGCAATGCCAATTCTCCGGATCCCCTGTCCGGTAAGCCTGCTTAATACACTCAGCAAGTCATTGACAGACATCGTAATCTCAACAACAGTCAGATTGTCAAAAGCTCTAACCTGTTCAGCCACCCCGCCCCGGCTGACAACAACCTCTGTATCCGGGTATTTTTTCACTACCGATTTAGCCTGCGCATCATCGGTCACCTCTACAATAACCTGGACCCCCATCTTATTGGCTATCGCAGTGGCCAAATCAGCCATACCGGGAAAAGGCGCCAAAAATAATATAGGTGTCATGCTCGTTCCTCCATAGTTGTAACTTTTTGAATTTCACTTCATTTCATTTCTGCAACTTTACTAAAACTCCTCTTCTGGCCGCCCACAAATCCCTGTAATAGAACAATTGACAAGAGAATAAGCAGGTAACTGTAATAGGTTAAGGTTATAGATAGTTTTATTGGCAATGCCCTATTATAGCAAAACCGGGTCAGGAATATCTCCTGACCCGGTTTTGCTATAATAGGGCAATTTAATTTTCTACGGTGTAACAGTCGCCTTGTATACCTGCTTGCCTTCTTTCATTTCAATAATGACGGCATTTTTCACAGCATCATGACTGGCATTCAGGGTGGTCGCCCCTGTTACAGTCGGGTAATCCTTAGTAGCAGCCAAGGCCTCACGAATTTTTGCAGGCTCAAGGCTATTGGCACGTTTAATGGCATCAAGCAGCACATTAGCGGCATCATAGCCAAGCACAGCCATGGCATCAGGCGCTTGTCCATACTCTTTTTTATAAGCCTCCACAAAGGCCTTGGAAGCGGCGCTGGTATCATCCACAGAGTAGTGATTCGTGAAATAAGTATTGTTCAAAGCAGTTGCCGTACCGATCTCTACCAGCTTAGGTGAATCCCAGCCATCCCCCCCGACAATCGGGGCAGTAATGCCTAATTCGCGGGCTTGTTTGACAATCTTACCTACTTCTTCGTAGTAACCGGGTACATACAGGACTTCCGGATTCAGGGCTTTTACCTTAGTCAGGATTGTCTTAAAATCCTGGTCTTTTTGCAAATAGGCCTCTTCAGCTAAAATACTGCCGCCGCCTTTAGAGAACGCCTCTTTGAAGAAGGCCGATAGACCTTTACTATAATCACTGCTGCTATCAACTAAGATAACTGCTTTATTAAGTTTTAATGTATTAAGTACAAAGTTTGCACCAACTGTGCCCTGGAACGGGTCAATAAAACAGACACGAAAAGTATAGTCTTTTACCTTACCGCTCTTCTCATCTACAGTTACCTTGGGATTTGTCGCACCTACGGCAAGGAAAGGTACTTTTGTCGATTCAGCCACACTGGAGGCTGCAATCGCATTAGAACTGGCGAACATACCGGTTACAGCCACAACCCTGTCCTGAGCAGCCAGTTTGGTCATTGCATTAGCGGCTTCCGACGGTTCACTTTTATTATCGGCAATGACAGCCTGAATCTGTTTACCCAACAGGCCGCCTTTGGCATTGGCCTCTTTGATAGCCATCTTTGCGCCATTCGCAGAGGAGGTACCCATTGTTGCGTTTCCGCCTGTCATTTCATTAAGGATACCCACTTTAATGTCATTTGAGGACATCCCGCCACAACCTGCCAGCATACCGGCTGTTATTAAGACTACAATTACTGCGGCGGTGAACTTTAAACTCATCTTACTCATGTAAATGTCTCCCCTTCTCTTTCGGCCATCCAAAACTATGATAATTGCCTTGAACGTACTAAGCCGGTTTATATAAGACCTGGTCATTTGCATTAAAAATACTATAAAAAGTATACTGTCTGCATACTTTTATAGTATTTTTTCACGCTTTATACTATAGTTCTAGATTATATTACAT
>NZ_DATMXX010000377.1:0-4284 GCF_035561255.1 Sporomusa sp. | reverse complement strand
TTTATAAATAAACTAACCTTCAGGCGGAGTTTTTACCCCGGCAGAAGGTTAGTCGACCTTATCCAGAGATTTTATCTCCCGCTGATTCAAGAAGGAAGTTTCAGAACGGCTTGGCATGGGAACATTTATAAACAAGAGCGGTCTTTACAGACTTGTTGTCGCTTAGGAGGATACAAAAAATGAAGGTGGATATCAACGATCTATCCGGCTATTTTGCCAAAATAAACTTTAGCGTAGTTGATATAAGACGAGCGGTTATCGAACCTGGAAGAAAACGTTTCGGTACAGTTACTTCTCCATTTTCAGGTATGATTTTTCCGCTGCGCGGCCGGTCAAGAATGTTTTTTGACGGCGTGCCCTATGACATGGAGCCTGGTAAAGTATTCCACGGAGGGCCAAATATGCCATTGGATAAAGAGGTTCTGGGACAGTCAAAATGGGATTTTATGGTCATACATTACCAAGTGCACGGCAATACCCAGGGGACGTTTCCCTATGCATTGTCGCATTATGAACTCAGCCCGGGATATAATTCCGGGATAAACGACACGCTGCAGCAGATGTACCATATCTACGCAACACCAGGTAATCTGTCGGCGCTGAAAATCAAATCCCTGTTTTTCATCATTTTGGATGAAATTCTAACTTGTGCCAATTGCCGGTTACATAACGGCAGCCACGAACTGGTGGCAGAAGCCGCTGAATATATGAAGAATCACTATATGGAACCGCTCACCGTACCGGAATTAGCCAGACAATATGGTCTGAGCAGCAAACAGTTTGCCTATTTGTTTCAAAAGCATACGGGCATGAGTCCGAATAAATTTCTGATTGAATACCGGATGCGGCGGGCGAAAGAACTGCTCTGCACCACAGCCTGCTCTGTCGCGGAAATTGCAGAGTACGTGGGTTATTCCGATCCTTATTACTTCAGCCTATTATTCAAGAAGCGAACAGGTTTGTCACCCAGTACGTTGCAGGTATTTAGGAAAAATAAAAAGTTGATTACCAATTAAAAAAATATTTTACAACGTGGCATTTCTAAGGCTGTAATGTAGACTAGGCATAAATTTAGTGAACGGCAATTTCATGGATGTTGTTAATGTTGAAAAAATGATGAGGGATCAAGAAATGAGTATTACACCGCTGGAAGGACGGTATGGAAAAACACAAATCAGCCGCGAACCCTTTGCTCATAAGGGTTTGCGGCTGATTTTTTTGTTTTTTTACTGCACAAGTCGGGATTTATTATAATTATTTTGAATGCTCTTTGTCAATACGATCCATACCCGTTGCGTCCGACAGATAAGCCCGAATGACGTATTTTTTTTGATTTGGGAAAAAATCAAGGTCTGTTTAGAAATATATCAATTGTTTAGAAATATATCAATTTACTCCAATGTTGGCTGTTGTTATACTCTAATATAGAAATTGAGAATGATCCTCATTCCTAGTTTCGGGCAGTTATAATTATAATGAAGCTGGTATAGAGCTGTTGTCTACAGTTAAGTTATGTGCAAAGGAGTCGAACGGTATGAAGAAAAAAATGTCCCGCATCAGAAAAAAAGTCCTGTATGCCCTGATTGGCAGCAGTTTGTTTTGGCACGCGCCAGTAGTTGCCTACGCAGAAGAAGCGCCGGAATCCGCCTCGGTGACCGAACAAACTGCCGAAAAACAAGTTGCTGCCAGCGAATCAACTGCCAGACGGTCTGAATTCACCCTGGAAGGGATTGAAGTGACCGCCAGCCGGGAAACGCTGCCCCTGCCCTATGCCGGTGGTCAGGTGGCCCGCGGCGCCGGGCTCGGCGTACTGGGCAACAAGGATTTCATGGACACGCCCTTCAACGTCACCAGTTACACCGCCCAGAGCATCGAAGACCAGCAGGCCGAAACCCTGTTTGACGTGCTTATGAACGATCCCTCCGTCCGCTTCGCCACCCCCGGCGGACAGGTCAGCGAAAACTTCAGAGTCCGCGGCCTAGAGGTAAATTATCAGTATCTCTATTTTAACGGCATAGCGGGTTTGGCGCCGCACTATCGTGTTCCCGTGGAATTTCTGGAACGGGTGGAAGTGCTCAAAGGGCCCAGTTCCTTTCTCTACGGCGGAGTGAGCACCTCGGTGGGCGGCGCCGTCAACCTTGTACCCAAACGGGCCAGCGAGGAGGATATTACCAATTTTACCACCAGCTACGCCTCCTCGTCCCAGTTCGGCGGCCATATCGACATAGGACGCCGCTTCGGCGAAAACAAGGAGTGGGGCATCCGCTTCAACGGCCTCTACTCGGACGGCGATACCACAACCGACGATCAATCCCGGAAACGGCTGTTGGGCGCCCTGGGCCTGGATTACCACAAGGACAAATGGCGCCTGTCCCTGGATGCCTATGGCACCGAGGAGAAGTACGACGGCGGTCTTATCTCCATGTATGACTTAAGCTCTTACGTGAAAGCTCCGGACGGCTCGACCAACGTATTCAAAGGGGTGTCGGGCACCACCCGGAATAACGGGATTCTGTTTAAAGGCGAATATGACATACAGGACAATCTAACCGCCTACGCCGGCATTGGCAAACTATCCGCCAAAGCCAACGGCTTCATCAACGGCAATCACGTGCAGGACCTGCAGGCAGATGGCTCGGCCACGCTCAAGGGCATCTTTAAGCAATACTTCTGGACCGACACCACTGCCTCCGAAATAGGGTTGCGCGGCACTTACCAGACCGGTGCGGTAAAGCATCAGGTCGTTTTGGGGGCAAGCTTCCAGGATACGGATTTCTCCAATGCTTATAAAAGTACAGCACTAAATATGGCAACAAATATCTACAACCCGGCTGCGGTTGCCGACCTTTACAACAGCCTGAAGGTGAGCAAGGGCAACAAGACTGCCGTCACCGAGCTTTCCAGTTTTCTCCTGGCCGACACGCTTTCCTTTAACGAGGAAAAGGTCCAGTTAACGCTGGGGATACGGCGGCAAGATGTGAAACAGACAAGCTACGCCTACAATAACACAGATACCACCGGCGGGGTGAAATCGACAACCAACTACGACTCCGACGCCAACACGCCGATGGTCGGCCTCATCGTCAAACCGTGGGGGGAAGCGGTGTCTCTCTACGCCAATTATATTGAATCGCTTTCCCCCGGAACCGTGGTGGGAGCAAGCTACGACAATATTGGTCAAGTACTGGCGCCGTACAAAACCAAACAACGCGAATTCGGCGTGAAGTGGGACAAGGGCGATTTCGCCAATACGCTGGCCTTTTTCCAAATCGAAATGCCCAGTTATATGACGACTAACAAGATTTATTCCTATGACGGCGAACAGAAAAACCGCGGCATTGAGTGGAATACCTTCGGCAGCCTGGCGAAGAACCTCCGGCTGATGGGCGGCATTGCCTATACCGATGGCGAACTGATCCGCTCCAATACCGTTGCCAATAACGGCAACACGCCGTTGGGCGTACCCAAATGGACGATGAATGCCGGCGTCGAGTGGGACACGCCGTGGAATCAGGATTTATCACTTTCGCTGCGGGCCGTATATACCAGTTCCCAATACGCCAACAATGCTAACACCTTCGAAATACCGAGCTGGGTGCGCTATGACATCGGCGCGCGGTACAAGACCGTGATGAACAAAACTCCGGTCACCTACCGCCTCAGCGTGGAAAACCTGTTTGACAAACACTACTGGTCAGGTTACTCCGACAAGAGTCTTGCCACGTTAGGCAGCCCCCGCACCGTTAAGCTGTCGGCAAGCATGCAGTTTTAAACAGGGGTTATCACTATGAATGTTGCTATGCTTGATGCGGTCCGCCGGCTGAAAGCCGGTACCTGCCAGACAACTCAACCACCCTGCGCATTCTGGCCGCCGTTTACGGCGGCTATGCGCTAACCAGAAGTAGACACGGGGACGGCAGACCGTGTGAAAAACATCTTTCAATCCAACGGAAAGTAACCGTTCTTCTAATAAAATTAAATTTTTAGAGTGTTCTACCATTTTTGCTTTTGGTACACCGTTCTTTAAAGGCACAGCTTTGGCAAGCCTCATAATTCCGATAATCATAGCCGATTATGCCCTTAGCTTTGGTGATTCGATTTCTAGAAAAGTAAAGCTCTTTTCCCCCTGGGCACCTGTATATGTTTTTTCGGCATCATAGAAAAATTGATCACTGTAAAAATCTCTGTCTCCCGTTCCATTTGAATAGGTTTGTTTGGGTACATAGGGTGTGATTTGCTTCTTTACACATTTTTTTAGATCCTCCGCCTTATAGTACCCCTTAT
>NZ_DATMXX010000376.1:0-11574 GCF_035561255.1 Sporomusa sp. | reverse complement strand
CGGCAGTATTGCCCGCTGAGGCTTAGTTGAAAACCGGATGTTTCCTGAAAGAAGGCTGGTAAAAATAAATCAGCCTGCGTTGTTTATGATGTCTGAAAATGTATCCACAGGGGGAAGACAAATGGCTGAAGATTATTTACTTGAGATGAAAAATATTGTCAAAGACTATTTTGGCAACAAGGTGCTAAAAGGGGTAACACTGCAAGTAAAACCGGGAGAAATTCATGCATTAGTCGGCGAAAACGGGGCAGGAAAATCGACAATGATGAATATTCTCTTCGGTATGCCTGTTATCTATAGCACTGGCGGAATTAAAGGTGAGATTATGTTTGACGGTAAACCTGTGGCGATAGAATCCCCCAAAACAGCAATGGATCTGGGCATTGGCATGGTGCATCAGGAATTTATGCTGCTGCCCGGCTTTACGATTACGGAAAATATTAAATTAAACCGGGAAACCACCAGGCACAATCTTGTCAGTAAAATAGCAGGCACCAGTCTCAAATCCCTGGATCTGCCGGCAATGCGAAAAGATGCGCAAAAGGCACTTAAAACGCTGGGAATGAATGTGGATGACTGGTTGCCGGTCGCGGGGCTGCCGGTCGGGTATATGCAGTTTGTTGAGATCGCCAGGGAAATAGACAAACAAAATATCCGCCTGCTGGTGTTTGACGAACCGACAGCTGTGCTTACGGAAAGTGAAGCAGATAAGCTGCTTGATGCAATGAGAATACTGGCCGCCCAGGGGATAGCTATTCTATTTATTACCCATCGCCTGGATGAAGTCCTGGCGGTTGCTGATTCCATTACTGTTTTGCGGGATGGAAAAAATGTTGGCTTTATGACCCAGGGGGAAGCAAACCTGGAAAAGATAGCGGAAATGATGATTGGGAAAAATGTTGAGAGGATCGTGCAAACAGCCAAAGCCGTACAATCGCAGGAAGTAGCGCTTTCTATCAGAAATATGAGTGTGAGCATGCCGGGAGAAATGGTGAGAAGTATTAATCTGGATGTTAATCGGGGAGAAATTCTGGGTTTGGCCGGCTTGGCCGGGCAGGGGAAGATTGGGGTGGCCAACGGTGTGATGGGGCTCTATCCTGCCACCGGGGAAGTGTATAAGGAGAAAAGCCTGCTGGAACTTAATAACCCTAAAAAAGCCATTCAAAGCAAGCTTGCTTTTGTTTCTGAAGACAGAAGAGGTGTGGGTCTGCTGCTGGACACCTCGATTGAGCTGAATATTATGATGACAAGTATGCAGATACACGGGGAATTTCTAAAGCCTTTTCTGGGGATTAAGGCGATACAGATGGCTAATTATAAAAAAATCCGGGAACATGCATTAAAGATGATTAAAGACCTTGATATCCGCTGTACCGGGCCAACTCAAATCACCAGACGGCTTAGCGGCGGCAATCAGCAGAAAGTCTGTGTGGCAAGAGCTTTGACATTGGAACCGGATATCTTATTTGTTTCCGAGCCGACAAGAGGCATTGACATTGGTGCAAAAAAATTACTGCTGGATTTGCTTGTCAAGTTAAATCAGGATTGGGGTATGACCATTGTCGTTACCTCCAGTGAACTCAGCGAACTAAGGTCAATTTGCGACCGGGTTGCCATTGTCTACGGTGGGGAAATCGAAGCAATATTGAGTCCAACGGCACCAGACGTTGAATTTGGCTTAGCCATGGCCGGCAAATACAGTGACCGGGAGGAGGCTGTATAATATGGAATTGTGGCACAAGCTGACCGGTAAGTACGGGTATCCCAAGGTTTGCATTACAATCTTTCTGGTATTTTTAATTATCCTGGCGGTGTTTCAAAAGCAGGACATTCCGGCGATGGCTGGAGATTCCCTGGTGAGAATCGCTATGAATGCTATCCTGGTCCTGGCCATGGTGCCTAGTATTGTAGCTGGTGCGGGTATAAACTTCGGCTTGTCTTTAGGCATCATTACCGGGTTGCTGGCCGGCTGTATCAGCATTGAAATGGATATGCGCGGGCTGTCGGCGTTTATGTGGGCGGTGGCCATATCGATTCCCCTGTCGGCAGCCATGGGCTATTGGTATGGCTGGATTCTAAACAAGGTAAAAGGCGATGAGATGACCGTAGGTACCTATATGGGTTTTGCGATCGTATCACTGATGTCGATTGGCTGGCTGCTCATGCCGTTTAAAAGCCCGGAGATGATCTGGGCAATTGGTGGCAGCGGCCTGAGGACCACCATATCCCTTAGCGGTAGATATGCTAAAGTATTGGACGACTTGCTGGCAATTCCATTTTTTGGCTCGCAGATTCCAACTGGTGCGATACTGTTTGTTGCTATTTTCTGTTTAATCATATGGTTGTTTATGAGATCGAAAACCGGTATTGCGATGATGGCAGCAGGCGATAATCCGAAATTTGCCATCGCCACCGGGATTGATGTTGACCGGCAGCGGATGATTGGCACCGTAATGTCGACAGTCCTGGGTGGGATTGGTATGCTTGTTTACTCCCAGAGTTTTGGTTTTTTGCAGCTCTACCAGGCGCCGCTCATGATGCCGTTTGCGGCGACTGCCGCGATCTTAATCGGGGGTGCGACAGATAAAAAAGCAACGATTGCCCATGTGGTGGCCGGTACAATCTTGTTTCAGACACTATTAACCATATCCTTGCCGGTTATTAATTCGGCAGTCAATGTCGGGAATTTGTCTGAGGTCATTCGTATTATTGTCAGCAACGGGGTTATCCTCTACGCTTTGACAAAAGTGGGAGGTAATCACTAGTATGAATACGGGATTGGTAACCCAGGCGAAGCAAGTGTTTTCCATTGACTGGCTGAAAAACTTTCTCAGAGCCAATACAGTGCCGCTGATTTTCCTGGCGCTGTGTATTGCTACCACAATTGCGTCAGAATTACCATTAAAATTTGTAATCAACGAACTGGTGGTCCGCCTGTCCAGAAACCTGTTTCTGGTCATTGCCCTGATTATTCCTGTACTTGCGGGTATGGGGCTTAACTTTGCGCTGGTGATCGGGGCTATGGCCGGTCAGATTGGTCTGATTGCGGTCAAAATCTGGGATATTGGCGGACTGGCCGGATTTACCGCCTCTGTCCTGGTAGCCACACCCTTTGCAGTTTTATTTGGGTATCTCACCGGTATTACCTTAAATAAGACAAAAGGCCGCGAGATGATCACAAGCATGATCTTGGGATTTTTCGCCAACGGACTATGGCAATTGGTGTTTCTGCTGTTTATCGGTACACTTATTCCTATTTATAATCCGGAAATAGTTCTGAAAAGCGGTGTGGGCTTAAAGAATGCAATAGATCTTAAGTTTATCCAGTACTCTTTGGATAAACTGCTTTATTTTAAAATCGGCGGTATCACCATTCCGGTCGTGACCTTTCTCACAGTCATTGCCCTGGCGTGGTTTACCCGGTTTATTGTTACCACAAAAATCGGGCAGGACTTCAGAGCCTTGGGCCAGGATCTGCATATTGCGCAGGTAGCCGGGATTCCCACTGATAAAATCCGCCTGATTGCGATCACAATATCGACGATCCTGGCAGCCTGGGGTCAGATCATATTTTTGCAGAACATCGGCACCTTAAATACCTATAACAGTCACGAACAAGTGGGGATGTTTGCGATTGCCGCGCTTTTAATTGGCGGCGCCACTGTGGCCAAAGCGACAATTAGCGATGCTGTCATCGGCACGTTGCTTTTCCATACATTGTTTATTGTATCGCCGCAGGCTGGTAACAATTTATTTGGCGATGCGCAAATCGGCGAGTTTTTCCGGGTTTTTATCGCCTATGGCATTATCGGCGTATCCTTGCTGCTCCATGCCTGGCATAAATACATGGAGAATAAAAGAAAAAGTATGCTGGAATAGCTGAGATAGGGGGGAACATGTAATGAAGCAGGAACGGGTTAATAAGGTGCTGGAAAAAATGGCTGCTGCCGGCATTCCCCAATTGGTGATTACTGATCCTGCAGCTGTCTTTTATCTTACAGGTACCTGGATTCATCCGGGCGAAAGGCTGTTGGCATTGTATCTTACCTGTGGGGGGAATCACAAATTATTGATTAATGAGCTCTTTCCGGTAGAGGCTGAGCTGGGCGTTGATAAAGTCTGGTTTAATGATACCCAGGATGCTGTTGCGATATTGTCCGGCTGTATCGATGCCGGGGCCCCGGTTGGCGTGGATAAGAACTGGCCGGCACACTTTTTATTAAGGCTGATGGAGCAGGCCGCCGGCAGCCGGTTTGTAAACGGTTCGGTCATTGTAGATCAGATCAGGATGTGTAAGGATCAACAGGAGCAGGGGCTGATGCGGCAGGCCTCGCAGATTAATGATCAGGCAATGGCGCAGCTGCTGCAGCTTATTCCTGGGGGCTACTCGGAGCAGCAGCTTGCTCAGCGTTTGGTTACTATTTATGACGAGCTGGGCGCCGGTGGCTGCTCATTTGCCCCGATCATTGCCTATGGCGCCAATGCGACTGACCCTCATCATGAACCGGATGGATCTATCCTGCAGGCCGGGGAAAGTGTCATCATTGATATTGGCTGTAAAAAGAGCGACTATTGTGCGGATATGACCCGGACAGTATTTTATAAATATGTGCCGGCTAGGGCAGGAAAAATATATGATGTAGTGCTTGAGGCCAATAAACGGGCTATTGATGCAATCAAACCCGGGGTCAGATTCTGTGATATTGATGCTGCCGCCAGAACCCCTATCGAAGCTGCCGGGTATGGCAAATATTTTACCCACCGGACAGGGCACTCCATTGGCCTTGAGGTCCATGAACCCGGTGATGTTTCTGCAGCAAACGTCAACCGGGCGCAACCAGGCATGACCTTCTCCATTGAACCGGGAATTTATTTGCCGGGTGTGGCTGGGGTGAGGGTTGAAGATTTGGTTTTGGTAACAGAAGCGGGCTGTGAGGTATTAAACAAATTGGACAAGAAGCTTACAGTTGTAGGCTAGACAGAGATAAATTTGCTCTATGTATTTAGCAGGCCTATTAGCTGACATGCTGATAGGCTTTTTTACCACAATGACTGCATACATTCATAATAATGAAAAAAATTCATCGAAATGAATATGTGGCTTTTTTTAACAACATATATTATTATATAAGTTATATTTATTATGTTGAGACATGAGGGATTTTTGTGAACAAAGATATTGGTAGTAAGATTAAAGAGCTTAGAACCAGGAAAAAGATGACCCTGAAGGATCTAAGCGAAAAAACCGGTTTGTCAACCGGTTTTCTGTCACAACTGGAACGGGGACTCACATCAATTGCGACCGATTCGCTGGAGAAGATTGCCGAAGCGGTAGAAGTTGATTTATCCTATTTTTTTGGCGGTTATACAAAAAACCGTAGCTCTATTATTCGCAGTTATGAAAAAGAAGTGTTTCAAATTATAAACGGCCGCTTTATCCATTACCATTTAACAAATAATACTGGGGAAAATTCAATATTGCCGAGATTAATTGAACTTTTGCCAATCAACTGTGATGAAGATATCTCTCCCTATGCCCATGAGGGGGAAGAGTTTGTCTATGTGCTGGAAGGGACCTTGACGCTTTTTCTCAACAATGAGCAATTTGAGCTGTTTCCCGGTGACTCGGCCCACTATAGTTCAGCTATGGTCCATAATTGGGCCAACTACACCAATAAATTAGTACGACTCATTGTTGCAAGTGCTCCCAATCCGTTTAAGGAATAGGTGATAGTGCCCGGGTGCTGCTGGCGTGGGATTCATCACTTTATTATAGGAGGGTCCGAATATGATTATTCTGGCGCAGAATGTGGTTACCGGCGATGGCACGACCTTGATTAAAGATGGGGCTGTAGCCATAACTAACGGGAAAATCCGGGATGTGGGACCAGCCAGGGAGGTAACAGCCCGTCACCCCGGCGGTCAAGTGGTTGATTACGGGGAAGCGACAATTCTGCCGGGTTTGTTCGACATGCACGTCCATCTGGGGTATTATTACAGCCAGCCTGATGCTGACCGCTATGATGATTTTCTTATCGCCTGTTATGCGGTTAAGCAGGCTGAAACCGCACTTACTCTGGGGATAACCACCATCAGGGATTTAAGCTCGCCCAGCCATCTGTGCCAACAACTGCGCCTGGCGGGCGAGAAGGGCTATGTTATTGTACCGCGTATCATTCATACCGACGCCGGCATTTGCATGACCGGCGGCCATGGCTATACTGAAGCAAGTGAAGAGGTGGACGGGGTTGACAATATCCGTTCAGCCATCCGACGGCAGCGCCGGGACGGGGCTGACTGGATCAAGCTGTTGACCAGCCATCGTTCCAGCATCCCCGAATATACCCAGGCAGAACTGGACGCGGCAGTGGATGAATGCCATCGCCGGCACATAAAAACTGCGGTTCACGCCGGCACCCAGCCGTCGATTGAGATGTGCATCAAGACCGGCTTTGATACAATTGAGCATGGCACGTTTATGACGGTGGAGCAGGCCCAGCGTATGGCCCGGAATGGTCAGGCCTGGACGCCTACAATAACTGCCTATACATATCTGTATGAATATTGCCAAAAGCTCAAAGAAGAAGGCGGCGACCTTTCTAATCCGGTGGCCGCGGCGGCCGCTCGCGACTTTGCCTATTTTGAGCCGGCCGCCCGGGCTTACCGCGATAATTTTCAGAAGCTTTACGAGACTGGTGTTACTGTGCTGGCCGGGAGTGATATGGTACTGTACGGTGCACCGCCGCTGCCCATTAACCGGGAGTTAGGATATATGGTCGAATATGGCATTACGCCGCTGGCGGCAATCCGGACCGCGACTGTTAACCCGGCCAGTGTCCTGGGGCTGGCAGAGGTCACCGGGCAGCTGGCCGCAGGCCTGGAAGCAGACATTTTTGTGGTTGCAGGCAATGCTGCCGCCGACATCACCGCTCTTAACCAGGTTCAATGCGTTTATCTTGGCGGCAAGGTGGTTTATCGTTCGTAAGGGTGAAAGCGGGTAAACTGAATGGCAATTCATCACTTAGTCCCGGAATCAGGACATTGTCACAAATAATTTATCTCAATTTTGGGACGGTATCAATAAATGTTCCATATAGATACCAACGGTAGCAGTATTGCCGGTGTTTTGGCGGCAGCGAACTTTTGGCATAGTTATTGCAATATAAATGGTTTGCCAGGCAATTGAGTCAGTGGCGTGATATGCTTGGAATAGTGTGTATTAGAGGGTGATCTTTTGCCGACAGGAACAATATTTAATATTCAGAAATATTCAATTCATGATGGTCCGGGTATACGAACCACCGTATTTTTGAAGGGCTGCCCCTTAGCCTGCTGGTGGTGCCATAATCCGGAAAGCCTGGCGTTGACAACAGAAGTAGTTTTTTTCAAAAACAAATGTATCGGCTGCGGTGACTGTGTGCAAAGCTGCCCCAATAAAGCCCTGACAGTTACTGAGCTGGGCTTAATAAAAGCTGGGGAGAAATGCAGTGTATGTGAAGCCTGCACGGACATCTGCCCTACTGGCGCTATGGAACAGGTTGGCAGGCCGATGACTGTGGCCGAGGTCATGAAAGAGATAGAGAAAGACCGGGTTTTTTATGACGAATCCGGCGGCGGGGTTACATTTTCCGGCGGCGAAGCCTTAATGCAGCCGGACTTTCTGGACAGTCTGCTTACAGCCTGTAAAGCCAGCGGCCTGCATACGGCGTTAGACACCTCCGGTTATGCTGCCTGGCCGTCAATTGCCAGGATAAAAGACAAGGTAGATTTATTTCTCTATGATCTTAAGCATATGGATGACGGCAAGCACAAAATGTATACAGGCGTCTCCAATCAGCTTATATTGGAGAATCTGACAAAACTTGCCGCCAGTCACAGTAAAATCTGGATTCGGGTACCTGTTATACCTGGCATCAATGACGATGGGGAGAATATAAAAGCAATGGGTGCATTTTTATCAGCTTTGCACCTAAGCGAGGTTTTTCTATTGCCTTATCACAATATTGCTGCAGATAAATACAGGAGACTGGGGAAAACCTACCGGCTTGACGGCTTGCAGTCACTTTCAAACAAACAAATGGATGAGTTTTCACAAGTGCTGGCGCCATTTGGTATAAAGGCAAAAATAGGAGGGTGAGAAGAAATGGCCATAGACAAGAACATCAATAGCAGGGTGCAAAAATTGCGGGACCAGAGTGTTACTTTAGTGCCGCGGTTATCCATCGAAAGAGCCAGACTGGTAACTGCAGCTTATAAACAATATGCAGGCAAGGTTTCTATTCCGGTCCTGCGGGCATTAACCTTTCAATATCTCATGGAACACAAGACCATTTCCATCAATGAGGGTGAGCTTATTGTCGGCGAACGGGGCACTGGTCCGCAGGAGGCCTCGACTTACCCTGAGTTATGCTGCCATACCGTCGAAGATTTTGATATTATGGATAAGCGGGATAAAATATTCTTTAGGGTTGACCAGGAGACCAAACGCATTCAGGCCGAAGAAATTATTCCCTTCTGGCAGGGAAAAGCGGTTCGCGACTTAATGTTTGCGCAAATGACCCCAGCCTGGAAAGATTGCTATGAGGCCGGAATCTATACGGAATTCATGGAACAGCGGGCACCAGGCCATACGGTTGCCGGGGGAAAAATCTATCAGCAGGGCTTTCTCGATTTTAAAAAAGATATTGAAGCCCAGCTGGCGGCTTTGGATTATCAACAGGATGCCGCAGCTTACGATAAGCAAGAAGAGTTAAGAGCGATGGCAATTTGTTGTGATGCGATTATTACTTTTGCCCGCAGGCATGCTGATAAGGCCAGCGAGCTGGCCGATAAAGAACAGAATCCCGCCAGGAAGAAAGAACTGGCGGAGATTGCCGAGATTTGCCGTCATGTACCGGCCCAGGCGCCGAGAACATTCAGAGAAGCGCTGCAGACCTACTGGTTTGTCCACCTCAGCGTAATTACAGAATTAAATACCTGGGATTCTTTCTGTCCAGGCAAACTTGACATCCACCTGAATCCATTTTATGAACGGGAAATTCAGGCTGGGACCCTGACGCGCGAGGCAGCCAAAGAATTATTGCAATGCTTCTGGGTCAAGTTTAACAACCAGCCGGCGCCCCCCAAGGTCGGGATTACACTCCAGGAAAGTGCTACTTATACGGACTTTTGTAATATTAATATCGGCGGGATTAAACCGGACGGCAGCAACGGCGTCAATGAAGTATCCTATTTGCTGCTGGATATTGTTGAGGAAATGGAACTGCTGCAGCCTAGCACCAATGTGCAAATCAGCCGGAAAAACCCGGATCAGTTTGTACTCAGAGCGGCTGAGGTCATCCGGGCCGGTATGGGATTCCCCTCGGTTTTCAATACTGACGCGGTACTGGAAGAACTGCTCCGTCAGGGAAAGAGTCTTGAAGACGCCCGCGGCGGCGGCACCAGCGGCTGTGTTGAGGTTGGCTGCTTTGGCAAAGAGGCTTACATTTTGACCGGATACTTAAATCTTGTTAAAATCCTGGAGATTACCCTCCATAATGGCATCGATCCACTAACAGGCAAACAACTGGGGCTTAAAACAGGGGATCCGGCTCAATTCACCTCTCTGGATGAAATTTTGGCGGCATTTAAACAACAGGTCGGCCATTTTGTTGATATAAAAATCAAAGGCAACAACATCATCGAAATGCTTTATGCTAAATACATGCCGGCCCCCTTTATGTCCATTGTTATTGATGACTGCATTGCCAAAGGCCAGGATTATAATGCCGGTGGGGCCAGATATAACTCCCGCTATATCCAGGGTGTTGGTATCGGCAGTATTACCGATTGCCTGGCAGCCCTTGAATATCATGTGTTTGATCATAAAAAATTCTCAATGAATGAACTGCTGGATATTGTGAAGGCTGACTTTGCCGGGCAGGAAAAGGTACGTCAGCTGCTGCTGAACAAAACCCCGAAATATGGCAATGACGATGATTATGCAGATGATATTATGCTCAAGGTATTTGAGATTTTCCATGAGGCTGTAAACGGCAGAAAAACACCGACAGGCGGAACTTACCGGATCGAGATGCTGCCGACTACCTGCCACGTATATTTCGGTGCCGTGATCGGCGCGACCCCGGATGGGCGCAAAGCGGGCCGGCCTCTTTCCGAGGGGATCTCCCCTGTACAGGGCGCAGATAAAAACGGCCCTACGGCAGTCATTAAATCAGCAGCCAAAATGGATCAGCTCAGAACCGGCGGTGCCTTGCTGAATCAAAAGTTTACACCCCAGGTCGTGCAGGGCGAGGATGGGCTGAGAAAACTAAAAGATCTGATCCGGGCATACTTTAAACTGGATGGGCACCATATTCAGTTCAATATCGTTGATGCCGGAACACTAAAAGCAGCGCAAAAGAGTCCTGAGCAATATAACAACCTGATTGTCCGGGTAGCCGGTTACAGCGATTACTTCAATAATCTTACAAAAGACCTGCAGGATGAAATTATTGAAAGAACAGAACATAAAGATTTTTAGCAGCATTTTGTAACCACGAGGCCAGGTTATATCGTAAAAAAGAGTGAGAGCAGACCAAACTAATGTGGTCTGCTCTTATAATTTCCAATAAATGCTGCATCGTTATACCCGAGATTTGCCGGATTACGGCAAACATATAAAAATGTAATTTCAAAATTATGGAAGGTTTTTTCTTGTTCATGCAGAATAATACACTCTTATAATGGTTTGGCAAAATGAAAGGAGTGTGTTCATTTATGTTAAAACAGGTTTACCAAAAGAAGAAAGCAGAAAAGCAAGGGACGATTATAACAGATAAAATACGGGGAAATCAAGGCTTGAGGAAACTGGCTAAAGCAAGGAAGTTGTCCCTTGGTTAAGCGCCGTCCTCCAGATAAAACCGGGAAATTTTGAAAAATAGAAATCGCTATTGGCCAATGACTGACAAATAGCGATCTTTTTGTTATAGTGCCTATAGTTTAGTGACAAGTCGTTGGATTAACGGATACTCGTAAAACTGGCCGTCGGCCGCTTTTACGGCAGCGATGATGGACGTTATCAGCAGAAGCAGCCACAGCAGTCCTATTACCGGTACCAGCAGCAGGCCAACCAATACCATGCATAGCAGGCTGGTAATTACTGAAACTACTAAAATGGCAAGGTGAGCTACTAAGGCTTGTTTGGCGTGGTGGTAGACAAAGGGGTCTTCTTTGCGGAGCATAAAAATGACCAGGGGAGCAATAATGAAGCCGAGTCCTCCCAGTAAATATGCCAGGTGGGCAAGTATAGCCAGCAGTTTTTGTTCTCCGGTAATATTCATCAATGTCTCCTCCTCCGCTTAGGTTCTTTCCTGGTTTAATGATGTGGTCTAAGCGTATATCCTATTATAGCAGATGAGCAAACTATGTGTGTAGTCTATTCAGCGAAGAAGTTCTGTAAGAAGGCTCTCAGCGCGCAACTGAAGGGTTTTGGTAATAGTATAACTGAAGTGTAACATTACTGAGATGCGATAAAATTTAAAAAAGTAGCTTGACAAAGAGGTTTATTAGAGTACAATTAGTATTAATATGTGT
>NZ_DATMXX010000375.1:0-2111 GCF_035561255.1 Sporomusa sp. | reverse complement strand
ATATAACCCTCCAGCTAGACATAAAAAAAATGGAAATAACCCATATCGAGTTAATCTCCATTTTTATATAAAGTATTCTGTTAACGCTTATATATAACCAATCCCGCACCGCTAGACCCGCTACGTTTCAAGGATGATAGTTTTCCCTGTATCGGGTCAAACGGCGAAGTTTAGTGCAGTATCTATCGATTACTTACTCAACTTTCGCAGCACAAATTTGGCAGGTAAGCCTTGATATAGCTGGGTAGTCCTGCAAACCAGTGCTGTAGTTGACTTTTGATTAGCTTCACGACTGATTTCTTTACCTTTTTTGAAACATCATTCAATATCTCAAGCAATTGCTGCAAGGCAACTGCCCACTCTAAGTTGCTAAGCTCATCACACATGGACAAGAATAATCCGCCTAAAGTGCGTTCATCGGACTGCTGGCGGTGCTGCCAACTTAACAAGATATACCGTGCGAAGACGATTGTGGTATGGCTCACCAGCATATCATAGGAACGTCCTTGAAATTCTTTTTGCAGCCGGAGTAAAGATTTTGTGCACTTGAAAAAGGTCTCAATGTCCCAGCGCATACCGTAGACGCGAATGATTTCTTCTTCGCTTATTGTAACATCGGTCGACAGGATTGCTAACCATTCGCCCTTGCGGGTTCGGTTTTCCACAAAGACTATCTTCACTGATAATCCCGGTATCATCTGGGTGCAAATGACCCGCAGGATGCCATCGCATTTGCGCCCAGATGGAGAAGCGACCTGGTACAACTGCTTCAAACTAAGCCTACTATTGCCTACTTGATAGCGTTGATTGGTGTCTTTGACCATGCCAATGGCATCCAAGCCGCGCTCGGTAACGTCTCGCAAGAGAGGGGCATAAGTAAACCAACTATCCATGAGAACATAAGAAGCACAAATACCAGCTTCCAAGGCTCGGTCTAGCATGGCCGGAATGATTGCGGGAGCCGACTGCAAAGCTTCCTGGCGCCGCTTATAGCCACAAGTACGCTTGTCAATGTGAACATCAATTCCTTGAATCTGGGATGATTGCGAACTAAGCAAAGAAAAGTCGACCGGGAGGAAGGTGTGACCGTCAGACCAGCCTAGCGTCAACATGCGAAAACCCTTGTAGTAGCAACCACGGGCATGGTCTTTAAAACGGGCTAGTAGTTCAACCGATTTGCTACGATTACGCTCATACATGGAATCATCAATAATCAAAACACGGGTACGGTCTTTGGCTGTTAACACAGTCACTTTCTGGATGACATCATTGCTAAAGAGTGTTAGAAATCGACGCCATGCAAAGCTAGGATGATTTAGAAAACGATATACAGTATCTTTTCCAGGAAGCTCAGCTGCGCGAGTACTTTCAAGCAACTGAAACCAGCTGCGATGTTGAAAAATCAGGCAGAAAATGATTTGAAATAAGTAGGAACACGTAAACCCCAGATTCTTGGTAATTCCGGCACTTCTAAGATGACGTGAAATGTGTAGTTCTTCAAAAACGGATTTAATTTCATTAGGTAGTTGATTTTCTGCCTGCTGTTGCTTTACTATTGTCATATGGGAGACACCTCTTCTGTATGGTAGTGTTGTGTTAGCAACTTCACTTTACCAGACATTGGGGTGTTTTTCTATTGTGTCAATCCATATTTTCTGTCGCCATCTGTGCTAATCAATTCAAGGGATTAGGTTGATTTTTTCTCTGCGAAAGTTGAGTTATTTGGTAAAATCGTATAAAAAAAATACCACCCATCCCGAAAGGCAAGCCGGCTAGAATTTTGTCTTATTCACCAAGCTCCATTATAACAATAACCTTAATCCGCCATTGTCCATCGACATATTCAACGTATTCTGCATTGGAAAAATGCTGCAATATCTGATATAATGCTTCCTTCGCGGCGAGTAGTTGCAATACCCTTTCCGGAGATGTGCAATGATCATGAATTTGCTTGTCAATAGCATTATAGTCATTAATAGTATTCAGCAGGGCTGTTTTGAGTTTTCGTTCCATAGTAGCCTTCCTCCCTTCAATTTTCCCACCTATTGCTGGTTCGTCTTTTTCCATATGCTTTCGTACCCAAGTACATCTTGGCAGAGAAACTGCTATTT
>NZ_DATMXX010000374.1:0-23413 GCF_035561255.1 Sporomusa sp. | reverse complement strand
GAGTAAGACAATACTGAATTTACTGAAAAGAGTGAGTTGAGAGAATATCTGATTTTCTTACATCTGTAAAAAATAATAACTAATACATTAGTTTTATAGTTAATCCGGCGTGATGGATTGCAAATAACAGATAGGTTAAGTTGTGAAAACCATGTTATGAATTCAATGTCCGGTTATTTGCTATTGTGAAATATGTGAACAATGGACGATCATGTCGCACGGTGCTGCAAAGGAGGTGAAAAATGAGAGCGAAGTTAGAACAAGTAAAGGGGGGCTGGAAAACCACTGATAGTTGAGCTGGAAGCATGATAATGAAAAAAAGAGGATGGATGGTGAGAGAAATGGACAAGGCGTGGATTGTTTTCGGTTGTACAGTAGCCTACATCATCATTACCACAGTAGTCGGCATGTGGTCGATAAAGACGACAAAGGATACTGACAGTTTTATGACTGCCAAACATCAAATGGGGGTCTGGGTAGTAGGTATCCTGCTTATGTCGGAGTTTATTGGACCAGGTGCCACCGTTGGCACAGCCCAGGGAGGATTTGAAAAGGGTATGGCTGTTGCCTGGAATTCATCCACTCTGGCGATCGGGTATTGGTTATACTCTTATTTTCTGGCACCTAAAATGAATGCCCTGGGCGAATACACCATCTCCGGTGCCCTATCCAAGCACTACGGCTCCAAGGTAAGAATGCTTGTTTCGGTAACGATGGCGGTGGCCCTGACCACAGTGAATGTTGCTGCTTTTACCGGTGGTGCGGCAGCTCTGGGGGCATTGCTGCATGTTTCCATTGAGTCCGCTATATTTATCATTGCGATATGTGCAACGATGAATGTGGCATTCGGCGGCATTAAGGGTGTTGGCATAGCCAATATTATCCACGCAAGTTTTAAGTATCTGGGCTTGTGTATCATTGCCGGGACGGCCTGGGTGATTGTCCAGGACAAACCGGTGCTGCTGGACAATATTCCGGCAGCTCATTTCTCACTAGTTGACGGGGTGGGCTTTCCTCAACTGATTGCCTGGGTGATCGCCAATGTCGGGGCTATTTTTTCCACTCAGTATGTGCTCCAGTCCATCAGCTCGCTGCCTAAGCCGGAGGATGCGAGAAAGGCAACGATTATTGCCGGTATCGTTATTTTCCCGATTGGTTTTATATCCGCCTATATCGGCGTTCTTGCCAGGGGAATTTTTCCCGACATAAAAAGTGTAATGGCCTTACCGGCATTTTTTGATCTCATGAATCCCTGGCTTGTCGGTATCTGTGCTGCCGCTATGATTGCAGCTACCTTCGTAACTATTCTGGCCTGCCAGCTGGGGGCCACTGCTCTCATCATGAAAGATTTTTATATCCCACTGATAAAGCCGGGTGAAAAACATAATATTTGGGCTACGCGAATCATGGCTATTGTCATAGGTTTTTTACCGATACCCTTTGCTTTATTTGTACCAGGCATGATTAAGACCTTCTTTTTTGCACGGGCATTGCGGACCGCGATAACGATCTTGGTGTTATTCATGTTTTATGCGCCACACATGGCAACCAAAACAGGCGGTATGGTTGCTTTGCTTCTCAGTGTGGTGGGAACTGTTGGCTGGATGGTTATGGGCAATCCCTGGGGAATTGACAATATTTATATCGCCCTGATCACGCCGGTAGTGGTTATGGTGCTGGATTACCTGATCCGGAGGAAGGTCCAAACCGGAAGTCCGGAAATAAGAACGTTAAATTGAAGCTTAAGGCGGTGAGTAGTTATGACAAAAGTGCTGCTGGTTGAACCTGTTCATGAATCAGGGATGAGAATTTTACAACAGGCTGGACTTGAAGTGGTAGTGTCACCCTCAACAGACACTGAAACACTTATTGATTTAGTGAAGGACGATGTATTCGGGATTATTATCCGTACCAGCCAATTGGAAAGCAGGGTATTGGAGGCCGGAAGACAGCTTAGAATTATCGGGCGGCATGGTATAGGTGTTAATAATATTGACTTGGCGGCGGCCGACAGTCTTAATATTCTGGTTGCTAACGTACCTGACGCCAACGCCTATTCGGTGGCAGAATATGTGATCACAGCGGCTATGATGCTATCTCGCAAAATGGTTCAGGGCGATACTGCCTTGCGGACTGGAAAACTTATCCAAACCGGTGCTTCTCTCCCCGGCTTGGTAAAAAGGTTTAATTTAGGCGGCAATGAACTTCCCGGCAGGTGTATGGGGATTATTGGTCTGGGGAAAATCGGGCTGCAAATAGCCCTGATGGCAGCTGGAATCCTGCATATGGAGGTGCTGGCCTATGATCCTTACCGAAGCGAAGTGCCGTCAGGTATTACTCTGGTTGCCGATGTTAACGAAATTTACCGGCAGGCCGATTTCATCACCTTAAATACGCCGCTGACTAAAGAAACGGAGAATATGATCAATGCAGCTACACTCGGGATGATGAAGCCGGCTGCGTATCTGATTAATGCCGGCCGGGGTGAACTGATTGATGAGCAGGCTTTGGCCGCTGCGCTCATTCAAGGTAACCTAGCCGGTGCCGCTCTGGATGTTTTCCGGGAGGAGCCGCCCCGTCTCAGCAATCCGCTGTTTCACGCACCAAATGTTTTCCTGACGCCTCATGTTGCCGGTTCAACCGATGAAGCTGTGGAGAGACTGGCAATAGGTTCTGCGCAGGCCATTGCCGACTGGTTCTGCGGCAGGAAACCTGGCAATATTATCAATCCCCAGGTATGGGAAAGATTGGTGAAATAATTAATAGGGAGTGAGTGGTGTAATGAATGTTACAATTGACAACGAAACTGCAACAATCAGCCCGCAGGACCTGAAAACAGTGGTTGCCAAGCTGCTTGAAAAGGTGGGCGTGCCTCAGTCACAGGCAGAGCGCACCGCCGATGTCATGGTGAATACCGATCTTAAAGGTATGGAATCTCATGGTGTTCGCTGGCTGGACATTTACCTTAAGCGCATTCAGTCCGGCTGTGTTAATCCTGTTACTGACCTAAAGGTAGTTCAGGAGAAAGCCGGTCTGATACTCCTGGACGCGCAGAGCGGGTTAGGCCAGGTTGCGCTCAGCAAGGCAGTGGCAATGGGGATCGAGAAGGCCAGGACGGCAGGCGTTTGTGCTGTGGCAGTGCGCAATTCCAATCACTGCGGTGCGCTGGGTTACTATACCGAGATGGCAACTAAAGCCAGCATGGCAGCTATTGTTATGACTAACGGCACGCCGTTGATGGCTCCGTGGGGCGGGGTGACGCCCTGTATTGGAACCAACCCTATTTCCTTTGCTGTTCCCAGCCAGGGGGATCCGGTTATCCTGGATATGGCAACAAGTGCCAGCGCCCGGGGCAAGGTTTTTGTCGCCGCTCAAAAAGGAACAAAACTACCGGACGGTATAGCCTTGAACAAAGAAGGTGAGCCAACTACGGATCCTAAGGAGGCGCTGGAAGGGCTGCTGTTGCCGGTAGGTGGTCCCAAAGGGTATGGCTTATCATTGATTATCGATATTATGGCAGGGATTATGACCGGTTCCAACCATGGACAGAATATAACCTCTCTGTATGGCGATCTGGAACATGCGCAAAATATCGGCCATTTTGCGGTGATTGTCAATGTGGATGATTTCTTGCCACTGGATGACTTTTTTACCGGAATGCAGCAAAGCCGGACCGAGCTGAAAGGATCAAAGCTGGCAAAAGGGTTCAGCCAGGTTTTCCTGCCGGGCGAGATTGAAGCTAACACGGCAAAATACAGGGCAGAGCAAGGTGTCGCCATACCGGTAGCTACCTGGAACACGCTGCAGGAGTGGAGCAAGAAACTGAATGTACAATAGAAATAGCTGCAAGCAGGAGGGAGCGATAGAAATGGTAGAAGCGGTTACCGCAAAAATTGATGATTTTTTTCAACCGAGAGGAATAGCTATCATCGGCGCTTCAGCCACACCTGGCAGCCCTAATAATCAGATTCTGCAATTTGCCAGGCAGATGAGCATAAATGGCAACGTTTACCCGGTAAACCCCACTAAGAATGAAATAGCCGGGCTTACTTGCTATCCAAGCCTATTATCCATACCTGCACCGGTTGATTTAGTTGTCCTTGCCGTTGGTCCGCAAAATAGCTTAAGCGTGGCCCGGGAGATTCAAAAACGGCGTGAGGAAAAAGGTGATGCCGGGGCGGTTACCATTGTTACTGCCGGGTTCAAGGAAATGGGAACTGCCGCAGGAGAGCAACTGCAGAATGAGTTGATTGCAACAATTAAAAAGAGTGGCGCCCGGGTCATAGGCCCTAACTGCCAAGGTGTGGCAGATACGGTTAATGGGGTTAACACCACATTTAGTGTCCCGCCTAATACCCCCCGGGGCGGTGTTACCATCATTAGTCAAAGTGGAGCATTTGCTACCTCTTTCCTGCGGTGGGCCAGTGATCAGAGGCTGGTGGGGATAAATAAGTTTGTGTCTTTAGGAAATATGGCTGACGTCGATTTTAGAGAACTATTAACTTATATGGCCGATGATGCCAACACTAAAGTAATTTCTATGTATCTGGAAGGCATTAATGATGCCCGTGGTTTGTTTGATATAGCAGCAAAGGTTACAGCTAAGAAGCCCATTGTCGCCATAAAAGCAGGAAAAACTGCCATGGGTACCAATGTAGCGCAAAGCCATACTGCTTCCATTGCCGGCAACAATGATATTTATGATGGTGCATTCCGCCAGGCCGGCATTATTAGAGCCCAGAGCGTAGCTGAGTTTTATCATACCTCCCGGGTATTTGATAAGATGCCATTGCCTAAAGGCAACAGAATATGCATTCTTACCGTCGTCGGCGGGCCAAGCACCATTTGTGTTGATGAGCTTGTGGCTACCGGGGAAATCACACTGGCACACCTCTCGGATGAACTGAAGCAAGAGATTGCCGGGCATTTGGCTGCCAGTGCCAATATTGGCAATCCAGACGGGTATATTGATATGACAGCCTCGGTAACCCCCAAAATGCATGCTGACGTGTTAACGCTGCTGATGAGGGATGACGGGATTGACGGAATCATCTTTATGACGACCCCTCCCGGCTTTATTAAAGATGAGGAATTAGCAGCCGCGCTGCTGGCAGGGTATAATTCAGTGCCGGAGGGAAAAAAGAAACCGTTACTTTCTGTCATGCTGGCGGGTAATGCCGTAGCCAAATGCAGAAAGATTCTGGAGGAGGAAGGTCTGCCAACCTTCGAATTCCCCGATGATGCAGCCAGGGTTATGGTAAATATGGTTAGATACAGCGCATACCGGCAGAGAAACAGCTAATGCATAGGGATAGTATAGGAGGTGCACTATGGACTGCCAGGAAGTCATCAAAAAAAGTGTTTCTAACGGGGATGCCGTAGTTCCCGAGCTTGAAGCCCAGGAAATTTGCCGGAGTTTTAGTATTTCCTGTCCGCCGGCCACCCTGGTAGCCGATAGGGAGCAATGTCTTACAGAGGCTCAAAATATGGGTTATCCAGTAGTAATTAAAATATTTTCCAGGGAAATCATCCATAAATCGGATGTAGGCGGTGTTATTACCGGCATTTATAACCCAGAGCAGCTTAAAAAAGCGTTTGAGCAGCTTATGGATAATGCTAAAAAGCATGCACCCAAAGCCGAAATAGCTGGGGTGATTGTCCAAAAGCAAATGCCAAAAGGCGTTGAAGTAGTGGTTGGTGGTTTAAAAAATGACCAGTTTGGTCCGGTTGTTATGTTTGGTTTAGGCGGGATTTACGTAGAGGTATTTAAGGATGTGTCATTCCGGCTGGTTCCGCTGGATAAGGAAGAAGCTTTTAGGCTGGTAAAAGAGACTAAGGTTTATAAATTATTGCAGGGGGCGCGGGGCGAAAAACCTTGTAATATTGAGGCCCTGTGTGAAGTGATTGTTAATACAGGGAGACTACTGGCAGCCTTTCCTGAAATTAAGGAATTAGATTTTAATCCTGTTTTCTGTTATCCGGATAGCTGTACGGTGGTAGATGCCCGTCTTGTTTTAAAATAATTAGTAAAAGTTAGGTAGCTCCAGTAATCGTAAAATATGGCTGTAAAAGATAACAATTCTTAGCTGTCTATTCTCTACCTACGGGGTAGGGGGTGATGACTGTTGGCGAGATAAGAATGGGGGTTGGTTGTATGGGAGAGATAAGGTTACATGGCCGGGGCGGGCAGGGAACTGTAATAGCCGCAGAAATGCTGGCCAACGCTTTTGTCTTTGGTGGTAAATATGCATCCGTGTTTCCGTCCTTTGGTGTAGAAAGGCGGGGCTCAGCGGTTATGGCTTTCGCCCGGTTTGGGGAAAAGCCGATCCGGGAACGAACCCGTGTGTACCGTCCGGATATTTTACTAATGTTTGACGAATCTTTAACAGAGGTTTTATCAAATTATGACGGGTTTAAAAGTGGCGGTATGATCATTGCCAACACTAAGCACGAGCAAAATGTTATCAATTTAAATGTAAACCAGCAAATGCTGGCAACTGTAGATGGGGTAGGTATTGCTCTGGAAGAAACCGGAACCCCGATTACTAACACGTGTATGATGGGTGCGTTTGCCAGTGCGACCGGTTTGGTAAAGCTGGATGATCTCAGGCAAGCGTTAGGCTTGTATTTTACCGGGACTGTTCTAGCAAAAAATTTGCGAAGTCTGGAGCGCGGCTATAAAGAGGTCAAAGTAACCCATTTTGACAAACCGGTGGAACCTGCACCAGATCATCAGGGGTTTGATACCGATTATGTGACAATAAAGCCGCCTCAGTTTACAAGTACGTTTGATGCTGCCTGGGATGATGTTGATAAAAAGCTGATAACAACACAGACCGGTGGATGGCGGTATAAACAACCACAGCCAAATCAAACGGCCTGCAGGCTATGTGGCTGGTGTAGTATTTATTGTCCTGCCGGCAGCATGAAGCTTGGTCAGGATGGCTACTACCACCCGGATTTGAATTACTGTAAAGGCTGTGGCATATGCGCCAATCAGTGCCCGGCGCACGCCATAATGATGAAAGCAGAGGAGGTTCTTTAATGATAAAAGTACTTACCGGTAATAAGGCGGCGGCCAATGGCGTACTTCTATCACGCCCGGATGTTGTTGCAATGTACCCAATAACGCCCCAGACACCACTTGCTGAAGAATTAGCCCATTTTCATGCTGAAGGGCAGCTCAAATGTGAGATGGTCGAGGTGGAAGGGGAACACACGGCCATGAGCGTCATTACCGGGGCCGGTGTAGCCGGTGGCCGGGTGTTTACCGCCACTTCCTCCTGGGGGCTGGCCTATATGAACGAGGCGCTCATGTATTGCGCCGGTATGCGTATCCCCGCCGTTATGGTCGATGTTACGCGGGAAACTCCGTCAATGCGCGGTGTGGGTGGCGGACGCCAGGATATCATGAGTATCCGGGACAGCGGCTGGATTCAAATTGAACCCGAAACCTGCCAGGAAATTTTAGATTCGGTAATTATGGCTTATCGCCTGGCCGAAGATCCGGAAGTTCTGTTGCCGGTAGTGGTGGCCTATGATGGCTTTTATCTTTCCCACTTATCAGAACGGGTAGATATACCTAACCAGGAAGACGTTGATAAATTCTTGGAACCCGTAAAAAACAGTACGCGGCCGAATCTGGTTTCAGGGAAAAATCTGCACTTTAGTCCCAGTATTGTAGGTAAAGAGTTTGCCGAATACCGCTACAAGACAATGCAAGCGTTTGAGCGGGCCAAATCAAAAATAGAAGCAATAGAAAAAGAGTTTGCAGCCAGCTTTGGTCGGCACTATGGCGGGTTGGTCGATACCTATAGGAGTGAAGATGCCGAAATCCTGATTCTTACTGCCGGCAGCTGCGCCGGGACGGCCAGAGTTGTTATCGATCAGGCCCGGGAAAAAGGCATCAAAGCCGGTTTAGCCCGGATGCGAGTGTTCCGGCCCTATCCACGGGAAAGGCTGGCTGAGATTTTAGCAGGTAAAAAAGGTGTGGCGGTTCTTGACCGCAGTATATGTTTAGGCTGGAACTGCGGCCATTTACATATGGAAGCCAAAGCTGTGTTGGCAGACCTGGTAAATCCCCCCCGTATGTTCGATTTTATTGATGGACTTTGCAATACTGACATTACCTCAGACCATATTGAAAAGGCCCTGTATGTTACTGTTGCTGCCCTGAAAGGCAAAGAAACAGCAGAAACCAACTGGCTGATTTGGGATTAATAAGGAGGTCGCTATGGATAGCTGTAAACATTTGATTATCGGCGCTGGTCCGGCCGCTTTGGCTGCCGCCCAGGCCATCCGTACCTGTGATAAAGCTGCAGGCATTACCCTGGTTACCCGGGAAGAAACTCTGCCCTATTCACCTGCTGTATTACCGTATTTGCTTAATGAGGAACTGACCGAGAAGGAGCTGTTTGCTAAGGGACGGGATCTCCTGGCGGCTCTTAAGATAAACCTTATTTGCTGTAAAGAAGTTGCAGCTGTCTTACATGAAACTAAAGAGGTCAAATTTACAAGCGGGCAATGTCAGGCTTATGACAAACTGCTTATTGCCACTGGGGCCGCTCCCCAAATCCCGGCAATTGAAAACCTGGAGCCAGATCAGATCTATACGTTTAGAACATTCAGCGATTTTGAAAAGCTGCACCGGACTCTGACTGACAAACAAACCGTTGCTATCTACGGTGCCGGTCTGGTGGCTGTCGAGGCTGCGGAAAAGCTTTGTATGGCCGGGCATAGGGTGACAATTATCGCCAGAAGCTCGTTATTGCGGAAATATTTTAGTCCTAAAAATGTTGCAGTGCTTGAACAGGCATTTAGCAGGCACGGTGGGAGAATACGCACCAATAATACGCTTGCCTCAGTGAGAAAAGTTGAAGATAAGCTTGAACTCATGTTAAGTAATAATGAGAAATTAGTTGTTGACCGGCTGCTTGTTGCTACCGGTGTGACCCCTAATTTGATTGACAATGATTTGATCCCGGTCATTGAGGGCGGTTTGAAAGTTGGCAGGCATATGGAAACCAATCTGCCTGATATTTATGCGGCGGGTGATGTCGCTGCCGCACCCTCTTTTTATGATGGCCGGAACGCTCCCTGTCCCATCCTGCCAGAGGCTGTTCTACAAGGGAAAATAGCTGGAGCCAACATGGCTGGGAAAGTGGTGGAATATTCCGGCTGGATTCCCGGCAACTATCTTCGCTGCTTTGATGAAAGCTTGTTTAGTGTTGGTCTTACCGGTATTCAGTCGGGCTCTAGGTATAAGACGCTTGAAAAACAAGCAGGTGGCAGTTCACTGAAACTGATATTTACAGATGACTGTTTAGTGGGGGTTGAAGCCCTTAACATGAAATTGATTCATCCCGGCGTGTTTCTTAATCTCATTAGAAAAAAGATTCCAGTTACGGAGTATCAGGAACTTTTACTTGCCAAGCCGAGGGAAACCGCCTGCTGGTTAATGCTCAAGCAGGGCAAAACCCAAGCGGTTTAACTGTAAAGGAGGAAGAACAATGTTAAATAATACCCTCGTGATTAGCGATACGAACTGCCCGCCCTCATGCACCCTCTGTATCGAAGCCTGCAGTCGCAGGACCGGTGCAGTTTTGGAACCTGTCATCGAGAAAATTGATCTGCCGGAGCTGGAGTTTCATTCAGTATTAACCTGCAACCAGTGCAGCCAGCCTGATTGCCTCGGGGTTTGTCCCACCGGGGCGATAAGCCAGTCTGCTGATGGGAAGGTGGTCTTAGACTCTGGCCGGTGTGTTGGCTGTAGTATTTGTAACCTGGTATGCCCTTATGGTGGAATTTCCCCAAAACTGACTGAACATAAATCGCAGAAATGTGATCTCTGTACTGATGACCCGCAGTGCAGCAAGGTTTGCCCTAACAATATATTGACCTATGACAAGGCTGGTATTATGGCCGGACAAATGGGCGAAGACCTGTTATCCCCCGGGCTGCCTTATTGTGCCGGCTGCGGCATGGAACTGGTGGACCGGCATGCTTTACGGATATTAGGCAAAGATATTGTGCTGTTTGGGGCACCAAGCTGTAATGTATTAAGCTCTAAGGCCAGGGTTCCTTACTACGGAACCCTGATGACCCAGGTTGCTTCAAGCGCTACCGGGGTATCGCGATACTTTCGGCATATTGGCAAAGATACGATCTGCCTGGCCATCATCGGCGACGGCGCAACCGCCGACCTTGGCTTTGGTCAGCTATCTGCTGCTGCTGAGCGTGGTGAGAGGATACTCTACATTTGCTATGATAACGAGGCATATATGAATACCGGCGTCCAAAGGAGCAGCACAACCCCTTTTGGCAGTTGGACGAATACGACCCAGGTAGGAACCCGGGGACGGGGCCGCCAGGGTACTCCCAAAAATGTACCGCTGCTTATGGCTTACCACGGGATCAAGTATACGGCAACAGCCACCTTGGCCTATCCGGAAGATTTTATGCGTAAACTGATCAAAGCCAAAGAGGCTGTAAAAGAAGGAATGGCCTATATTCACGTATTAGCGCCATGTCCTACAGGCTGGAAATTCGATCCCAGCCGGGTTGTTGAGGTAACAAAGGCAGCGGTTGAAACCAATTACTTCCCCTTGTGGGAAGCAGAAAACGGCAGGATTAAACTGACTCATGAGGTCCGGAATCCTGTGCCTATCGGGGATTTTACCCGGATGATGAAACGTTTCTCCCATCTGTCCGAGGAAGAACTCAGGCAGCTTCAGGGGTATGTGGATCAGGCATTTGCACAAGTCAAGCGAATTGCTGTAAGTAATGTGTAGTAGGTTTCTGATCTCAAGCTAAAAAATGATGAGAAGTGGTATTTAGGAACATCTTTCGGGCGGCAGAGGGAGATGTTCCTTTTATTGTAATTTTAAACCGGTTTACCGCCAGCAATGGAATGTAATTCTCTTGCTTAAACAGCAAGACTTCTGTTACAATCAATCACAACAGATTTTATAGAAGCAGGTGATAATGTATGGCGTGGCAAGATAATATCCATTACCTACGCGAGGCGGTTAAAGTGTCGCAAAAAGCAAGGGAGCATGGCAACACCCCTTTTGGGGCCATTCTGGTTGATGCAGACGGCAATGTTATCCTGGAACAGGAGAACATTGAGATCACTACCTCCGACTGTACCGGTCATGCGGAAACGGCCTTGATGGCCAGGGCTTCTAAGTTATACACCAAAGCCCAGCTGTGGCAGTGCACCCTATTTTCTACAGCCGAGCCGTGTGCAATGTGCTCAGGGGCGATTTATTGGGGGAATGTAGGCCGGGTAGTTTACGGGATCAGTGAAAACAGTTTGCTGGCGCTTACCGGCAGTAATGAGCAAAACCCAACATTCACCCTTCCCTGCCGGGAGATCTTTGCCAGAGGCCAAAAGACTATTGAGGTAATAGGGCCAGTACCTGAGGTTGAACAGGAAGTGCTGGCTGTTCATCAGGGATACTGGAAATAACCTGACTTGCTAAGGCTGGACAATTGTATCAATATGAGATATAATTTTGACAGATTAACCACTCAGCGAGCAATGAAGCTCTGTGCAATGTATTGTGCAGAGTCTTTTTCATTAGATTCGACAAAGGGAAGTATTGCCAGATCCGGGGATGACTGCGGATCAACGGCAACTTAAGGGTGAGAGAATGTCGGCTTTGCGCAGCATCGAACAGATTGTTCAAAGAACAGCTGAAGCGCTAAAGGAAGTATTAAAAATTGATGTCGAGGTTGTCGACACCGATATGATACGTATTGCCAGTACTGGGGCTTGTCAGGGACAGCTGGGTCAGGTTATGGTGGAAGGTTTTGTCTATCAGCATGTGCTGAAGAGCCGCCATACGGTTGTCATTGAAAACGCCGGAACACATCCGTTATGTGACCCCTGCCCCAAGCGGGGGCAGTGTGTGGAGGATGCAGAAATGGCGGCGCCGATTATGTTAGCCGGCGAACCAGTGGGGGTAATTGGGCTTGTTAGCTTTGATCCGGTGCATACTGAGCGACTGATGAAGAACCGGGACTGGATGTTGCACTTTATTGAGAAGATGGCGGAACTTATCGCCGGCGAGCTTGCCGGCCGGCAAGCAGCCAATGGCTTTACCCAGTCTGAGCTCAGTTTGAATAACCTGGAAAAAGAGGCTATTATGAAAGCACTGGCTAAAGTCAATGGCCAGGCCCGCAGCAAAGAAAAGGCCGCTGAAATGCTGGGTATCAGCCGGGCAACACTATACCGCAAACTCAAGGAATATAAAATTTCTTAAATTGAGGGCTACCCTCTAGACAACAGTCTCATAATGAGATACAATCATGACAAGCAAAATACAAAGTTGAGCACAGACGCTCTGCAGTCTCTATTGAGGCGCAGAGTGTTTTTTATTTGCTCAAACCGCCCTCAAAAAGGAGAAATTACATGAAGAATTTCGTTCAAAAATCATGGATGCTTCAAGGTCTGGTGTTATTTAGTGCTATTGTCGGGGCTTTAGCTGTAGGCGCAATATTTATCCTGCTGGCTAACTCCAACCCGATAACCGCTTATGGCGTAATGATTAGCGGTCCTTTTTCCAGCAGTTTTGGATTTTCCGAAACAATGGTGCGATGTACACCGCTCTTGCTGGTTGGACTGGGGATTATTGTTTCATTCCGTACCGGTATCTTAAATATCGGCGGTGAGGGACAAATGCTGATGGGGGCTGTCACGGCTGCCGCCATTGCGCTTGCCTTCCCTGCTATGCCTGCTGTACTGCTATTGCCGCTTGTGCTGCTTGGTGGAGCGGCGGCTGGTGGCATGTGGGGCGGGTTGGCCGGTTGGCTCAAAGCCCGGCTGGCCGTCAACGAGATACTAAGTACGGTAATGTTGAACCAGATTGCGGCACAATTGTACTTATTCTTAATCCGGATCTTTTTAATTGATCCGCAGGAAGTAGCTTTAGGGACAGGGGTTCCGCAAACAGCGCTGTTACCTCATGCCCTCTGGCTGGAGCGGATCATTCCCGGAACCCGCCTGCACAGCGGCTTCTTGCTGGCAGTGGTGCTTGCTGTCTTAGTATATATTTTTTTGTGGCGTACAACGGTGGGGTACCGGATGCGGGCAGTGGGGTCAGGTCCTGACGCAGCGCGGTATGCCGGGATTAAGGTGGAGCGGTATCTGGTGCTGGCTATGCTGCTGGGAGGCGGTTTTGCCGGACTGGCCGGAGCGGTGGAGGTCGTAGGTGTGCATCACCGGGCCCTTGAGGATATTTCAGCCGGTTATGGTTTTAGCGGTATTGTTGCGGCACTCTTTGGCCGGCTGCATCCGCTTGGGGTTATTCCCGCCTCGGTGCTGTTCGGCGCTTTGATTCTGGGGGCCGATATGATGCAACGGGCTGTGGCCATCCCCTCGGCAATCGTTTTAATCATCCAGGGGCTGGTTATCTTGTTCATTGTTTCAGCAGACATCGTGTTACGCAAACCTGAAATCCTAAACAACATTTTCAATAAATGCTTCCGTAAGGCGGTAAAGGAGGGGTAATTCAGTGGATAATACCATGGGACAAGGAATCATTCTTGGCATTGTGGCTACCGGTATTCGCCTGGCGACGCCGTACCTGCTGGCCGCTTTGGGTGAGATGTTCACCCAGCGGTCAGGGATATATAATCTGGGGCTTGAAGGGGTGATGCTGATAGGTGCCTTCTTTGGCTTCTTTGTAACCTTAACAACCGGCAATGCCTATATCGGCCTGGTGATTGCAATGGTAGCCGGCGCTGCTATGGGCCTCATCATGGGGGTTGTCAGCATTACCTTAAAGGCCGAGCAGGGGATTAGCGGCATTGGCCTTTATTTACTAGGCTGGGGTATAGCCGGTTTATTTTACCGGTTATATGTTGGCGGCATTACCACTATTAAAGGATTGGAACCAATTAGTATTCCGGTGTTGAGTGACATCCCGGTCGTTGGCCAGGCTTTTTTCTCACACACTGCCATCGTGTATCTGGCTTTTCTGCTGGTACCGGTCTGCTGGGTGGTGCTGTTTAAGACCAATTGGGGTCTTAAAGTACGGGCGGTGGGGACAACCCCCCAGGCCGCTGATACACTGGGCGTGAGTGTTAACGGCATTCGTTATCAATGCCTGATTTTAGGGGGCATGATGGCTGGTTTGGCCGGGGCAGCGCTCACTGTGGGCAACACCCACATGTTTGCCGACAATATTACGGCCGGTCGTGGTTTTATCGCTGTAGCTCTGGTTTATTTCGGCCGCTGGAGCCCGTGGGGGATATTGGCTGGCTCGCTTCTTTTCAGTATGGCTGACTCTGTTCAGTTGTGGGTGCAGGTTCTTGGGATTAATTTCCCCTATGAACTGGCAGTTATTTTACCCTATGTAGTGACCATTGTTGCACTGGCTATGACCTACGGGCGCATCTGGGCACCAGCGGCGCTTGGCCGGCCCTATGATCGCGGCGCCCGGGGGTAGCAGATAAATACTATTTAACATTTAGGAGGAAAAACAATGAATCGTATCATGAATCTGACAAAACTGCTGCTGATGGCTATAGTAGCTGTCTCATTACTGCTTACCGGTTGTGGTAGCACCAAGTCTCCGGCTCCGGCGGCAGAAGCGCCAAAGGCCAAAAAAATTAAAGTAGCATTGGTTATTCCGAGTACGATTGATGATCTGGCCTGGTCTCAGTCCATGTATGAGGCCTTAAAAAAGAATGATCAAATTGAACTGGCTGTAAGCGAAAGAATGGGTAAACCGGTAGATGCCAGTGCTGCTATCCGGCAATATGCAACCCAGGACTATGACATTATTATCGCTCACGGTGCACAATACTATGGAATCTTAAAAGAAATCACCCCTGAATTTCCTAAAATTACATTTGCCTATGGCACCGGGGCACAAAGCGGACCAAATATTTTTGCTTATGAGCCTCAAGCCCAGGAAGGCGCTTATCTGCTTGGTTTGATGGCCGGAAAAATGTCTAAATCCAAAACTGTAGGTATTGTAGGGCCGGTTGAAGCCGGCGATGCCATCAAATATAACAAAGGCTTTCAGCAAGGGGTTGCTGCCGCCAATGCTGACGTAAAACTCCGGATTGCGTACACCGGTTCTTTTGGTGATCTGGTAAAAGCAGCCGAAATTGCGAAAACCCATATGGACGCCGGCGCGGATATTCTGACGGGTTCTTCCCAGCAGGTGCCAGGAGCCATCAAGGCGGTTGCCGCAAAACCAGGGGTCTACTGGTTGTCCACTGATATGGATCAAAGCAGCATCGCACCTGAAACAGTGCTTGCTGCCCAAACCTATAACTGGGAAAAAATCGTAGCTAAAATGATTGAGCTGCGCAAAGGCGGTACAATTGGCGGCCAAACTATGGTTCTGTCTTTTGCCGATGGTACTCTTGAACTCAAATATAACCCTAAATTAGCTGACAAAATCCCGCAGGATGTAAAAGATGCGGTAGAAAAAGCCAAGAAAGACATTGCCAGCGGGGCACTGAAAATTGATACATCTAAATAATAAAAAGTAATGACCGGGGAGCGTGGACACTGTGACCCAAACAATTGAGCATTTGGAGATGCGGGATATAATCAAACGATTCCCGGGCGTACTCAGTAACGACAGGGTTAGTATTGAGATCCGGTCAGGGGAAGTACTGGCGCTGCTGGGGGAAAATGGGGCTGGTAAAACCACATTGATGAATACCCTGTACGGTTTGTACCAGCCTGATGGCGGTGACATCCGGATCAATGGCCAGGTGCTGTCTATTGATTCCCCGCGCACGGCCATTGATGCCGGGATCGGTATGGTCCATCAGCATTTCATGCTGGTTCCCACGCTGACTGTGAGCGAGAATATTGCACTGGGGCTGGATTCCGGTACCGGGCCTTTTCTTGATCTTAAGTCGGTGGCTGCCAGGATTCGTGAGATTGCTTCAAACTACGGTTTGGCTGTCAATCCGGACGCCTATGTCTGGCAGCTAAGTGTTGGTGAGCAGCAGCGGGTTGAAATCGTCAAGGCGTTGTACCGGGGGGCACAGCTTTTGATTCTGGATGAGCCTACCGCTGTACTGACACCTCAGGAGGCGGAAGAACTGCTGGGATTACTCCGGCGAATGGCGGCGCAAGGGCGTTCGGTCATTATTATCAGTCATAAACTAAGTGAAGTTATGGCGATTAGTGACCGGGTGACTGTACTAAGGGACGGTCGCGTAGCTGCCACCGTGCAGACGGCAGATACCTCACCGGAACAACTGGCCTGTCTCATGGTTGGCCGGGATATGCAGGTCTTTGAGCGGGCCTATAGCGACTGTTCCGGTAATATCATGCTTGCTGTCCACGAGCTGGCTGTAACCGGTGATAAGGGAACACCTGCTTTGCGGGGCATATCACTTAATGTTTGTGCCGGGGAAGTGCTGGGCATTGCCGGGGTATCCGGCAATGGTCAGAAAGAATTTGCTGAGGCTGTCAGTGGTTTGCGCAAGGCTGAGTCTGGCAGTATTGTCCTTGGGGACACCAACATAACAAACCTGGAACCACGCCGGATTATTGACGAAGGATTAGGCTATATTCCGGAAGACCGGCTGCATGTAGGTACAATTGCCTCTTTTTCCATTTGGGAAAACATGATTTTAAAAGATCACCATCTGCCGCCCTATGCCCGTTCCTGTTTCCTGCAAAACGGGGCGATCCGTTCCCGTAGTGACGAACTGGTGCAAGAATACGGGGTTAAAACCCCGAACCTGGATGCGGCGACAGGCCGAATGTCCGGCGGCAATATCCAGCGTTTAATCCTGGCCAGGGAGATCACCCGCAGTCCCAAGGTGCTGATTGCAGCCTATCCTACCCGGGGACTGGATATTGGGGCGACCGAATATGTTCATACTATGCTGCTAAAAGCCAGGGAGCAGGGCATGGCTGTAGTACTGATATCAGAGGATCTGGAAGAGATTACAAAGCTGAGTGATCGTGTGGCTGTTTTCTTTGATGGCCGCATTATGGATGTGCTCCCTGTACAAGCTGCCGATGAACATCGGCTGGGTATGCTCATGGCTGGTATGCAAGATGAGCTGCCTGCAGCAATGTGAGTCCGGCTGCTTGTAATAAAAACAAACCAACCGCCATTGCGGTTGGTTTGATACAGGATGTTTAACCGGAAGGAGGGTTTGGGGACCTAAAGGTGTGTTTATTGTTATAGCATAATTTAATAGGGGGATTTGACGTTGAAGAGATCTGTAAAAATTCTTGCACTAACGGCTTCACTAACTTTCGCAGTAGCTTGTACCACCTATGCTGCCAACACATCCTTTAGTGATGTTCCTGCCAGGCACTGGGCTTACGAGGCGGTTGTTGACCTGGCAAAAGCGGGATTAATTGATGGTTCCGAAGACGGAACCTTCCGGGGCGACCGGGCCATGAGCCGCTATGAAGTAGCTATTCTTGTCTCCAAATCCATCGAAAAATATCAGAAAGCCGATGCCTCACAAAAAGCCATGATTGACAAACTGTCAGCCGAGTTTGCATCTGAGCTTAACGGTTTAGGAGTGCGTATAGCCAAGGTGGAAAGCAAAACCAATACCTGGGTGAGCGGGGAAACCCGGCTGCGTTATATCGGTGACAGCCCCAGTTCTGACATGCCGGCGAAATTGTCCCATTCCGACCAGTTTGACTTCCGTCAACGGATTAAATTCGGGGGCACAATCAATGAAGACTGGTCCTGGACAGGACGGATTGCCACAGATGGTCACACCCGCGCGGGCGAGTATGGTGGCTCTGGCTCAGATATAAAACTTGATCTGGCTAATGTTACGGCCAAAAATGTGTTGGGCGTGGATTCGGTGCGGATTGGCCGGACGGCTCTTGACTTCTTCAGTCATAGCATTATCGGCGGTCCTGGCAATAAAGACGGTATTACTATCACTAATAAGTTTGGTGATGTGAAGTTTACCGGCTGGACAGGCAATATCAGACCTAGCACAAATTTAGGATCAACTACTTCGGACAACTCCGGTTTTACTACAGCCCAGTTAGATTGGAAAGCGAATAACGTCAATGTGAAAACCGGCTACTACTGGGGCGATTCCCCTGGTAATTCGACCAATCTGAATGTTGCTGCTGGCAAGAGCTTTACCAGCTCGCAAGGATACCTTGTCGGTTTTGACACCAGAATCGGCGATTTACTGGTTTTTGGCGACTATATCGGCACAAGGCTTGAGGGGAGTGTAGGCCTGGATCGCAATCCTAATGCCTGGATGGTTCAGGTAACCAACAGTAAAGGCATGCCGGCTCTCGCTTATCAGGTTCTGGGCATTGTTAACCCGGCTAAAACCGGTACAGATGCCTGGATGGTTCAGTACCGGAGCATTGATCCCGGTGCCTTTGCACCTGGTTCAGGAAACTTTGATACAGTTGCCGTTTCCAATACCAATTCAGCCCCGTACAATTTCTACTATAAAGGCAGTGACAACGTCAATGCCCTCTTCCTGGCTTACTCTAAAGTTGTTGCCAAGAATGTAGTATTCTCGCTTGAATATCAGGACCTGGAGATTAAAAATAAAGGGGTAACCAACGGCGCGATCAGCGAGGGTAAAAACCAAACCTATCAGGCCAAACTTGAACTTTATTATTAATGTACTACGGTTACTTGTGTGAAATAATATGAAAAAATCTGACCTGCTTTATTGCAGGTCAGATTTTTTGTTGCTATGTAATTTTAGGTTAGAATTTAAGGGTTGCGCCAACACCAACACCATTCTCATTGCTGCCTGCATCAGGCATGAAAGAATGATAATTGACATTCAGATCAACATTGCGGGCGATATTGAAATTAGCGCCAGCCTGCAATTCTTTGAAGTTGTCGCTGGCGACAAAGGAGGCGTAGCCTGTGGCATTGGGGGAAAGTGGTCCGTTTAACCCCAGTCCTAAATATACGCTGGAGTCAGAGCCGAAATCACGGTTGCCGATAATGCCTCTAAGCTCGTTGGTCATTTGAAACTGTCCATAAATATCATCGCTGCTGCCATAACGCCCACGGTCCACGTCCTGGTAGCCCAGCGTAAAGTTATTGGTTAGTTTGTGTTCCAGGTAGAAAGTGTCACTATCAACGCCAATGGCGGTTTGGCCTGTTGTCAGGTCATTGAGCGGGGCTGCGAAAACGGGGATACAGTTGACAAGCAGTAAAGCGGATAGCGCAAGTATTGTTTTTTTCATTGGAATCCCTCTTTTCTTCACTAAGTCTCACAGATGGGTATATTTTTATATCAAGTCGTCTGCGTACCGCGTTGTTGGTTCTCCTATGTGTATCCTATTATTACTAAAAATAAGCGGTACTGATGACGACGGTTAGTTGTCAGTATAGCAGATAAATATGACAAAAGTGTGACAAGATGCCAGCAGAAAAGTCTAGATAGAAATCACGGTGGAACAGACCGCTCCTGCCGGAGTCGGTCTGTTGGTGTGTAGTCAAAAATCGTTTGTGTGTTTTTCTTTGTTGCGTTGGCAGAACGATGTTTCTAGCATTTTCAGATAATTACGAAGGTCTTGTGGTAGGAATAATTTTATTTCTTGTAGCAGCGAGCCCCTTTTTTAGCATGCTTGTTCAAACGGATCATAGCATAAATGATTTCCTTATATTCATCTGGCAGGTTGGGGATTTCTTCTGTAAGATCAATTGGCGCTGAGGTTGTTGCCTTCGGGGTATAATCATCTATGATGCCTAATAGATAATCAGAAGAGGTTTCATATAGATTTGCTAAAATTACTAGTGTATTCAGATCTGGAGCGCTGACGTTATTTTCATAGCCGGACAAAGTCTTGTTGTTAATCCCAGTGAGTTGATAGACCTCAACCTGAGTCAAATTCTGGCGCTCCCGGGCGAGTTTCAACCTTGACGCAATTTTGGGATTCAATAGTACGCCTCCTTTAATTCTATTTTAGCTGTTATTATCATTTAATGGGAAATATTCTTAGTATTTGTTAAATGATGATTGACATTCTTAGATTCAAAGAAATATAATTATAAGTGCAATACTTGGCGAAAAAGAGTAATTTATGTTGAAATTCGCAAAGCAAGTGACAAATTAAGTGCTATTTATACAGGATGCGGCTTTTGCCGATATTCTGATTTGCAGCAATGAATACAAGAATATTTAGGATAGGATGGTGATAGTAAGATGCGGTTAAGTTTGGGCGTTAAGACTATTGGCTTTTTTTTGTTGGTCGTCCTGATCAATGCGATCGGTTCAGGAATTACGGTATATAAAGTTAGTCAAGCCGATCAAATCATCCAAATGATTCAGGAACATAATCTTCCACGGTTGATGCAAACAAATGCAGTGGCTTTTAATACGGCCAACCAGGTTAGTGATATCCGGGGTTATTTGTTGACAGGCAATAAGTCAATGCTTGATGAAGCCAGGCAATTTGGTCAGACGAATGAAAAACTGACCGGGGAGTTACTGGCATCTGCTACCACCGGAGAAGGACGCAAGCTTGTTGGGGAACTGCAACTATTAGCCGGAGTCTACCAGGATATTGCTGAAAACAAGATTATTCCCCTGAAAGCTGCTGGAAGACATGAAGAAGCTGTTAATCTCGCCGTCCGGGAGCTTACACCTGCAGCCCGGGCGCTTACGGGTAAGGCCAATGAATATGCCGCTTTCCGGGAAAACCAGATTAAGACAGTCTTTTCCCAGACCATTGCAGATATGCATGCAACTAAGTCGATTAGTATAACGATTAGTTTACTAAGTATAGTGGTCAGTGTTCTAATCGGTTTTTTCAGTGCCCGGTCTATTACCCGGCCTGTAGGCTTGTTAGTTGCAACAGCAGGTGAGATCGCTGGCGGTAAACTTAATCATGACATTGAAGTGAAATATAAGGATGAAATCGGTGACTTACAGCAGGCTTTTAAAACTATGGTGCTGAATTTGCGGGATGTGGTTCAGACTGTCCAGTCAAATGCCGAGCAGGTTGCGGCCTCCTCGGAGGAACTTACCGCAAGTGCTGAACAGGCGGCTAAGGCGGCTAACCAGGTGACTGATTCTGTCATGAATGTGGCTCAAGGGGCAGAACGTCAAGTGGAAGCGGTTAATGAAACAATGGCGGTGGTTGAACAAATATCGGCAGGGATTCAGCAAGTTGCAGCCAATGCGGACATGGTTGCCGCGACCTCGGCCCGGACTGCTCAAGCTGCAGCCGGTGGCAGTCAGGAAGTCGATCGTGCCATCAATCAAATGACTACTATTGAAAACGCCGTCAGGCATTCAGCTGACGTTGTTGCCGGCCTTGGTGACCGTTCCCAGGAGATTGGGCAGATTATTGCTATGATTTCCGGTATTGCCGGACAAACCAATCTGTTGGCATTGAATGCGGCTATTGAAGCAGCCCGGGCTGGTGAACAGGGCCGGGGATTTGCGGTAGTGGCGGATGAAGTACGGAAACTGGCTGAGCAATCCCAGGAGGCGACCAAGCAAATTACTGATTTAATCGGACTAATTCAGGCAGATACCAATCAGGCTGTTATGGCAATGGAGGCAGGAACACGGGAGACTAAAGCCGGTACAGCAGTTATCAATAGCACAAGAGATGTTTTTAACTCAATTGTGAGCCTAATTGAGCAGCAATCCTCTCAAATCAGAGAAATCTCAGCAGCCATTCAACAGATGGCCGGGGGCAGCCAGCACATTGTTACTGCTGTCAGGAAAATTGACAATGTCAGTAAGATGGCTTCCCAGCATACGCAGTCCGTATCGGCAGCTACTCAGGAACAATCGGCAGCGTCACAAGAGATTGCTGCATCCAGTGAAGCACTGGTAAAAATGGCAGAAGAATTGCAAAATGCGGTTAGACGGTTTACAATTTGATCAAAAAAACGGCAATTGACCTACCCCTGTATGGAGGCGGCAACATGGAACATAGTTTTGAGTTAGCAGCATCAATGTTAAATTATGTTTCGGACATTATTTGGATGAAAGATATAAATGGCCATTATATCATTGTCAGTGATTCTTTTAATACCCTGTACGGATTACCCCCAAAATATGTTATCGGAAAAACCGACTTTGACTTTCATCCTGCCGAACAGGCAATTGAATACCGGAAACAAGACCAGATTGTCTGTGAACAGCGATTGATCACCGCATCTAAGGATAGTCAGTTAGCGGCAGATGGAGAAAAACGATTTTTTGAGGTGAATAGACTGCCTGTTTGTGATGCTGCAGGCAGAGTCATCGGGCTTATTGGCATTGGCAGGGATATTACCAGTCAGGTTCGCATCCGGGAATATTTAAAATATTTCAGTTATTATGACCCACTGACAGGCCTGTATAACCATAATTATTTTGAGGAAATGCCCTACAAGCTGCACAAGCGGCAAGTACAGGTCGCCGGGGTGCTGATCTGTGATATAGATAATCTGAAACTGGTCAATGATATTATCGGGCGGGATGCCGGTGATCAGTGGCTGAAAGCGGCGTCAAATATCATTAAAAGCGCCGTCAGCCAGCAGGGCATTGTGTTGCGCACCGGCGGCGACGAATTTGCCGGTGTCATCTATAATGCCACCCCTGAGATCATGCATTCGATTATTCAGTCTATCCGGCAACAGCTTAAAGAAGAGCGTAAGCAGCATAATTTACTTCCATTTAATATGGCTATCGGCCATGTTGTCGGTGATTTATCGCAGAACGATTTCTTCTCTTTGGTTAAACGGGCTGAAGCCGGGATGTATCAGGAGAAAATGCGGCATATTCAACTAATAAGCAGTAATTTGCTGAAAACAGTGATAAACCCGCTGTTCATGCAAGACACCAGCTTATGCAGGCATTGTGAGCGTATGCAGCACACTGTGGCCTGCCTGGGAGCAGCTCTCGGTTTTACAGAAGAGGGAATTAATCAGTTGCGGCTGTTGGCACAGTTCCATGACATTGGCAAAGTCTTAATTCCTGAGACTATTTTAGAAAAACCTGGACCATTATCTGCAGATGAGTGGGCGATCATGCACCGCCATCCGGAAACAGGGTTTCATCTTGCTAAACTAACTGTAGAACTGGCACCTGTTGCAGACTGGATTCTTAAACACCATGAGTGGTGGAACGGAGCAGGTTATCCACTTGGGCTTGCCGGTTTGGACATACCGCTTGAGGCCAGAATCATTCATATTGTGGATGCTTACGATGCCATGACCCATGACCGGTCATACCGAAAGGCCATCAGTCCGGCTGCCGCTGCTAAAGAATTGCAGGCCCTGGCCGGGATTGAGTTTGATCCTGATCTGGTGAAGCGCTTTGTCGAGCTGATTGGCTGTGAGTTGTAATGCTGCGAGATAGTGCGGGGAGACTCTTTAGAGTGTATTGCTTCAAATATATAATAAGGACCGGAAAGCTTCAAGGGTTATTGCATATATAATTAAAATCGTCAATAGGACCAGAGTCC
>NZ_DATMXX010000373.1:0-19594 GCF_035561255.1 Sporomusa sp. | reverse complement strand
ATCTTACAGGTATATTATTCCATTTTTTGTCGATAATCATAATAAAGATCTGGCATTTGCCATTTATTTACTCAGCCCGGCGTGCTGCACTGCCACCGCCACTACCACCGCCACCGCCAGCACTACCGCCCCGGCCACCATTGCCGCCACGTTTGGAATCGGTGTTGCGCTTTAAATCAGTCAGACGCTCATCGCTGTCTTTTAAAAATTTGCTTAGCTTATCTTCAAAAGTCAAGCTATTCACTCTATTAGAGCGGCGGAAATCGTTGGAATGCTGCTTTCTTGGCGCAGGAGGCTGCAGCTGCTTAATAGAAAGGCCAATTTTGCCGCGATCGTCTACAGATAAGACCTTAACTTTAACCTTGTCTTGTTCCTTCAAAAAATCTTTGACATCGCGGACGTATACGTCAGCAACTTCAGAGATGTGAATTAATCCTACCTTCCCACCCGGCAACTCGACAAAAGCGCCAAAGTTTGTTATGCCGGTCACAACTCCTTCTACAACACTGCCAACTTCAATGGACATACTAATCAAACTTCCTCCTTAAAATCTTTCGTACTTTTTATATTCTATTTTGGAACCCGCAATCCATATTATACTCTTGTTGGTGAAAATGTGTCAAGGAACGGCGCTTTACCTGGCCGGAATATACGGCACTTCTCCTGGCTTTACCAAACCGAGCTGTTCACGGGCCACTTTTTCGATGTACTCTGTCATACTTAGTTTTTCCTTTTCAGCTGCCAGGTTTTTATTGACCCCCTCGGCCTCAGCCATGCGGGTGTTCACCGCATCCATTTCGCGGCGAATCTTATACAGCTCGGTCTGCTGAAGAATGATCATATAACAAAAGTACCCGGCCATAATTAATATACATAGCCTAAACCAGCTAAAGCGTTTTGTTTTCTTGCGTTTTTGCGCCATAACATCACCATACTGCGTTTGATGTTTACTGTATTCGCTCTTTAAACGGCAAATCCTTTTATATTTAAGGTAAATTATATGAAAATTTCAGGAGGGTGGCACTTCTTCCGGCGGCGGCGGGGGTGGATGACGTTTTTTATACCAGGCTGAGTACTTTCTTCCTGTATACCGGAATGGGAAAAATGATGCCCTAACAACCAAATGTACAGGTTTAACAAAAATAAACACAAGCACCCTTTTTATGGTTCGCCACAGTCTGCCGATTAGCTTAAAAACCATCATAGTCAGTGTAAGAAAGTGCCGGCTGGCCAAACGATAATAGACAGCTACCCCTGTAATCATCGCAATAAACACATAGAACCTCAACTCACCCCAATTACCCAGGAGAAGTGCCAAAAACGCAACACCGGCTGCGACAAGCCAGTATAATAGATCAGCAACTGAAGTAATCAACCAGGGAGGACGGAAATATCCCCGAAACACCCGGTATGTATCAAACAGTACACCCAGCAGGATTCCTGTAGCGGCAATAAGCAAGAAGGTATTCACCTGTGTTGAGAACTCCACCTGCTCACCTCCTTTGTGGTTGCACTCTAGCGCCAGCGCAATGATTTATACCGGCGAAATAATTGCTGGCCAACAGTAACAACAGCGCCTGCTGTCATAAGTATGCCCCAGCCCAGCGCGGAAGCAGTTTTTGCCCATTTCTCAGCCGCCAACGCGCCTGGCGGCCAACGACCGCTTACCTCATACCAATTACCGACTACCCTTCCAACATACTCGGTTGTCTCGGCATAGGGGGGAATGCCGCCATACTTGTCAACAGTGCCTGGCCCGGCATTATAGGCAGCAACTGCCAATTCAGCGTGACCGCTGTAACGCTGCACCAGCTGACTTAGATAATATGTGCCTACAGCAATATTAAGATCAGGATCATAAAAACAATCGCTGCCACATTCGCCCGCATGCCTTCCGCTACATATTTTAGCCTGGCTATTTACCAGCCGCCAGGTACCAGGGATAACCTGCATTAATCCATAAGCCCCGGCTACAGACAAAGCCCGGGGTTGAAAAGAGCTTTCAGCCTTAATTACAGCAGCGATGATTTCCGGATTAAGACCATATATCCTGCCAGCCTGATTTATTTTATCGGCATATGGTAGTCCGCTTACGTCCCGCATAGCAGCAGCCCCTGCCGAAAAATTCGCATATACAGCCCTGCGGCTATATTCAGACAGGCTAATCGCCAGGCTGTAGGCCATAGCCTGGGTTGCAAGCGCAATCAGGAGAATTAGCCATAGTGACAGGAGCCGGCTACGCACTTTATTTTAAGAACCTCTCCAGCAGGCCTTTGCGTTGCCGTTGCTCATCCTCGTAAATTATGCCTTTTACCATTCCTTCAACAATAATATTACCCTGCTCCAGATTGAGCTGCTTAATATTAAGACCGTCCCCCTTAATAATCAGCATCCCCTGCTCAGTTTCCATAATAATTTCCTTTTCATCATAGCTTCCGAGGCTGACAACCCCGTCAACATTAAGCTCTTCCCTATCAACCAGTGTCAGCTGATGCCGCCACTTTGGCGTCTTATTATCTATTGGCATAAAACTCACCCTCCCGGCCAATGCTATCTCAAGTTATCTATATGCCAAAAAATAGATTAATAGTACAAGAGATTGCGTAGCGCACTAAGTCAAGAGACTGGCGGAGGTTTTACAATGAATGACCTGGCCTATTACTGGCAAAAAATTATGTACCTGATTGTGCACCAGACTACCTTATGGCTGCTCATCGTCTTTTTCTCGACATCCCTCGTGGGCTGGGGACTGGGATCTGTTCTGGATCAGCATAACGCCCGGGGGCGCGAAGCCAATTTCGCACGCAAAACGGCGGCATTTTATGCCGCCGCCGCACTAGGCTTATGGTTTTGCAGCTTCTTCTTCAGTTAGTTATTTATGCTCGCCCACCCTGGTAATGTTGACATTAACAGAAACTACCATCGGGATCGTTGGAAATACATCCTGGTCCCAACGATCTTTTACTTCTTCCCATTTCCCGGGATAACGAATTTTGAGTTCCCGTCCAAAAGATAAAACATCAATACCCATATCCTGCTGAACCTTGAGTCCATGCTCCACCATCTGCTTGACCTCCTTGGCAAACTGGAGCTCAAGCTTATGAACATATTCCGGGTCATCATTAGCATGATCATGTGGTTCAGGACAGCGCTGCAGCTCCCCGATATTACCATACATAGTAATATCCAGGGTGTAGTAAATATTGTCGCCAGATACATGCGCGCGCAGACGGGTATCATGCCGAAACAGTTCATAGAGTAACACATAGTCCGGATGGGCAGTGCAGCGAGTGGTAATAACCGCCCCTTTCTCCAGCCCTAATATAAATTTCTCAGCCATTGTGTCATAGTCGTTAAGATAAGCTGCCAGTCTGCCAGTCTTGCCAATAATGGCTGCACCACCTAATTTAATAATGTTCTCAGTCAACTCAATCTTAGGCAGAACAAGCGGCAAATTCTTATCAAGCCTTCCTGAAGTAAAACCAATGTCCTCGTTAATGCCGACAATATGGGGGTTTCTAAAAGCATTGCGGGCCGCATTGGCCAAAAAAATGCCTGCAGGCTCACCACTAGGGGACTTGTACTTAATGATTGACTTGGCTTCTCCCGGGGTAATATACAAACGCATCCGCCAGCGCATCTCATTATCCCGTAAAAACCAGTCAATTAACTGGTCCAGCCCACCGGCTTCAAGGGCGGCTTCACTAATAACAATAGCCTGAATATGCTCCCAGGATATCGTTTTTCCCAGTTGGCCAGTCATGTCCCGGTTCATTTCAAAAAATGATCTGCCTGTATTGGAAACTACATAGGTTTTGATCGGCGAGGTTCGCCCCCGCTCGCTTTGGCTGGGCTCAAAATCAAGCAGCTCAACACTCATACGAAACTGTTTGCCACCATATGGCTGAATAAAGTTCTCAGCCGCACTCTCGCTGCCATCGGCGGCATCAATTGCCACAGCCAGCGCGAAATGACGATTCTGCAGCTCCTTCTGATCCCAGCAACCGGCAAGCGGCAAACATAAGGCTATCAGTAAAATCCACACTCCTATTTGTTTGAGACAATTACCTATAAGCGGAACAAACCAGGGGTTCATCGATGCTCACCTATTTGGTTGATGACCACATTGACAGACACAACCAGCGGGATATATGGGAATAGTTCATCCCAATGGTCTTTAACCTTAGCCCAGGTTTGGGGATGATAGGCTTTAAGCTTTGTGGAGAAATTAAGAACATCACTCCCCCGCGACTGGCAGGTATCTTTAGCGTATAAAACAATCCGTTTGACCTCCGCGGCTGTTTTAACCTCAATACGACGGATAAAAGCGGGATCAGCCGCCCCTTTGATCTGTCCGGGCGCCTGATATTCCCCCAGATTTCCCTGCATATTTATATCAAGGGTAAAATAGATATTATCGCCGTCTACATGCGCAGCAAGCCGGGTATCATGCATAAATAATTCAAAAGCAACCACTTCATCAGGGTTATCGCCAAGCACGGTAATAATTGCCGACTTTTCCGTAGCCCGGATAAATTTAATTCCAGCCACAGCCTGCTCATCGGCATACCCCACAAACTTATCTTGTTTAAATAAAGCCACACCGCTGCTTTTTACGATATTATCTTCCATTTCAATACGCGGAATAGCCATATCCTGCTTATTATCAAGGGTAACACTAATATTACCTAAATCGGTTCGCGCCCCGGCAACATGGATGTTTTTGATATGATTACGGAGGATGTTGGCCAGATAAATACCTCCGGCCTCTTTGTTGGGTGGTACATACTCAATAATGGGCCTGGCCTCGCCTGGTGTAATAAATACTTTTATCCGCCAGCGCATCTCAGCATCGCGCAAAAATAAATCAATAATGGGTTTTATCCCAGCTTTTTGGGCAGCGGCTTCACTGATGACAATGGCCTGGATATGTTCAAAATAGAGCGGTTTACTGACTTGACCAAGCATGTCACGCAGAATTTCAAAAATTGACTGCCCGATATTAGACACAACAAAGGTTCTACCTCCTGCGTTGCCGCTGCCGCTTTGCTGACTATCACTTCCTGCCGGTGATAGCCGCAGAACCTGCATACTAACCCGGTATCGCTTGTCGCCATGGGGCTGAATAAAGGTCTCGGTCTGCCTGGCTGCCTGGCTCTGCCCGGGCTTCTCTCCAGCCTCTGCCACATCGATTGCTACTGCCATGACAAAGTTTCTGTCCTGCAGCTCGCGCCGGTCCCAACAGCCGCTGGTGAGTACAGCAAGCATTGTAATAATAACGATACCAGTCAGCCGCCCTTTACCCCCCACTTGATGCCACGCTCCGTTCGCGCTGTTTGGCAAAAATATAGACAAGCGGCATTATCCCCAATGAAAAAACCAGTCCTAACCAGCTGGCAGTCTTATCAGCCAGTTTAACCAGTTCCATTCCGTCAAGTAGAGTCGCCCCCACAAAAATAACCGGCGTAATCGCCAGCACCCAGGGACGGTGGTCAGCGAACCCCATTAGCCTGCTCATTGTCTGGCCAATCACATAAACAAATACCGCCAGGGTATTAAAAACTGTAGGTATCCACGCAATAAGCAGATAGTTTTCCAACCGTTCAATAAAAGTCCCAGGCAACTCAACACTTCGGACTACAACCAAGGTCGGGTATGACTCATTTTTTACCCCCTCCACCGACAAAACTCCCACTGTCAAAACAATAATTATTACACTTATAATCATTACAAAACCAATTGCAAGTGCCAGTGCCAGTGTAAGGTTACCCTTTTTTCTGTTAATCAGGGGAAACAACAATAGTATAATCTCATAACCGCTATAAACATCCCAGGTATCAAGCGTAGCTTTTAGGATATTAAGCGGTTTGTCTGTCCAAAACGGCATAAGATTCTCCGGCTGAAAATTAAATAACCCTAATATCCAGATCATCCCCATCATTATTGTGGAAACAAAGAAGGTAAATTCAGCGACCCGGATAATTGTCCCTAGATCCTGGAGTGCGCAGTAGACAACAACCCCTAGCATGCCCATGATAATAACATCACTGGGTGTCCGGTCAAACATAAAAAAAGCTAAGCCCCGGCTAAATTGATTAAGATTTACCCAGGTAACGATCAAGAGCAGGCCAAGAAATATAGCAATAACAGCTAAACCGGGCCATTTCCCCAAGAGTTGAGGCAGGTAAAGAGTGTAGTCCTGATCCGGATAGAGTTCTCCCAGTTTCATCATAATCCAGGCTGCGGTAAAAAATGCTCCTCCGCCAAGGATTACAGTCACCCAGGCAAACTGTTCGGCCTGGGGAACAAGCTTGCCTGGCAGCGCAAGAATCTGGGTACCCACCATCACGGCAGCAATAAGTACACCAAACTGGGCAACCGACATTTTACTTTTTGCTTCAAGATTAGCCATAGTCCTTATTATCCCCTCGCCGTTGCTGATCCTGCGCGCCAAACTCAATTGGCCTGTTTTTCATGAATTTTTGCGGCAGCCTGACAAGTCCGTCTTTCCAGTCAGACCAAAGATCAACATCCAGGATGCCGCCAAGATAGGACTCGCCGAAATTCCGCAGCGAGAATAAGTGAACTGTAACAATAAGAATGCCCAGCATAACCCCATATAACCCCAGCGTGGCAGCCAGGCATAACATCGGTAGGCGCAGGGACCTGAGGGCCAAACCAAAAGAATAATAAGGCATTACATAGGACGCAATGGCAGTAACCGAAGTGACTACAACCAGCAGGGGGTTGACCAGACCGGCCTGAACGACCGTTGTGCCAATAACGAAAGCACCGACCATACTGGCTGCGCTGGATATTTTCTTAGGCAGCCTGGCTACTGCTTCCTGAAAGAGTTCTAACAGTACTTCCATCATAACCGCTTCCAAGAATGACGGAAAGGGAGTACGTGCCCTGAGCTCAGCAATAGAGATGGCCAGGCCTGTGGGCAGCATGCCGGGATGGTAGGATACAATCGCAATATAGAGCGCCGGCGTATAGATTGCAATAAAGGCTGCCACATGGCGGGTAAAGCGAATAAGGCTGGCCACCGAGGCCTGCATAGTATAGTCTTCAACAGCATGCATTATGCTGGCGTAAGTCGCAGGCACCATGATGACAGCCGGTGTGTTGTCAACAATGACACCGACCCGGCCGTCGTAAATGGCATTAAGTACTTTCTCCGGCCTTTCCGTCGAATCAAGCTGAGGAAAAGGCGTCCAGGGGTGTTCCACCATAGCATCCTCAACAACCTTGGACACGGCAACCTGGTCTACCTTAATGGCGCTTATGCGCCGCTCGACTTCTTCACTAAGCCCCGGTTTAACCAGATTGGCGGAATAGACAATTGCAACACTGGTTTTACTGCGCTCTCCTACTTCAACAATGCGGACTTTTATATTGGGGTCTTTAGCCCGGCGGCGGATAAGTACAATGTTATCAAGCAGTGTCTCGTTAAAAGCGTCTTGCGGCCCGCGAATGTTTTCTTCAACATTGGGCACACCGACACTGCGTTTAACATGTTTAGGTGCACCGACTGACAAAATCTCAGCAATACCATCAATCATAACAAGGGACTTGCCGCTCATTACCGCTTCAACAGCGTTATTGGCAGATGTTTCGATAGTAACGATAGCCACCGTCAATTTTTCTTCAATAAACTGCTGTAAGTCAAAATTGCTCGTGGACGCCCGCATGAGCGGTCTTAGAATATTATCTTCCAGGGTAGCGGTGTCAGTCATACCATCTAACGACACTAACAGGGCCTGCCGGCCGGCTGTCTTAAAAAAACGAAACTTGATATCATCACAATCGCGGAATACTGTTTTTAAGAGCTTAACATTTTGCGCAAGCGTAGACGTAAACACAAACATGTCATCGCCAGTAGGAGGAACAGCCCTAATACCGGCAACAATCCGTGACATATCTTCGCCCAGTTCGGCGCTATTACCAGTCAGCTGCTTTAAAACAGCCACGCGTTTTTTTAAGATATCCAGTGCATTGTCTGGCAGAATATCTGATAGTTTGCCAACAGAGTGCCTGTAACGGTTGTTCTTATTGCTTTTACTCACTGCCAGCCCCCCTCGTTAGCGTTCCAGTATGCCAATAGCCAGCGCCATATTATTCAATAAAATATCTTTTACAGATTGGGCCTGCACCTTATCACAGAGGATAAGCAGCACCACCTCACCACAATCAGTCCTGCCGGTTAGAGTTATTCTTTGCGCTTGCTTTCTCTGCATAATAATCAATGAGGCTAACAGCCAGAAACCCGTCCCGGCAAACAGACCAATTAACCCCCAGACAATAGGGCCCCAATGCCAGACAAAACCATATATTGTTGCCAATACCATTGTTGCTGTACCGAAGGCCAGCGAGCCACCCAAGAGGCTAACGCCATCAGTATCATTGATCGAGTCAAAAATACTCACAGATATTTGTTGGCGGTGCAGTGGTACTGCTATGATTTTGTCTTTACCCAAACCTTGTTCTGCCAGTTGGGCTAAAGCTACTTCCAGGTAGAGTGAATGGTTATATGTTGCGATAATATACATTAATCTTGCCTTCCATAAATAGATGGCGCTTGGTTACAGCGGCATAATAAAGCCTGAGTCCTGGTAGTCCTGGCGTAAAAACTGGGCTTGTTCCCGATCAAATAACTTGTTGTATTCGACACAATGGTCGTAAGCGTCAAATAAGGCAAAACAGTAAATTGAAGGAATAAACAACAGCCATTCCGGATCAGCGGCCAGCGTTGCCTGATTAAACTGTCCAAGCACAGTCAAATGAACTGCCGGCAAAAAACCTGATTTAAGTACAGTTACCAGCCAGGCTACAATAATCACCAGCGCGGTACTAAGTCTTGTCGTATAGATATGCCCCAGACCAGGCATCAGAATTGACCAGGCCATTGCCATATACGGCAGGCGCTTGTCCAATAGATTGATGCCAAGCCCGTTGATTACCTGTGGTCTGATGCCAAGCGGCTGGCTGCGGCTGATTTGAGCCACTTTATTTAGCTCAATTGTCAAGCGGTAGCTGCACCAGATACCTAAAATATACATTGGACAATACAATAACAACCACCGGGTGTCCAACACAGCAGCACTCATTTCAAACCTGCCGGTAAAAGCGTAGATAATGGCCAAATTCAGGTTAGAGTTAATATTAATAAAAAACTCCCAGATAACCAAAAGATAGCCTTTAAGGTAGCTGCCCAGAGCAATGAAACCAAAGCCTGGGAAGGCTGCAGACCACCAGGCAACCAGACCCGGGGAACGCCGGTGAACAACCGCAATGTTATAGAAGGTAATATTAGCGCTTTCACGACGGGAAATTCTGGACATAAATACCTCCTTCCCGGCATTCCCATCACCAGTCTGATTACGCTATTTTACTAATTCCAACGCTTTTCTACCTTTACATCCTTAAAATAATGAGTAACAATCTCTTCAGGTTGTTTGCCGTCTTTGGCCATGCTGTTAGCACCCCACTGGGACATTCCTACACCATGCCCATAGCCTTTGCCGGCAAAGGTTACACTGTCTTCACTCACCTCAATTTTATCCAGAAGCATAGATTTTAGCTTGGTACTGTCTAAAGCTACCCTAAGTTCCGGGCCTGAGACCTCAACATTCTTATTGATCTTAAGCATTGTAGCCCGTCCTGACGGGCCTTTCTGACCAATCTCGATACTGCTGATATCACTTACCTTTTTACCCACTTTATTCATAGCGGCAATGACATTTTCTTTTGGGAAAACAATCGTCCATTTCTTAACATCTTCTGGTGCTAAATCATCTGGTGACTGCACTGACTGGATATACGGCGGTTCTGCATCCCGGTAGTTAAGCCCTTCTTTTGCAGTGGCGGTAATGCCGCCGGCAGACGCATGGAACCAGCCTTTAATAGGCTTTCCCTGATAGGTTATCACCATGCCGCGCGTCATTTGCACGGCTTTTTTCACATTATCATTAACATCCTTGGCGCTATATGCCTGAAATTCTTTGATATCAGTGGAAGCCTGGGTGCCGCGATCAGGAACGCCACCTTTGGTCTCAATGGCCTCCACGGTAAAGGTTCGGGCTATAATCGCCTGCGCAGCCAGCGCCTGTACCGGCCAGTCATTTTTCATCTCTCCGGCCACTACCCCAGCAATGTATTCCTCCATTTTCATGGTTTTCTTCTCACCTGTTTCATGCATAAACACGGTAATATCCGGTTCATTCTGCTGGGCTGCCTGCTTGGGGGTTGACGGATTCTGAGGCATCTGCGGTGTTTCAGGCTTCTTCAGCGGCTGATTATTGCAGCCTGCAAGCGCCAGACACAGACACACAAACACGGCGAAACAAATAATACTTTTTCTGTTCATCGTAAATCCACCTCACTAAACATTTACTTTCTTTGTTATTATGGCAATTGCAAGCCTGTTACATACATTTCCAAAAAGTTAACACAATCATTACAAAGTTCTGATGACTTCTGGATTATAATGTATGTAACAGTAGCGTATTCCTAGGAGGTATTTCCTATGCCGCTTAAGCTGCCGCAGTTGCTGAAAGGCATATGCAGTAACGTTTTAGCCTTTAATACACTAGCATTACAAACCGGTGGCCTGCCTTTCTTTAGCGGGTCGCAGCCGTCTAAGCAGCCCTCCACAGCGGCAGACCTGAAAGAAGAGCTTGCGATAATCATTAGAGACAAAAAAATCGCTCCTGTTTATCAGCCTATCGTTAATCTGAAAACAGGAGCGATTATGGGGTATGAAGCCTTAAGCAGGGGCCCGGCAGGCAGCCCGCTGCACTATCCAATCGAACTTTTTAGTGTTGCCGTAGATAATGACAAATTGCTCGCATTGGAGCAGGTTTGCCGGGAAGCGGCACTGAGTCATTTAAATAACCTGGAGAAAAATCAGAGATTATTTCTTAATATGAATGCAGAGGTTGTTAAAGACCCTAACTTTCGCGGCGGTCTAACCAAAGCGTTTGTAATAAAACAGGGCCTCAATCCAGAACAGGTTACGTTTGAGATTACTGAACGAACGGCCATTACTGACTTTGACAGTTTCAGCAAATCACTCAACCACTATCGGGCCCAGGGTTACAGCATCGCGATTGACGACGCTGGTGCAGGCTATTCCAGCCTGCAATCCATTGCCGAGCTCAGGCCGAACTATATCAAACTTGACCGTTCAATTGTCCATGATGTCGATAAAGACCCGCTCAAACAGGCGATGCTTGATGCCATGACCAAGCTGGCTGACGTTATTCACAGCAAGATTATTGCCGAAGGGATTGAGAGTGCTGACGAACTGGCCAGCCTTATTAGTAGAGGCGTTCACTATGGTCAGGGTTTTTTTCTAGCGCGGCCTGCTTTCCCGCCGCCTGAAATACCACAGGAGGTGCTTGAAATGATTGCCGAGTACAACTTCCAGGATGCTCAGGCTAGATCCCGTTCCCGCAGAGGACTTGGGGTTAGCATTGGCGAAATTGTCGAACAGATTCCTACAATTCAGCCCACCACTGTAGTAAGTGCTGTTGAAGAAATCTTTACAATAGAGCAAACGAGTGGTATTGTCATTGTTGATGGTGACTGTCCAGTCGGCTTATTGATGAAAGATAAATTGTACTATCAATTGGGAACCAATTACGGCATATCACTATATTACCGGCGTCCAGTTGAACGGGTAATGGATAAACACCCGCTTATCGTCAATGCTGAGCTACCGCTCGAAGCAGTATCCCAAATGGCAATGATCAGGGAGGACTCTCATCTCTATGACTTTATTATTGTCGTAAGAGATGGTAAGTTTGTGGGTGTGGTATCCATTATGTCCCTGCTTAACAAAATTACTAACCTCCAAATCCGCCGTGCCCATAATTCTAACCCACTTACCGGCCTGCCAGGCAATTTGGTAATTGAAGACCGCTTGAAAGAACTTGTCGAGGCTAAAGAGCCTTTTGCAGTTATGTATCTTGACCTTGACAATTTTAAGGCGTACAATGATAAATATGGTTTTGAGCGCGGTGATAAAGTACTGCTTTTAACCTCACAGGTATTAAGCCGCAGCATCGGTAAGTCCGGTTTTGTTGATGACTTTCTCGGTCATATTGGCGGCGATGATTTTATCATTATTACTAAACCTGAATGTGTCCCAAGCATCGCTACAAGCATTATTGAACTATTTGACCACGAGATTAAAAGTCAGTACCATCCTGATGATTTAATCAAAGGTTACTTAGAGGTTAAAAATCGCAAGGGACAGCTTGAACACTTCCCCATAGTGTCTATCTCCATTGCAGTCGTAATTAACCGACTACATATGTTTACTAATTACCTGGAGATTGCAGAGGTAGCCGCCGACCTGAAAAAGCAGGCTAAACAGCAGGCCGGATCATGCCTGATCTGTGATCGCCGCAGCGCCGCTACGCAAACCAACAGTCAAACAGTTTAACCAATCAACGCGCCGCTCTTGTTTGCAATTGAGTAAGCAATGAACGTGGGCGTTTTTTTACTTAGAAAAATTAACGCGCGCTTAACCTGACGTTAACAGTCTCGCACGTAAAACCTGCTAGAATAAAAATGAGATTAGTAACGAGGTGAATACTTTGTCGGCAAAAAATAATTCGGCAAAAATTTTATTAGTCTCAGCGTCAATGGGCTCCGGCCATACTCAGGCAGCCCAGGCTGTTAAAACAGCCCTTGAGCTTCAGGAACTGACTACCTCCCAGGTCGTCGACTTCATGGCCGGTGAGAACTCGTATCTTAATACGCTGGTAAAAGACGCTTACCTCAAGATGATTGATATGTTTCCCGATATCTATGACCTACTATACCGATTGTCCCAAATGCCATTGCCAGGCAGCAAGGTTCAAAGCCTGCTGGCGATAGCAATGAAACGCAATATGCTTACCTTGATTAATACCCATCGCCCTGACGCTATTATCTGCACCCATCCTTTCCCCTGTGGCGCCGCGGCGTACCTAAAGCGCACCCGGCGAATCAAGATACCGCTTATTGGCGTTATTACTGATTTTGCCATTCACCGCCTCTGGTGTTATAACGAGACTGACTTGTACTTTGTCGCTACCCCGGAGCTCAAACAACAATTGACGCTGCAAGGTATTGACAACAACCGCATTCATGCCACAGGCATCCCTGTCGGCCCAAAATTCAGCCGTCGGCCTGACGCACTTGAGCAGGCGGCAGTTCGCAGGGAGCTGGGGTTTGCCAACAATCACCCTGTTGTCCTGATGATGGGCGGCGGACTCGGACTGGGAGATCTTGAACACGCAGTACTTGCCATCGATGCTTTGCCACTGCCGCTGAATCTGGTGGTAGTGGCTGGCCGCAACGCCACACTTAGGCGGAGCCTTTCCGCTAAAGCCCAAGCCCTTGTTCACCCTGTCAAAGTGCTTGGCTATACCCGGCATATTCCCGAGTTAATGTCAGCAGCCGATTTGCTTATCACCAAACCAGGTGCGCTCACAATCAGTGAAGCACTGGCGGTACAACTGCCGATGCTCCTGTATCAGGCTATCCCCGGCCAGGAAGAAGAAAATGCGGCTTACCTGACCAAAAAAGGGGCTGCACTGTGGATTGAAAACACCCACACCCTGTCCAATACTGTCTACGAGCTATTGACCAATCCTGAACGATTAGGTTATATGCGGGAGATGGCATCTATCCTGGGCCGCCCGGCTGCTGCCCAAACGATTGCAACTACAGTCTGGCAAGAGCTGTTTCTCACCGGAGCGGCCGCGTCGCGCTAATACCCTGGCCTGGCGGGTCTTGCCTGACTTGAAATGGGAGGAGATGACTATGAAGTCTGTGTCATTACCCGCAGTACACGCAGATCTAGCAGGAGCCAACCTGCTGCTGGCTGCTGTTAGTCCCTTTCAAAGCTTATTTGACCGCCCCAGCATAACGCATGAGTTCCTTAACAAACAGGCTATTGCTATTTTATATAATGATGGATTAGAGCATTGTGCCTGCTTCCTGCAGGGCTTTCTCGCCGAACTAAATGTCGGCGTCCAATGGGCAGATAAGGGTTGGAAAAATGTCAGCCATTATTATGAGCCGCAAACAGGCAAAGGGTTATGGCAATTTGCCACTGCTCTTGATGATTTCGCCATTTACTTTAAAGCTGCGTTAAGCAGTGCCCGGCAGCATGATTTGGCAAAAAGCGTTTTTTTCCTAGGGGCAGCCGCGCATTTGCTTCAGGACTTGTGTGTTCCCCATCATGCCCGGGCCAAACTATTCTCAGGCCATAAGGAGTATGAAGGCTGGGTCAAAATACATCATGCCTCCTTTGCAGTAGAAAACCAAGGCCTATACCCAGACAGCAAAGACCCCTATGGTTTGCTTATCAGTAATGCATTCGCTGCCGCCGATTACCTGGAATGGGTAACTGAAGAAAATCATACCCGTTTTCACACGGTAACTACCCACCTCTTACCCCTTGCCCAACGTACAACTGCCGGTTTATTCGAACGCTTCTGTGCCCTGGCCGGCATTGATCGTGCTGTTAATAGATTCACCGTAGCCTAACTTACACTATCCAGCAAACTGACTCAAGGGGACGGTTCTCTTGAGTCAGTTTTTTTTGTGACTTTACCACGAGATGTCCAAAAAAACATCTCTAAAACAAGGGCATTACTCTGCGTAAGGCGAATACCTATAAAATTATTCCAATTTGGACATTACATACTTAAAGGAGGTGTTTTTCCTGTGTCAAACATTGAAGCGGAACTTAAATTGCGATTGGCTGACCCTACCTGCCTTGATCGTCTATTAACGTCTCCTTTGTTAATAAAGCTGTCTGCTCAGCCAGCCTCTGTCCAACACCTTGAAACCACCTATTATGATACATCTGATCAGCGTTTGCTAAAATCGCGCCTGTCTTACCGCTTGCGCCTGGCTGGTGGTGAGTGGACCGCGACCGTCAAGGCCGACGGCAGCAGCGATGGCGGCCTTCACCAGCGTAAGGAGTATAACCTGCCAGCAGACAGCTCAGACCCCAGTATTGAACCATTCCTGGCTACAGATATTGGCGGACGCTTGGTGGAAGCGGTTGGGGCTAGGACCTTAGAACCAATATTTAGCACCAACTTTGAACGTCACCTGCTAGACATCATTACCCCAGATGGCAGCAGCATTGAACTAGCACTTGACAATGGCGATATTCTGGCTGGTGATAAGCAGCAAAAAATTGTAGAGCTTGAGCTTGAATTAAAAGCAGGCCATGCCAGAGATTTAGTTTGGCTGGGAGCAGCTCTGGCCGAGGAGTTTGCACTGCTGCCAGAACGAGAAAGCAAACTGTATCGGGCAACCATCTTAGCAGGGTTAGCTAATGGGCTTGGGCATGATACCCCGCAGCCTTCCCCACTAAGAAAAAAGAGTGCTGCCCTGCCTGCCTACAAGGTACTCTGCCAGATTATGATTTTTACTATCCATGAGGCAATCACAGCTCAGCAGGATTATCTAACCCATCCTGACAATCCAGAAACACTGCACGACTTCCGGATAGCGCTGCGCAAACTGCGCGCACTGCTCCAGTTCTCCAAGCCACTACTGACTGTAGAAGAGTATTCGTTCTGGCAGAGCAAACTTAGTATCTGGGGTAACAGCCTTGGTGATGTTCGCGATCTGGATGTGTTTAGCACCACCTGGGACGAAATGGCTGATTATATGGCAAAAATCCTTCCCCAAACGCCAAGAAAATCAGGTTTGGCCGTGTTAATTGCCGACAAACGCAATAGCGTAAGAAACAGCCTTTATATGGATGTGACTGCCGGCCAGATTACACCGGTTCTCCTAGGCTTATGGTCTTTTATTGAAATCTGGGCAGATAGAACTGTCGAAGATCAATCACCAACATTTAAAGGATTTTCTCTGGAGCGCCTAACCCACTGGATACAGCAGTTTCTGAGCCTAGGCGATGAACTTGACCTTACAGATTTGAATGCCGTTCAGAAGCTACGCACCTCTGGCAAGCGCCTTAGATACACACTAGAGTCTTTGTCACCCGTTCTACCGGACAGTACCCGGTTACTCACCAAGCGCCTGGAGAAACTCCAGGATTTATTAGGCAACATTCAGGACGTTTCCTATACAACGCCACTCTTACATGACCTTGTTAAAGCTTCAGCCAGCCGTCTTACTCACCGCGATGTCGGTCTTATTACAGGCTGGCAGTTAGCCAAATCAGCCACAGCCATCAACAGTTGGTACAAAGTATGGAACAAGGTAAAAAAAACAGCCTTAAAACAAAAAAAACTAAAACTTAACGACGAAGATACACCGAAAAAGAGGAGTCCTGAGATTTAGCATCTCAGGACTCTTTTTAATGGCCGCCACCAGCCATTTTCCGTTGAATATATTTACTGGGCAACGTAAACATCAGGTTAAATATTAAGATTGTAATGAGTAACAGGGCACCGGTTCCATCAGCTACTGCTACCCGGTCAGGCACTAGGCCGACAGCCATTACATACCACATGTGCACTGCCAGCGTTTCCCCTGCGGCCATAACGTTAAAGTCAGGTACTGTCCGGGATACCGTAGTGCCGGCAGTAAAAATCAAAATGGCAGTTTCGCCCAGAGCCCGGCCTGCTGTCAGTGTGATACCTGTAATGATACCAGGCAAAGCATTTGGCAGTACTACCCGCCAGATTGTCTGCCATTTTGTAGCCCCCAGCGCCAGACTGGCCTCCCGGTAATAGGCAGGAACAGTACGGATAGATTCCTCGGTGACCCGCACCAGCACCGGCAGGTTTAGGAGCAGCAGGGTAAGCGCCCCGCCAATAATACTAAACCCCATGCCAAACATATTGACAAAAATAATCATACCAAATAACCCCAGCACGATAGATGGAACTGTTGCCAAACTCTCGGTGCTTAACCGGATCATATCAGTTAACCGGTCATTGCCCGCATACTCTGCCAAATAAATACCGGCCCCAACAGCCACTGGAATAGAAAAGACCATCGATAACCCCAATATATAGAAAGAGTTAAACAGCTGTGCCCCAACACCGCCTCCGGCATTAATATCGCTTGACATGCCGGTAATAAAGCTCCAGCTTAAGACAGGCAACCCCTTGTAGAGCATGTATCCTAGAAATGTCGCAAGTATTGCTAAAATGAGCATTCCAGCCAGCCACATAACCGCGGTGGCTATTTTATCCTTACTTCTTGCCAACATTACGCCATCCTCCTTGCCGCAATCTGTCTAATTACTAAAATCATGACAAGCGACAGTAGTAACAGCACCAGAGCCATTAAGAACAGGGAATTACCCCAGGCTGAACCAAATGGGGTATTGCCCATCTCAACAACAATCTCACTGGGAAGCGTCGAGGTTGGCATAAACAGTGATTTTACCATTTGCGGTGTATTGCCAATAACCATTTGGACAGCCATTGTCTCACCGATGGCTCTGGCCATTGCTAAAATAATAGCAGTTAGAATACCAGGCAGGGCCGAAGGCAACAATACCTTGGCGATTGTCTGCCAACGGGTAGCACCAAGCGCCAGCGAAGCCTCTTCCAGGGTTTTTGGCACAGCCCGGATTGCGTCCTCGGAGATACTAATAATTGTTGGCAATATCATAACAGAAAGAATCATTGCAGCTGCCAGCAAGCCAAAACCAGTACTCACGTGGAAAAACTCACGGATAAACGGCACCAGTACAGTCAGCCCGACATACCCGTAGACAACTGATGGAATGGCGACATATAGGTCAGTAGCCGGCCGCATAATCTCCCTCAGCCACTCGGGGGCAATCTTGGCCATGAAGATGGCCCCGGCCAAACCAAGCGGCGCACCAAACAGTACCGCCAGTACCGTAACGTATAGCGAACCCATAATAAAGCTTAAGGCACCATAACTATCTTCTGTGGGATCCCACTTAGAGGATAGGAAGAATTCGAGGGGGCTTACTTCTTTAAAGGTCATTAACCCTTGCTGACCGACAAATACAATGATCGATAAGATGATGATTGTCATCAGAGAAGCGCTTGCAATAAACAAATAGCGCACATACCTGTCATACGCCAGTTTCAGCCGGTGATCCCGACTGGCAGCGGTTGTTGCCATACAGTCACATCCTGTCTAAAGAGTAGTTCTCTTTAATTATACGGTATTAGTGTGACCGGCTTTGTTAATCCAATGTTAAGATTATGTTAAATTTAATAAAAACCAGCCTTGATTTTATTGTTTATCTCGCATCACAACTCACATTCAAAGGATATACTTAGCAAACTAAACTAACATTCTCTACATTGGCGTAGGTGGTGAAGACATCCACTTGGAATCAATTAACCTTGTTGCCTACAAGACCCCCGTTCCTGCCGATGGAGCCTGTGTGTTTGCTGGCGCTGATGAATCCTTCGATGACGGCAAGGGCATGTCATTGACCGCGATGTGCCATTGCCGGTTTGTCAGAAAACTGCAGGAAATTTGCGGTTACTGAAACGCCCGGATCTTTTCGTCACCGAACCAACTTATCATTACACAGGCGGTGGTTGTTGCTAATGTCTGAGTTCGCGGAATGAAAAGAGCGCCTAGTTTTTTCCTTGCTCAAAATGTAACAGTAAACAAAAAAGCTCTGAACCGTTTTTTTCGGTCCAGAGCTTTTTTACAGCAAACTACTGTTTCATTTTATTGATAGGCACAAATCCGTTTTTCTCAGCATACGCGTCCTGGAATTCTTTGCTTGTTGCATATTCAATGAAAGATTTCACCGCGCCAGTCGGTTCGCCCTTGGTATACATACGGCCATAGGTAAATACCGGGTATTTGCCACTTACTACATCATCGATGCTATATTTGACACCGTTATAGGCTAGAGTCTTGACTGATTGATCGGCATAAGCGGCATCAACATAACCGATAGCGCCTGGCGTACTACCGATTGCTGCTCTAACAGCACCGTTAGAGTCCTGAATAACGGCATTGTCAGTGAAGGCTGCGCCTTTGAGCACGATCTCAGCGATAGCCCCCCGGGATCCAGAAGACTTGGCACGATGAATGATCGTAATCTTTTGATCCTTGCCGCCCACATCTTTCCAGTTAGTTACCTTGCCTGTAAAGATATCTACATATTGCTGCTGGGTCAGATTGTCAACAGCAACATCAGTATTTACAATGAATACGAAAGGAATGCCTACGAGTTTGGTCTCAACAAGCCCTTTGTCTTTAAGGCTATCCTGCAGAGGTACATCAGAATTACCGATATTAACCGAACCTGCAGCCACCTGGTTCTGGCCGGTAAAGGAGCCACCACCAGCAATGTTTACAGTCACTTTAGCATTTTTCTTCTGAAATTCTTCCTGTGCTGGTTTTAAGAAAGGCAAGAGTGCCGTCGAACCAGATGCGGTAACAGTACCTGATAGTTCAGCTTGCGCTTTTGGCGCTTCTTTGGGAGTTTCTTTTTGGCCACCACAGCCAGCTACTAAGCTAACGCCCAGCATCATTGCCAGTGCGCCTGCTAACATTTTTTTAGAAAATTTCATGGTTGATATTGACCTCCTCATAGTTTGTACGCAACTTATATATTTATTGTAAATCATTTGAATGGCGATTGTGTTAAGGG
>NZ_DATMXX010000372.1:0-26740 GCF_035561255.1 Sporomusa sp. | reverse complement strand
CCGTATTAGAGGACAAAGGCAAGCAAGTAATCATTGAATGGATTTGAAAATTGAGCTTTGCCAATCCTTTACTATTATGTTACAATATTGGCGATTCACAGTAGTCTGAGAGGAGTATTACAATGTCGGGACATTCAAAATGGGCCAATATTAAACACAAAAAAGGCAAAATGGATGCCGTACGCGGCCAGGTTACTACTAAGATTGGCCGTGAAATTACCATTGCGGTAAGAATAGGCGGCTCTGACCCCACTGGTAACATGCGCTTAAAACTAGCGCTGCAAAAAGCAAGAGAAAATAATGTACCTAAAGAGAATATTCAACGGGCTATCCAAAAAGGTGCGGGAGCTCTTGAAGGCAGTAATTATGAGGAAATAAACTACGAAGGTTATGGACCTGGCGGTGTTGCAATTATGGTTGAAGCAATGACTGATAATCGTAACCGAACAGCTGCCGATGTAAGACACTTGTTTTCTAAATTCGGCGGGAATCTTGGCGAGTCTGGCTGTGTTTCCTGGATGTTTAAGCAAAAAGGGTTATTTATCGTTGAACAGGATGGCCTTGATGAAGAAGAATTCATGCTCTTGGTTCTGGAGGCTGGTGCCGAGGATTTCGAGGCAGTTGACGAGCAGTTTGAAATAACTACTGCTCCCGATGATTTTGAAAAGGTTCAGGAAACGTTAGAAAAAAACAATGTAAAAACAGTGGTTGCCCGGATTACTATGGTACCGGAGACAACAACGAGTCTCTTAGGTGACGAGTCCGTAAAAATGATGAAGCTTATGGATGCACTTGAAGATCATGATGATATTCAGGAAGTATATACTAATTTTGACATTCCTGAAGATATAGAAGATTAGTAAGCAGGCTACGGCCTGTTTATTATTTTATAGGTTCTCATGCTAGCATTGTATAGTTATTGTATAATTTGGTAAAAATACTGGCAACACTAAAGAAAGGAGTGTTGTCTAGATGTTATCTAAATTTATTGCGAAAATATCCTCATTCTATCCTGTAAAGCGGCTTAGTAAATCGGTGTTTCTCCGGCCTGTATTGATCGGTGGCATAATTTTATTAGTGTCTGGTATCGGTTATTATGTCTTCCAGGTGAATGAGGAAGGAAAACTGCTTGTTCCACCACAAGAAAGTGAAGTTGTAAAACAAGATGGGAAGATTAAGATTTCAGCAAATACTGATATAATACAGAAGATTACCTATACCAAATGCAATGAGGAAGAGGTCTTTAAAACTAAGCCACCTGACAATTTAGTAGGTCTTAATTTTAACCAGGTACAAAAGATCTATACTGGTTGGGCAATTGAGAAGTTTGATACAAAAGAGGTTGAAATGTCACTAAAGGTGGATAGCTTATGCCGCGAACATGCTAATAACATGTTTATTGGTATCAAGGACGGCAATGTTGCAGTTTTTTACGGAGTACCCGGACCAAAAGCAATCGTAAAAGAAGTAACCAAAATACCGATTACTGCTCTGATGCCGCAAGATGTTCAAGAATTGCAGCAGGGTCTGGTTGTGCAGTCCAAAGAGGAGCTGCTAAGAACATTAGAGGGTATGCAGGCTCGCTAAGGAGAGGGAAACCTCTCTTTTTGCTTTTTATTAACAGGAAAATGGAGAAAAGTTGTCGAATATAACCAAGAAAAGGGGGCAGCAAATGATAGTATTAGGAATCGACCCCGGCACAGCTATATGTGGTTATGGTTTGGTCGAAGCACAAGGAAGCAGATTAAAAGCGCTTACCTATGGTGTCGTTGAAACTACACCTGACATGGAGGGCGCGATGCGACTCGAAAAAATCCACCGGGAGATTGGTCTGCTGATTAAACAATATCATCCAGATATAATGGGTGTTGAGCAATTATTTATGAATAAAAACGTGCGTACGGTAATGGCTGTAGGCCAAGCCAGAGGGGTAATACTCCTGGCGGCAGCACAAAACGACCTTAAACTGGCTGAATTTACACCTTTGCAGGTAAAGCAGGCAGTTACCGGTTATGGCAAAGCAACTAAAGAACAGGTTATATATATGACCCAAAGATTATTAAATTTGTCCAGTAAGCCTCATCCAGATGATGCCGCTGATGCGCTGGCTGTAGCTATCTGTACAATACACTGTGGAAATATAAACAGGATGAGGATAACGAATGATAGGTTATGTTAAAGGCATAGTTACCCATTTATTCACCGATTATTGTTTTATTGATGTACAGGGAATTGGCTATCGGTTATTTATCCCTAATTCCACTAGACAGAAACTAACAACCGGCCAATCGGCAATTTTATTTACCTATCTTAATGTACGCGAGGATGCGTTGACATTACATGGCTTTTATACTCAGGAAGAATACGAACTATTTCTGAGTCTTATCTCGGTGTCCGGGATTGGACCGAAGGTGGCTGCCGGTATTTTGTCAGCGATTACGCCACAAAATTTCCGGTCGGCTATTAGTACCAATAATGCCACCATGTTGACCAAATTACCTGGTATTGGCAAGAAGACAGCTGAAAGAATTATATTGGAATTAAAAGATAAGATTGGTATGGGGACTGATTTTAATACAAGCGCTTCAGGACAGCAATTAACAGCTCCCAGTCTGCAGGGTGATATTATGCAGGAGACTATGCAGGCACTCGTGGCTCTGGGGTACAACCAGGCAGAGATCATACCGGTCATTAAAAAGGTATATGAACGCGAGCATAAACCTGGGGAAGAGCTATCGTTGGAACAATTAATCAGGCTGGCATTAAAGGAATTTGGCCGGAGGTAACTTGGGGGGTATTAAACTGGTGGAAGAACGCGTTATGGAGCCTGGCGAGCTGGAGGTTGACTCATGGCAATATAGCCTGCGACCGCGACGGCTGGTTGAATATATCGGGCAAGATCAGGTTAAAAATAATCTCTCAATCTTTGTACAGGCAGCGCTTGCCAGAGGCGAAGCGCTTGACCATGTATTGTTATATGGTCCGCCTGGACTGGGAAAAACTACATTAGCCGGTATTATCGCCAATGAGCTTGGCGTTAATTTCAGGATTACATCAGGTCCGGCCATTGAGCGACCTGGTGACTTAGCATCACTCTTAACCAACCTGGGTGAGAAGGATGTATTGTTTATTGATGAGATTCACCGCTTATCCCGGCCGGTAGAAGAGGTTTTATATTCGGCAATGGAAGATTATGCACTTGACATTATTATTGGTAAAGGCCCATCAGCCCGGTCGATTCGTCTTGATTTGCCCAAATTTACACTGATAGGGGCAACAACCAAAGCTGGAGCGCTGGCTGCACCGCTTCGGGACAGATTTGGAGTAATCTGTCGCCTGGAATACTATGAAACAGAGCATTTACTGTGTATTGTGAATAGAGCAGCCGAAATTTTGAAAGTTGATATTGAACCCCGCGGTGCATTAGAGATTGCCCAACGATCACGTGGCACGCCGCGAATCGCCAACCGCCTGCTAAAACGGGTACGGGATTTTGCCCAGGTAACAGGTAATGGAATAATTACCGATGCCCTTGCAGATAAAGCGCTGGAGCTTTTAGAAGTAGATAAGCGTGGCCTTGATAAAACCGACAGGAACATGCTCAATGCTATTATTAAAAAATTTAGCGGCGGACCGGTTGGGCTTGATACCTTAGCTGCAGCCATTAGTGAGGAAACCGAGACTATTGAAGATGTGTATGAACCCTTCTTATTGCAGATGGGGTTTATCTCCAGGACGCCGCGGGGGCGCATCGCTACCCCGGCAGCCCACGCACATCTGAATATTCCCTATGACGACAAAGGTAAATCTCAAGAAAAACTGTGGTAGGTGATTCAATTATGCGTATGTTACTGCACGTATGTTGCGGTCCTTGTGCGGTATTTCCGCTGAAACATTTACAGCAAACATATCCCGGGGCTGAGATAACCGGATATTTTTATAATCCCAATATTCATCCATACAAAGAGTTTATGAGGCGCCTGGATACGCTCAAAAATTTTGCTGGGAAAATCGGCATTAATAACCTGATTATTAATGAAAGCTATACATTGGAAGAGTTTTTGCGCCAGGCACTGGCGACCCCTGGTGGTCGCTGCCGGTATTGTTATGATCTGCGGATGCTGCAAACAGCCCGGTATGCCAAAGAGCATGGGTTTGACTGCTTTAGTACCACACTGTTAGTCAGCCCTTATCAACAGCATGAGTTAATAAAAGAAGCGGCAGAAGCGGCGGCCAGAGCCGAAGGGGTCGATTTCTGTTATGCAGACTTTCGGACAGGCTGGCAGGAGGGTGTTAAAATAAGCCGGGAGCTCGAGATGTACCGCCAGCCTTACTGTGGCTGTGTATTTAGTGAAAAAGACCGTTATTACAAACCTGGCAAGGTGCCAAACTGATGCCAGGGGGATTTGACTCGTTCGGCAAGCTGTTAATGCTGTTTGGTGCTATCCTGCTACTGGCAGGTGTTATATTCCATTTTGGTGGTAAGTTTCTAAATCTAGGCAGGCTGCCGGGGGATATACATATTGAACGCGGTAATTTTAGTTTCTATTTTCCAATTGTTACATCTATTATTGCGAGTATTATTCTAACGATAATCCTGAACCTGATAACACGAAAATAGTCTCGGAGGTATGCGGGTGCATAAATATATGTTAGAATGGGTAATGTTTGTTGTTATGTTACTTCTGCCTTTATCAGGCTATGCCCAATCGTCTGATTCAGAGGCTGATGTAGCATTTTTTGAACCAAGCCTGCGTGTGGGGATTTTAACCAATCAGCCAAGTGTTCAGATTTCGGCTAATGCAAATTATGATCTTGTTGATACCGGTGCAGGTAAAAAATTAGCTAGCTTTCGTGCCGGGGACCGTATAACTATTGGTATGCAAGATGGGGTTTTAGTTATTAACGGTGCAGCGATAACGGCAAAAGGTATCGATGTTGTTGTCAAAAAAGATGATGCTTTGTATTATATTGAGCAGCTTGTGCAGGTTAACAAGCGCCGGTATCGTGGAGACCTAAGTATTCACCGTACAGCAGGCAAGGCTGGTTTGACGGTTGTTAACACGCTGCCTGTTGAACAATATTTATATGGAGTCATTAAAAATGAGATCTCACCCGAGTGGCCGCTTGAGGCAGTAAAAGCACAGGCTGTTGCCGCACGCACGTATGCAATGGCTAACTACAATAAGCATAAGGCTGACGGCTTTGATGTATGTTCCACGACCGACTGCCAGGTATATGGGGGTCGGGAAAGCGAAGCACCCCGGTCGCTGGAAGCGGTAGATGCGACAAGAGGCTTAGTATTACTATATAACGGTAAACTAATTACAGCCTATTTTCACAGCAGTTCAGGTGGCTACACCGAAAATAGCGAGAACGTATGGCTGACATCACTGCCTTACCTTCGAGGAGTGGCTGATTTTGATCAGAACTGTCCGGCTTTCAAATGGGAGAAAAAGCTGACTATTTCAGAGTTTAATCAAGCTATTAGTAAAGCAGGTTATAACATTGGCAGCTTGCAGGCCATTGAATTATCACCACTCGGTAACCCTCCGGTTACCAGCACTGACCGTGGCGTATCCGGCCGGGTTAAAACTGTCCGGTTACTGGGAGCCAGTGGCAGTGTACAGGTATCAGGCACTAAAATGAGAAGCATGTTAGATCTAAAAAGCGCTTTATTTGATATTAATCTGACTGCTACTGTCCCTAAAACGGTTTTGCCGGCTTATAGCCCCAATACGCATTTTATTAATGGTAACCCGACTGATTTTATTATGGTTACCGGTTTTGGCTGGGGGCACGGAGTTGGCCTATCACAGTGGGGGGCTAAAGCAATGGCCGAAAAGGATCAGCCTGGAAATACCGAATATTTTAAAGAGATATTGAAACACTACTACCAAGGTGTACAAATCAAAAAAGCCTATTTATAGGCCATAATGAGGGAGTTATATGCTGGTTTCAGATTTCGATTATTATTTGCCTGAAGAACTAATTGCCCAGCAGCCGGTAGAACCGCGTGATCAATCCCGGTTGCTATTGCTTGACAGGAAAACAGGGCTGATTGAACATAAGAATTTTTTTAATCTACCGCAATTTCTTCAACCAGGGGATACCCTGGTTTTTAATGATACCCGGGTAATCCCGGCCAGGCTGCTCGGGGTTAAGCCCGAAACAGGTGGTAAAGTTGAAGTTTTTTTGTTAAACCGTACAACTAAAGATGAGTGGGAAGTGCTGGTTAAGCCTGGAAAGCGGGCTAGACCAGGAACCGTAATCGAATTTAGTAAGACTTTACGCTGCGAAGTGGTGGATACCACTGACTTTGGCGGCCGTATCGTCAGGTTTGAGTATCAGGGAGTTTTTGAAGAAATCCTTGATGCTTTGGGAGAAACCCCCTTACCGCCGTACATTAAAGCCCAGTTATCAGACAAGGAGCGTTATCAGACTGTCTATGCCCGGGAACGGGGGTCGGCTGCTGCCCCTACCGCCGGGCTTCACTTTACCCGTCTACTCATGGAAAATATTGAGAGTATGGGGGTTAATTTAGCTTTTGTTACCCTACATGTGGGGTTAGGGACTTTTCGTCCGGTATCTGTAAAAAATATAACCGATCATATTATGCACAGAGAATACTATTCAGTACCTGAAGAAACGGCTGCCCTAGTAAACAAAACTCTTACGGCAGGTAACAGGGTTATTGCGGTAGGCACTACGGCAGTGCGCACATTAGAAACAGCCGGTGTTAGTGGTTATTTAGAAGCTAAAAGCGGTTGGACTGAGATATTTATTTATCCAGGCTATGAGTTTAAAATCGTTAAGGCAATGATCACCAATTTCCATCTTCCTCAATCCACCTTGCTGATGCTGATCAGCGCGTTAGCCGGACGGGACCAAATCTTTAATGCCTACCGGGAGGCTGTCGATAAGCGTTACCGATTCTTTAGCTTTGGTGATGCCATGTTTATTTATTAATTTTTTATTGGAGGCGCTGTCTATGGCCATTACATATGAACTCATTAAACGCTGTTCAAAAACAGGGGCGAGAGTAGGTCGTTTGTATACACCGCATGGGGTATTTGATACACCTATTTTTATGCCTGTCGGCACACAGGCCACAGTAAAAGCCATGTCGCCTGACGAGCTTAAGGCTATGGGAGCAGGCATAATCTTGAGCAATACTTATCATTTATACCTGCGTCCGGGTCATGATCTGGTTGCTGAAGCCGGCGGCCTTCATAAATTTATGCAATGGGATCGGGGCATTTTAACCGACAGCGGTGGTTTTCAGGTGTTTAGCCTAGGTCCACTGCGCAAGATAACTGAGGACGGGGTTACTTTTCGCTCACATATTGACGGGTCTAAACATTTTCTATCGCCGGAAAAAGCGATTGAAGTGCAAATGGCATTAGGCGCTGATATCATCATGGCTTTTGACGAATGTGTGCCATATCCGGCTGATCATGAGTATGCCAGACAATCTACTGAACGGACCACCCGGTGGGCTGAACGCTGTAAAAAAGCTCATACCCGTAAAGATCAGGCCTTATTTGGCATTGTTCAAGGCGGGATGTATAAAGATCTCCGGGAAAAAAGTGCCAGAGATCTTGTTTCCCTGGACTTTCCAGGCTATGCTGTTGGCGGGCTCAGCGTTGGCGAACCAAAACCCCTGATGTATGAAATGCTGGAACACACAGTACCCTTGCTGCCGGAAAATAAGCCTCGCTATTTGATGGGCGTAGGCACCCCGGACTGTTTATTGGAAGGGGTTATGTACGGTATTGATATGTTTGATTGTGTTTTTCCGACACGGGTAGCGCGTAATGGTACGGTAATGACAAGCCGTGGGCGACTAGTTGTCAAAAATGCTGAGTTTGCCCGGGATTTCCGGCCCATTGATCCGGATTGCGGCTGTTACACCTGCAGGAATTTCTCACGGGCTTATATTAGGCATTTGTTAAAAACTGAAGAAATTTTCGGGTTGCGGCTGACTACTACGCACAACCTGCATTTCTTATTAAATTTTATGAAGGAAATGCGCAAAGCTATTCTTGAAGATCGCTTTTTGGCTTTCAGGGAAGAGTTTTGGTCTCATTATCGTAAATAATAAGAGGATTTATAGCAAATGTGTGGAATATATTGTCTAATACATAACAGGAGGTGATTTTTTCATGCCAGAGCTTTCACCCGAAATAATGCAAGCCATCCAGGCTTCATGGCCGATTATTTTAATGGGCGTAATCTTCTATTTTTTGCTTTACCGTCCACAGAAAAAAGAACAACAGCGTCGCCAGGAACTATTAAATAATTTGAAGAAGGGCGAGCGGATTGTAACTATCGGCGGACTATATGGTACTATCACTGCACTGAACGAGAAAACAGTAACAATTAAAATTGCAGATAAAGTAGAAGTCGATGTGGCGCGTACTGCTGTAAGTCACAATCAAAATCAACCTAAACCCTAATAAGTGTCATACTGAAGGTTTCGACCTAGAGGACTTGGTACAAACCAAGTCTTTTCTTAAGGGGAGGGAAAACATCATGGAAATAAATAAAAATGCCAAAATGGAACTGCGCAAAAATATTTTAGCTATTAGACGAGGAATGTCCGCGGAAGAAGTTGCTGCCGGTAGTGAACGATTTGTAGAACACCTCAGTGCTTGGCCGGTATACCGAGCCGCTAAAAATATTATGCTATATCTGGCAATGCCTGATGAGCCTCATATGGAGAAAGTGATCTCACACGCACTAGCGACCGGTAAAACGGTATGTGTGCCGCATATGCGTGCGACAAGAGGATTGATGGATGCTGCCATAATTGCAAATCTTGATGATTTGGTTGTTGGCCAGTTCAATCTTTTAACCCCTAATCCGGAAACCTTAAGACTCTTGGAACCAAGTGAACTTGACCTTATCGTCGTTCCGGGGGTGGCTTATGACAAAGGTGGGCGGCGGTTAGGGATGGGTGCAGGTTATTATGACCGGTTCCTGCTTAAAGCAAATAAAGCCGAGCTTATCGGTGCCGCGTGGGCTGCACAAATATTAGAGATGGTACCAACTGACGAACATGACCGACCAGTAAATTATTTACTTAGTGAAGATGGCATATTTACGTGCAGGTAAGGCAAAATGTATTTAACTGCATTTGCCTCTTTTACTCTGCCATTAATTGAATACGGCTAAGAGATGATTGGATGCAAAAGCTGATTTTTTGATAAACGGAGGAGTTAGCAATGTCAGTAGCAACTATTGAACAACCTCTTACTATCGCACAGTTAAAAGCAGACCATGAAGTAACTGTTTATCTTACCCGCAGCACCCAATATCTCGGGAGCCTCGGTTTCACCGAGCATGGCCTCAGACATGCCGGAATTGTTTCGGCCTTAGCATATAAGGTCTTGCAGGAACTGGAGTATCCGGCACGCGAGTGTGAGCTTGCGGCAATTGCCGGCTATCTCCATGACATTGCCAATATGATTAACCGGTATAATCACGGCGGTTCTGGGGCAATAATGGCATATGCCATTCTTAGACGCCTGGGAATGCCGCCGGAAGAGATCGCATTAGTCATTTCCGCAATTGGCAACCATGAGGAAGAGCGCGGCAACGCGGTTAACCATGTGGCTGCCGCGCTAATCCTAGCTGATAAATCTGATGTTCACCGTGCCCGGGTGACTAATCGTGACTTTGCCAAATTCGAGATTCATGACAGAGTAAACTATGCTGCCGAAAGCGGGAAGCTGCTTGTTGATAAGGCCTCGCGCACGGTGACACTTTACGTTACCATCGACACGGAAATCTGTCCGGTCATGGAGTATTTTGAGATTTTTTTGCAACGCATGATTATGTGCAGGCGAGCAGCCGAGTTTTTGGCTTGCCGCTTTAAACTTGTGATCAATGATTATGACTTGCTATAGCCAATTAGCGAATGATAAAAGAACATACAGGTAAGATTGGGGGAAAACTTTTTGAGGTTGGGGAATTTAACCAAATTTCTGGTAGTTGTTTTGGCAATTCTTGCTGTTGCAGGCTATTATATGCTGCCTCTGGCCCTGTCCATCAAACAGGGGCTTGACCTGCAGGGAGGAACACACGTTGTACTGGAGGCATCGGATACTCCCGAAGCGGCAGTTAACGATGATGCCATGAAGCGGGTTGTTCACATTATTGAACGACGGATTAACGAGCTTGGGTTAACTGAGCCAATTGTCCAGCGCCAGGGAGACCGGCGAATTATTGTTGAGCTTCCAGGGGTAAAAGATCCGGAAAAAGCTATTGAAATGCTTGGCAGAACAGCATTAATGGAGTTTCAGGATGAAAGTGGTGCGGTAGTTCTGACAGGTAAAGATTTAAAGGATGCTAAAGCTCAGATTGATCAAGGCGGTCAGAAGTTGGTATCAATAGAATTTACCGATGAAGGCGCCAAAAAATTTGCTGATTTGACTGCAAAAAATGTGGGCAAACATATTGCTATTCTGTTGGACAAGCAAATTTTGACAAATCCTGTTGTTCAGGAAGCCATTCCTAACGGAAAGGCAGTAATTTCAGGTAATCGCTCTATTGAAGAAGCCGAACGTCTGGCAATACTTCTCAGATCAGGTGCTCTGCCAGTTAAAGTTGATGTCTTGGAAACGAGAACTGTTGGTCCGTCCTTAGGCGAAGATTCTAAAACAAAGAGTATGCAGGCATTTGTTATCGGTATTGCTTGCATTGTTGTCTTTATGCTGTTTTTCTATCGGCTTTCGGGTTTTGTGGCCAATGTCTCGCTGGTTTTGTATGTAATGCTGCTGTTATTGGGTTTAAAAACGCTTAATGCGACGTTAACCTTGCCAGGTATTGCCGGGTTAATCCTGTCTATGGGTATGGCCGTTGATGCCAACGTGCTTATCTTCGAACGGTTTAAAGAAGAATGCCGCAACGGAAAGACGCTGCGGGCTGCCATGGACGCCGGATTTAACCGTGCATTTGCCACCATAATAGATACTAATGTGACTCATATCATTGCAGCTGCAGTACTGTTTTTTCTAGGTACAGGACCTATTAAAGGCTTTGCAGTCACTTTGGGGTTAGGGATAGTTTTAAGTTTGTTTACCGCCATTACAGCTACCAGATTTATATTAAAAATGCTCATTCATGCCAATGTAATTAAAAATAGCAAGTTTTTCGGGGCTTAGGGGGGAGAAAGACATGAAATTTGATGTTGTCGGTAAACGTAAATGGTGGTTTATACTCTCGGCGCTCATCCTAATCCCCGGCCTGATCTCTATGATGACTCAAGGTTTTAATTTAGGCATTGATTTTACCGGGGGCACTTTGCTTGACCTTAAATTTGCTCGCCCGGTCACAGTTGCGGAAGTCCGGGATGTACTCAAGGATTATCAATTAGAAGGCAGTACCATTCAGTTGGCTCTGACCGGCCAGGAAGATAGGTCACCTAACGTATTCGTACGCACCCACGTGCTCAATGAAGATGAGCGACGGACGGTACTTAAAGGTTTTGAGACCAAGCTGGGTGCTTTTGAAGTGCTCAGGATTGAAAAGGTTGGAGCCGTTATTGGTTCAGAGCTTACCCAACAGGCGATTTTGGCGCTCCTAATCTCTTGGGCGCTCATCATTGTCTATATAACTTATCGCTTTGAGTTTAAATTTGCTGTTTCTGGGATTTCAGCACTTGTCCACGATGTATTAATTGTGTTAGGTGCCTTTTCCATTCTGCAAAAGGAGATTGACGCTTCTTTTGTTGCTGCTATTTTGACAATTGTCGGTTATTCGATTAACGATTCTATCGTTATTTTTGACAGAATTAGAGAGAACCTGAGAACATATAAGAAAAGTGATGGGCTTGAGCTACTTGTCAATCGCAGCATCTGGCAGACCATGACCCGCTCGATTTATACCGTGTCTACGGTGCTGTTCGCAACAGGATCGCTCTATCTGTTTGGCGGAGAGACTACGAAGAACTTCTCTCTGGCGCTTTTGATTGGTTTTACCTGCGGCGCATACTCTGCGATATTTAATTCCAGCCAGATCTGGGTTACCTGGAAGCTGTATGAAGACCGGCGTCGTCTTGAAATGAAAACAAAAGGTGCAAAATAATAACAGCAGCCTGAGGCAAAAGATTGCCTCAGGCTTTTTTTCACCAATACAGCCCTTCTGCAATATCATATAAGCAAGGCAGGGGGCGATTACATATGGGGGTTATACTACCGGCTCTATCACTGGCAATTGTTCACATTGCCGGCGATAATGTAGCTGTTGTTCCAGCCATGGCAGCTTTACTGGGAAATGGTATTTATGCAACAGTATTTCTGGCGTATATGATTTTTGGTTCAATTGTAGCAGGCATGTCTGCCTGGATCGGTGTAAAAAGCGGTCGCGAATTAACTACAGTAGTAAAACGATTATTTGGTTTGCGTGGCAAACGGGTGCTGGCATTGGCGGTATTGGCTGTATCACTGCCTGCCAGCGCTTTAACAGGGGGGTATTTCGCCGGGCACTTACTGGAGGGTTTGACCGGCTTGCCTTATATAGCTGCCGTTCCGCTATGCATAGTAAGCTGTTCTTTGTTAGCGGTTGGTTATGGCCGGGAATTGTTGCAGATTTCTAATTATTTAGCGCTCTTATTTATTCCGGCAACAGGTATTATGCTGGTGATGCTGTTAGATACTATTCAGATAGTGCCATTTCAACATATGATTTCATTAGAGCATATCAGTTGGACGCTGGTTCTGGCGCTGATTGGCTATAATGCCTGTGGTATGCGGTCGGCGCTGGTAGTGGAGACCGGAGCGTATTTTGCTCCCCAAAACTATACCGGGGTTTATCTGGCAGTATTGGCTAAATTTTTTGAAGGTTTTTTTACGTTGCTCTTAGCACATCTGGCATTGGTTAGCGGCACCTCCGCACTTATGCCGCTGCCTGCTGTTGCCGACAAAGTCTTTGGTCCCTGGCTGGCAATTGGTTTTAATAGTATTTTACTGTGTATATTCATTAATACTATGGTACCAGCCATGTTAGTGAATGCCAAACAGCTCAGTGTATTGACAAAGCTAAATCTATGGCCGGCATTAGCGGTATCGGGATTGCTTATTTGGTTTGGCAGCTTTATCAGTTTGGATTTGATGCTCCTGTTTATGAGCGGCACAGGGGTGGTTATGATTGCTTTTATTTGTTATATAGCTTACTCTCTACATAAACAGGGGGCCAACAAGTTACAATAACCTTACTAATAATATTTACTTTGGGAAACGGGGTACATGGCTATTGTTGGTCAAGTTTATAGTAACCTTCATTATGTTGGTAGGACTCTTGTGTACGGTTTCAGTTAAAATGCCTGGAACACTGATCATTTTGCTGGGCGCAGTATTATATGGCACATTTACCGGCTTCTTGACTTTTGCGCCATGGATTATTGAAGTGCTGGTATTTTTGGTTGTAGCAGCAGAACTTGGCGGCAGGGCATTACGGATATATTTAACGCGGAATTTTTCGGTTACCCGGGTGTTTAGTGTCAACAGTACAGTCACCCACATTGCCGGTATGCTGGCAAGTAACGCATTACTAGGCCCGATACTCGGATTAGCAGCCTGGGAGTTGATTGCCGGTAAAACACTTATCCCCCGCAGTGATCATGTCTTACAGGTAGTTTTCCGGCTAGCCGGAGTGGCTGCTTTTAGAGTTGTTTGTGGTGTTGTTATGATTGTGATCATTAATATGTATATTTTTAGGTGAATAGTTTTAAGCGAACAGGCCTGCGCCTGTTTTTCTTTTTAGTACTTTTTATTTCTGGGTACCGTGATTGTAGAGGATTATTTAGCTTTTTACGAGAATATTACCTTAATAGAACATTTATGGGTGTGATTAGATGATGTTGAATTTACTGTTTGCCTTTATTTTTGCCTTACTGGTTGCAGTTTTTGCTGTGCAGAACTCGCTGGCAGTTACTGTGAGTTTTTTGGCATGGAGCTTTCAAACCTCATTGGTTATTATCATTTTGGGTTCTGCTACCTTTGGCGCTATGACAATTTTGTCGCTGGCAATGCTTGTGCAGTTTAGACTTAGGCGTACCCTGCGTAAAATACAGCAGTCCCAACAACTGCTGGAAGCCGAGAACCGTGAATTGCGGGCCTGTCAGGCAGCTCAGCCACAAAACGCAATTGAGTGATTTTTAGGTAAAGTTGCAAAATATTACACTGTATACTACAATTATCTAGTACACCATTACGGAGGCATTACTATCTATGGCTAGGCTTAAGAAAGCATGGAGACTGTTTCCGGTTAAACGCGAGCTTGCGAGTGAGCTCAGCCGGAAACTAAATATATCAGAGATTATTGCTCAGACGTTAATCAACCGTGGTGTTACTAATGAAATTGCCGCAACTAAATTTTTGCATGCTGGTGCTGAGTATATTGCCAATCCTTATCTTTTAAAGGGTATGCAAACTGCTGTGGCGAGGATTGCTCAAGCGATTGAGAATCATGAAAAAATTACGGTTTACGGTGACTATGATGTCGATGGAATTACAGCGTGTGCAATTGTCTATAAAACCTTAGTCCGCCTTGGTGCTTGTGTTGAGTACTATATTCCTGATCGGCAAAGTGAAGGTTATGGGCTTAATGATACTGCTTTAACAAACCTTATTAAAACTGGCTCAAAACTTGTTATTACCGTTGACTGTGGCATTAGTGCGGTAAAAGAGGTTAACGCTGTTTTGGGTAAACTTGACATAGTTATAACCGACCATCACCAGCCTCCGGACGAACTGCCGGCGGCTGTGGCAGTTATTAATCCCAAACAGCCTGATTGTCCGTACCCTGAAAAAGATTTAGCAGGGGTCGGTGTTGCCTTCAAATTATGTCAGGCTCTATGGCAGTTCTGTAATGGGATGGACAGTGAATTTTACGATTACCTCGACATTGTGGCAATTGGAACAGTTGCCGATATCGTACCCCTTACAGGTGAAAACCGGGTTTTGGTCAAAATAGGTTTGGCCCAGTTGGCGACTACTGAAAATATTGGCATCACTGCTTTATTAGCAGCGTGTGGACTGACAGGTAAGCCTGTTGATAGTGGGAGTGTGGGGTTTGTTATTGCGCCAAGACTTAATGCGGTAGGGCGTGTCAGTCAAGCAGCAGTTGGTGTGGAACTCTTAATTACAGATGACCCCGATCATGCTCGTAAGTTAGCCAGTCTTTTAGATGAGGAAAACTCAGCCCGCCAGGCAATAGAAAAAATCATTCTGGATAAGGCGGAAGAACAACTGGCTACAATGGATATAAGCACTTCAAATGTACTGGTACTAGCTGGCGAAGCTTGGCATTCAGGGGTAATCGGTATTGTGGCATCACGGCTGGTAGATAAATACTATAAACCGGTAATAATGATTAGTGTGCGCGATGGATATGGCAAGGGGTCCTGCCGGAGCATACCGGCATTTGATATATATGAGGCTTTATCACGATGCTCTGATCTGTTGACCCAATTTGGTGGTCACCGGCAGGCGGCAGGGCTGACTATTCCAGCCGATAATATACCTCTTCTGCGTGAACGCTTGACTGCTATTGCAGCGGCAAGCCTGTCGGAATCTGATTATATTCCTGTCCTGAAAATTGATTCATGTGTATCACTTGAAGAAATAACCGCAGCGTTTATTGAACAATTGACTTGCCTTGAACCTTATGGTTTTGGTAACCCTAGTCCGGTGTTTGCCTGTCAGAATGTCCAATTAAGAGAGAAAAGGCTGGTAGGACAGCAAAACCGCCACCTGAAGCTTAAACTGAAGAATGTTTCAGTAAATGATGTAATTGCCTGGAATATGGGGGAATTATCCGATAGTCTTGCTTGTGATAAAGACATAGATTTGGTCTTTGTACCTAAATATAATGAATGGCAGGGGCAAAAGAAGCTGCAATTGACAGCGCACGATGTGCGATCATCAAATACCAGCACTAAAAAAGAGATGCTGGATAAAATAGCGCCTGACCGAGACTGCATTAAGCATGTCTACATAACTGTCAAAGAATTTAATAAACAGGGACAATATTTAGTATCTTCTGCTGACATTTCTGAGAAGATTTTAGAGAATCACAACTTTGCGTTACCCTGTACGGTTATTAATATGGCAGTAACCGTGCTTACTGAATTAAAATTACTAACCATAAAATTGCAAAATGAAGGATTGACTGAGTTTTTTATTGAGCCGTCACCACAAAAGAAACTAGACCTGGCAGATTCAGCTACGTTTCGTGAAAGTGAGAGAATTCGTCAGGAATATTTGGCTCAGCATATTTAGTTTAAGGAGGTTCAGCAATTGGATTTACGGGAGAAAATTAGAAATGTACCTGATTTTCCAGAGCAAGGAATTCAATTTAAAGATATTACTACACTACTTAAAGATGGAAAAGCTTTTCGGGTAGCGATTGACCGTCTGGCAGAGCATTATCTGGATAAACACATTGATATTGTGGTTGGGCCGGAGGCAAGGGGATTTGCAGTCGGTGCTCCGGTAGCTTACGTCCTGGGTGCAGGCTTTGTCCCTATCCGTAAACCGGGAAAATTGCCTGCAGAGATAATTAGTCAGGCATATTCTTTGGAATATGGCAAAGATGCTCTTGAAATCCATAAAGATGCAATTGAACCAGGCAGCAGAGTATTAATTGTCGATGATCTGTTGGCAACCGGCGGAACTACCGTGGCCACAGTCAAGATGATTGAGCAACTAGGTGGAACAGTAGCAGGACTGGCGTTCTTAATTGAGTTGTCCTTTTTAAACGGACGCGAAAATTTGGGTGGCTATACTATAAATTCGTTAGTTCAATATTAATTTATTATTCATAGACTACGATATACATTTAGCAGCAACAGGGTATGAGGTGAGGCATGGGTAGCGATGTGCAAGACGAAAAGGAGAGAAAGCCTAATATTGAAGATATAATGGCCAAAATAAAAGCAAATCATCCTGATGCACCATTGCAGATGGTTGAGAAAGCCTACCAATTGGCCTATAATTCCCATGCTGGTCAACTCAGAGTCTCTGGTGAAGAGTATATTTGTCATCCATTAGGAGTTGCTAATATACTGGCTGATCTACAGATTGACGCTGTTACGATCAGTGCCAGTTTACTCCACGACGTAGTGGAGGACACTGATGTCACGCTGGAAAAGTTGGAAAAAGAATTTAGCAAAGAAGTGGCCATGCTTGTTGATGGGGTTACTAAATTAAGCCGTATTGAATATAAGTCCAAAGAGGAGCAGCAGTTGGAAAACTATCGCAAGATGTTTTTAGCTATGGCTAAGGACATCAGGGTAGTCCTGATTAAACTTGCGGACAGATTACATAATATGCGGACACTTAAATATATGGCCCCCCATAAGCAGCAGGAAATCTCCCGTGAGACGCTTGAAATATTTGGGCCGTTGGCCCACCGTCTTGGGATGTCTAACATTAAGTGGGAATTAGAAGATTTATCATTCCGGTTTTTAGAGCCGGAAAAGTACTATACGCTTGTTGAGCAGGTTAAGCAAAAACGTAAAGAGCGTGAACGTATTGTTACTGAGGCGATTGCGCTAATGATTGAACGGCTGGAAGCGGTTGGAATAACCGCAGAAATCCAGGGGCGGCCAAAACACTTTTACAGTATCTATAAGAAAATGAAGAAAAACCATAAACAGGATGTCAGTGAGATTTATGATTTATCTGCCATCCGTATCGTAGTCGATTCTGTAAAGGATTGTTATGGTGCATTAGGTATTGTCCATACCCTATGGAAACCATTACCAGGCAGGTTTAAGGACTATATTGCAATGCCAAAATCTAATGGCTATCAGTCATTGCATACAACTGTTATTGGTCAATCCGGTCAGCCGCTTGAGATTCAGATACGTACTTTAGAGATGCACCGCATCTCCGAATATGGTATTGCTGCTCATTGGCGGTATAAAGAAGGCGGCAAAGGTGCGAATAAGGACACTGACCAAAAATTGTCCTGGCTCAGGCAACTTTTAGAATGGCACCGGGATCTAAGGGATCCGCGCGAATTTATCGAGTCGGTAAAGATGGACGTTTTTACCGATGAAGTATTTGTATTTACACCACGGGGCGATGTTATTGATTTGCCGGCCGGTTCGGTTCCTATTGATTTTGCCTATCGCATTCACACTGACGTTGGACATCGTTGTGTTGGTGCTAAAATTAACGGTAAAATTGTACCACTTGAGTATAAGCTTACTAATGGTGACATTGTTGAGATTATTACTTCCAAGCATAATAACGGACCAAGCCGGGATTGGCTAAATGTTATTGGTTCATCTGAAACGCGCAATAAAATCAGACAATGGTTTAAGAAGGAAAAGCGGGAAGAGAATGTTGCCAAAGGCCGGGAAATGATCGAGCGCGAAAGTAAGAAGCTTGGTTATGAATGGCGCGATCTTGTAAAAGGCGATCGTTTGAGTGAAGTCGCTAAAAGATTAAACATTGTAAGTGAAGATGACCTGTTTGAGGGCTTGGGTTATGGTGGTGTTACCCTCCATGGTGTTATGGCCAAGCTAATTGAGGCTCACAAAAAAGAATTAAAAAGTACAACACCACCCGATGTTTCAGCCATGTTGGCTGAGCTCAAGCCCAAAAGGCCTAAGAGTAAAGCCAGCCATGGCATATTAGTAAAGGGTGAATCCGGGCTCATGGTTAGGCTGGCGCGATGCTGTAATCCACTTCCCGGTGATGTCATAGTGGGATATATTACGCGGGGAAGGGGAGTATCGGTCCATCGTGCTGATTGCCCCAACATAATGAATAATCCCGATGAATACGAGCGTATGATCGAAGTAAACTGGGATATGCCTGGTGATACACTTTACAAAGTATCCATTGAAATCTCAGGTTCGGATCGACCTAACCTGTTATCAGACATTATGATGGTAGCGGCAGATGCAAAAATTAATGTGAGTTCTCTACACGCTAAAGTACATAAAAATAAAACTGCCGTTATTAACATGGATATTGATATTGGTAATCTAAGCCAGTTAGAGCATATTATGAATAAAATACGCAGGGTTCAGGATGTGTTTAGTGTATACCGGATGACCCAACCCTTAGGAGGAGTTTGATGCGGGCTGTTGTTCAACTTACAGATGCCGCGAGTGTAACGGTAGCAAGCCAGGAAATCTCCAGTATTAAGACCGGGCTGACAGTTTTTCTGGGGGTCAGCGAGGATGATGCTGAACAAGATGCCGCTTATCTTGCGGAAAAAATTGTAAATTTGCGAATTTTTCCTGATGATGCGGGAAAAATGAATTTATCGGTTAAAGATGTAGGTGGAGAATTACTGGTGGTTTCTCAGTTTACTCTTTACGGCGATTGCCGTAAGGGGCGCCGCCCAAGCTTTGATGATGCTGCTCCACCGCAAGTGGCAACAGTACTTTATGAATTTTTTGTAGAGTTATGCCGCAACCGTGGTGTAACTGTGGCCTGTGGGCAGTTTCAGGCGGAAATGATTGTGCGTCTAACCAATCATGGGCCGGTGACAATATTACTAGATAGTAAACGTCTGTTTTAATAGGAGTGTGATTAAGTGAAGATAATTGAATTACAAGTGGGCCACCTTGGTACTAATTGCTATGTAGTCTATTGCGAGAAAACATCAAAGGCAGGTGTAATAGACCCCGGGGGAAGCGCTGAAACCATAATTGCCGAGATCAATAAAGCTAATCTCACAGTTGATTACATTATTAACACCCATGGACACGCCGATCATATTGCGGCAAACGATGCTGTTCAGCAAGCTACCGGAGCGAAAATTCTTATTCATCATGATGATTCAGCTATGTTGACAAGTGCTCAGCAAAACCTGTCAACGTTTATTGGCGGCGGTATCACTTGTCAGCCGGCCGATCAATTGCTCAGCCATAATGATTCTGTCATGATTGGCAACATTGAATTGAAAGTGTTGCACACGCCTGGGCATACGCCTGGCGGTATTTGCCTGCTGTCAGACAAAGTACTTATTGCCGGAGATACCCTATTTGCTGAATCGATTGGCCGGACTGATTTCCCTGGTGGTTCTTATAACCAGTTAATTAATAGTATTAAGGTTAACCTAATGACCCTGGCAGATGATATTGAGGTTCTACCAGGACATGGCCCTAAAACAAGCATTGGCTGGGAGCGCAACCATAATGCATTTATTCAGTAACATAGCTTGAGCATGATGAAAACGCCTGTAGTTTGGGTAAGAATAATTATTCTTGCCGCAGGATTATATATGCTCAACCAAGTAACTGTTATCTATCTGCCGGTCATTGTTGCAATAATTGCAGCATTTGTACTTAATCCTATGGTAAATGGTTTAACCCGTATTTCCTTTGGTATGCGCAGGTACCACTTACCCCGCGGTGTTAGTATTCTGCTTGTTTTTCTGCTAACAATCCTGCTCTTAACTATTGTGACAGCATTTGTTTTAGTCCCGTTTATTAGTGAGTTTAATAATTTTGTTATTGACTTACCTAAGCTTATTAACAGAATCAAAAATTTAACGATGTTAATTGAGCGACAAGCAAATGCAGCACAAGTATCTGATAATATCCGCCTGCTTTTTGAGGATGGATTAAGTGGGGCTGCCTCCTATGGCATAGGTTTACTTCGCAATGGGATTAATGCAGTTTTAAATTTTGCCACCCAGGTCATTGAGCTTGTAGTCGTACCGGTGCTGACATACTACTTTTTAAAAGACTGGCAAAGCCTTAAAGAGGCTGTTGTTGCCCTGTTTCCCCGGAATACACAAACTCGAGCTATCAGCATTATTGATGAAATGGCTGTTGTTGTGAGCAACTATATCCGGGGGCAAGTATTTATTAGTGCTTTAATGGGTTTGTTAGTATTTACTGGTATGTATTTTCTGGGAGTAGACTATCCAATTGTTCTAGGGATTATGGCTACTCTGACTGAGACTATACCGATAATTGGACCGATAATCGGCGCTATACCTGCTATATTGCTGGCTTATCTGGCAGCGCCGTTACTGGCAATTAAAGTAGCTGCTTTTTATATAATCCTGCATCAGTTTGAAAACCATATAGTTGTTCCTAATATTATGGGGCATACCATTGATCTGCACCCGGTATTGGTAATTATAAGCTTATTAATTGGCGGACAATTATATGGAATTGCCGGGATGATTCTGGCTGTTCCGGTTGCCGCTTTGCTCAAGGTAATCCTCAGGCACCTCTGGTATTTAGATGAAGATAATAAAGATGGGTGATATGTAATGAATATTGATTTGTCTAATTTGCGTCAGAAATTTCGGGAACGGGAGTATAAGCTGACACCGCAGCGCCAGATCATTTTACAAGTTTTTGTAGATAATCGTGATAAACACTTAAGTGCTGAAGATGTTCATAATATTGTACGTCAGCAGTCTAATGACATTGGTTTGGCCACAGTGTACCGCACACTTGAATTATTAAGTGAACTTGATATTTTACAGAAGATGGATTTTGGTGATGGTCGCAGCCGGTATGAAATTAATGAAACAAGTACACCTCATCACCATCATCATCTTATCTGCCTTTCCTGTGCCAAGGTGATAGAGTTTGAGGGTGATTTACTGGAGGATCTTGAAACGGTAATTGCTAGAAATAGCAATTTTACCATCGTTGATCATCAAGTTAAGTTTTATGGATATTGTCAGGAGTGCCGCGAAAAAAGTGAAGATTAAGGAGTTTTTCTCCACTGTCTCTGCGGGCACTGGCATTGATGTTTCAACTGCTGTCCGTGACACTATGTTTCTGTTTAGTGTTGATGAGGCAGGTGCTTGGCCGGCCGGGGCTCCTTTAACCGAACTTAAGACAGGTAGCTTACTGGTAGCAAGTTCAGTTAGTTGTGAGAGAAATCATGTATATGTAAAAATCACGATTAGCTTTTGTAAGCCGGGATCTGAACCGGAATCCCTGACCGAGTCTATGTGCCGTCCTATGCCACCGGAGCGTGCTAAGAGTACAGACAATGAAGATTTAACCGGACTTGTCAAACGACTTGTCCGGCTTGCTGTACTTGGGCTTATGCGAAAGTTAACCGGCAGTAATCCAGTGCCGTGGGGGATATTGCGTGGTGTTCGCCCAACAAAAATTGTCCATCGTTTGCTTGATCAAGGTCTTATTCATGATCAAGTCACCAGTAAGCTTGTACAAGAATATGCATTAGAGCCAGCCAAGGCTGACCTTATAACAGGTATTGCCATACATCAGCGTCCGGTTGTCAGTAATCCTGATAACCGGACGCGAACGAAAACAGTAAGTATCTATGTCGGCATACCATATTGCCCCTCAAGATGCCTATACTGCTCCTTCCCGTCGTTTATACTGCCTGAAAAAAACGAACAGATAAATGCATTTTTACAGGCAATTACCCGGGATATCAAGAGTACTATTAGCTTGGTACGTAAATTTAATTTGTCGGTAGAGAGTATCTATATCGGCGGCGGAACCCCCACAAGTTTGGCAGCCGCCGATTTGTCCAGCCTGCTTAGTTTAATCAAAAATGGTTTCGAGGGCGTGCACACCAGCGAGTTCACTGTTGAGGCTGGCCGCCCTGATAGTATTAATAACGAGAAAATTGATGTATTGCGGCAGTATGGGGTTAACCGGGTTAGTATCAATCCACAAACAATGCAAGATAAAACATTAAAACAGATTGGACGGCGGCACACAGTTCAGGATATAATAGACATATTCGCTAAAATCCGCCGTGCAGGGATACCGCTAATTAACATGGACGTAATTGCCGGTTTGCCAGGTGAGTCAGAAGCTGATATGGAAGATACTATGCGACAAATTGCTCAGCTCAATCCTGAGAATGTTACTTTACATACACTAGCATTAAAACGTGGCTCCCTACTGATGGAGGCGTTAAATTCCGGTGTACTTTCCAGACATGATTTGCCAAATGAGGAAACAACTCAAGCAATGCTTAAAGCTGCTGCTTCCTATATTACTCAAATGGACATGCACCCGTATTATTTGTACCGGCAGAAGTATATGACCGGCAATCTCGAGAACATTGGGTATGCCAAACCGGATACAGATTGCATTTATAATATTCAAATTATGGAGGAACGGCAAACGATCATCGGTATTGGACCTGCTGCCGGGACTAAAGCCGTAAGCCCTAAAAACTGGCGATTGCAAAGTTCTTATAACGCCAAGGATGTTGTCTCCTATATAAAAAATATAGATATTTACTTAAACGAAAGAGATATTTTGCTCTCAAGATTGTATGGTGATCGTGAGGAGGATTAATATGTTAACAACCGGACCTCGGGGGACGAGAGATATATTGCCTGACAGTAGTGGTTATTGGCAGTATGTAGAAAGCATAATCCGTGAGGTATGCCAGAATTTTGCTTATCAGGAGATTCGTACGCCTATTTTTGAGCATACAGAACTTTTTTTAAGAGGCATCGGCGAGACTACCGATATTGTTGAAAAAGAGATGTATACCTTTACTGACAGGGGTAAACGTAATATTACCTTGAGACCAGAAAATACTGCGGCAGTGGTGCGTTCTTATTTAGAAAACAAATTATATGCCGGACCCCAGCCAACCAAGTTATACTATATTGGCCCCATGTTCAGGTATGATCGGCCACAGGCCGGGCGTTACCGCCAGTTTCATCAGTTTGGCGTCGAGGCTATAGGCGCTCAAGGGCCGGCTATTGACGCAGAGATTATCAGTTTGGCAGTAGAGTTACTTAACCGGCTGGGACTGAATGACTTAAAACTGTTAATCAATTCAGTGGGCTGTCCTGTATGTCGGCCGGTTTATCGAACCAAATTGCAGGAGTTTTTCCGTGATAAAGTATCACAGTTGTGTACAGACTGTCAGTCCCGGTATGACCGTAATCCCATGCGTATTCTGGATTGTAAAAATGAGACATGCATTGAGTACTCGCAGGGTGCTCCACACATGGTGGATTGTCTGTGTGAAGTATGCAGTAGTCATTTTACCGGGTTAAAAGAACTTTTATCGGCGGCGGGAATCAACTTTATCATCAACCCTCGTTTAGTGCGTGGTCTTGACTATTATACTAAAACGGCCTTTGAGATTCAGTATGCGCCCTTAGGTGCACAGAGTGCAGTATGCGGCGGCGGTCGTTACGATGGTTTGATTGAGGAGTGTGGTGGCCAGCCAACCCCGGGAATCGGGTTTGCTATTGGGATTGAACGGGTACTTTTAGCTTTGGAAAAACAAGAGCTCTTGCCACCGCTTAATACCGCCATTGATGTCTTTGTTGCTCCATTGGGAATTGAGCTGCAGGCTGTGGCTTTCCAGATATTAACTGAGATTCGTCGGGCAAATATTACAGCTGATATGGATTATATTAATCGTAGTTTGAAAGCCCAGATGAAGTACGCCAATAAATATCCGGCCAAATTTGTGGCTCTTATCGGTCAGGATGAACTAGTTCAAAATAAAGTGATGTTAAAAAATATGGAAACAGGCAGCCAGGAATTAATCAATAGGGCTGAACTGGTACATATGATTATAGAGGGGATGGAGAAGTAATGGCACAACTAGAAACTGCTAGTTCTGAAACAATTAACGCAATTGACACAATGCAGGGGTTGAAACGAACCCACGCTTGCAATGATTTGAACCAGGATCATACCGGGCAGGAGGTCACTCTGTGCGGCTGGGTTTCAAGGCGGCGTGATCATGGCGGGCTTATCTTTATTGATTTGCGGGACCGTTCAGGTATCGTTCAAGTGGTATTTTCGTCTGATGTTAATAAAGACGCTTTTATCAAGGCCGAGATGGTTCGCAATGAATTTGTGCTGGCGGTACGTGGCGTTGTAAAAGTTCGTTCTGAAGGTACTATTAATCCTAATATGGATACAGGCACCATCGAAGTATATGGCAATGAACTGAAAATCTTAAATATGGCCAAAACACCGCCTTTTTATATTCAAGACAACATTGATGTTGATGAAATTCTGCGGTTAAAGTACCGCTATCTTGATTTACGGCGTCCTGAAATGCAAAAAGACCTTATGCTCAGGCATCGGGTGGCCAAGTCAATGCGGGACTTCTTGGATAAACACCGTTTTCTTGAAGTTGAAACCCCTATTCTTACTAAAAGCACACCTGAAGGTGCCAGAGACTATTTGGTTCCAAGCCGGGTAAATCCAGGCAAGTTCTATGCTCTGCCCCAATCGCCGCAAATCTATAAACAGTTGTTAATGGTAGCCGGTATGGAACGGTATTTTCAAATTGCTCGCTGCTTCAGGGATGAAGACTTAAGAGCTGACCGTCAGCCCGAGTTCACCCAGCTTGATATTGAAATGTCATTTATTGACAGAGAAGAAATCTTATCGCTTATGGAGCAAATGATTGCTTACATCTTTAAAGAGGGTATCGGTGCCGAGGTGCCCACGTCCTTTGTGCGGTTAACTTATGAAGAGGCGATGGCACGTTATGGATCAGATAAGCCTGACCTTCGTTTTGGTATGGAACTGATTGATTTATCAAGTATTTTTAAAGATTCCGGGTTTAAAGTATTTGATTCTGTGCTGGCTAACGGCGGTCAGGTTAAGGTTATTAATGTTAAAGGTTATGCCAACGCTCCCCGCCGTGAACTTGATGGCCTTGTAGACTATGTTGCTACATATGGCGCTAAGGGTTTAGCCTGGATATCTTATACTGATGAGGGTCTGAAATCACCGATTACAAAGTTCTTTAGCGAAGATACAATTAATAAAATGACAGCTGCAGCTCAGGCTGAGACTGGCGACCTACTGCTGTTTGTTGCCGATAAACCTAAAGTTGTAGCTGCCGCCCTAGGTCAGCTTAGACTGGAAATGGGCCGCCGTCTCAACCTAATCGACCCAGACAAACTATCATTCCTATGGGTTATTGATTTCCCCATGTTTGAATATGACGAAGAAGACAAACGGTGGGTTGCTATGCACCATCCGTTTACATCACCACGTGACGAGGACGTTCAATATTTGGGAAGCGAACCCGGCAAGATTAAAGCTAAAGCCTATGATATGGTGCTTAACGGTATTGAGTTGGGTGGCGGCAGCATCCGGATTTATAACCGTAGCCTACAGGAAAAAGTATTTTCGGCGATCGGCCTAACCCCTGAAGAAGCTGTAGAAAAATTCGGTTACTTACTCGAGGCTTTTGAATACGGCACTCCGCCACACGGTGGTATTGCCTTTGGCTTAGACCGTTTGGTTATGCTTATGGCTAAACGAGCCTCTATTCGCGATGTTATTGCTTTTCCTAAGACCCAAAGCGCTTCAGAGATGATGATGCAATCACCGTCAGAAGTCGGGCCGCGTCAGCTAAAAGAATTATTTATCAAAACAGAGATTGCTGCTAAAAAATAATCCTCCCCTATTTGGAAGAATATACCGCTAACCAAACTCTTGCAATTGCGTGATTTATTTGATAATATAAAAGCGAACAAAAAAATCGCGCTCACCCCCTATTGTGTGCGTGTACTGCCTATGTTTTGAGCCAACACATCTACTTTGGGAGCCTGTCTCTGGTTATGGCCTGTATGCCCTGTTTTTATGGGACACACAAAGTAATCAGGCGAGCACCCACCTGCCGAGGGCAGGTTCAAAACAAAGGCAATACGACATGATGGGGAATGAGCGTGTATTTTTTTGTCTTTTTTCAAAAGATTTTATATCGTATCGCCTTAACCAGGACAACTCCCCCTAAATAACAAAATATTTTTATAC
>NZ_DATMXX010000371.1:0-3363 GCF_035561255.1 Sporomusa sp. | reverse complement strand
CCTCTAAATAGATTTTAGTCCTCTTTTGCATTTCGATGTCCCAATTTTTCCTATATTTATTATCGGTGATACTGCCTGCTTCAGTAATATTTCGGTTTACGCGGCAGCCAAGTCAAGTTTTGCGAAATGGTGAAGGTAAGCCGAGACCGAATTAACTAAGGGCAGGCTGAATGCAAAGAGACTGGATGAAACAGCAGGGTGGGGCAACCTCTTTTTTTGACCATTTTACCTCTCGGCAAAAGAATAGTGCGCATATAATTATTGCAGTTGAAATATTTTAATGCAGTCTGAAGTCATTAAAAGCGTGTCATTGCTGGCTGAGCAAGATTGGTATGAAATATGCAATATTAATTTCAATGTATAAATTCAAGGAGGACTAGGAATGGAAGACAATACTCAAAAAAAATCATGGCTGGAAAGATTCCCTAATGGGATTGTATTACTTTTTGGTATTATTATTTTGGTTGGCTTGTTATCTTACATTATCCCTGCCGGCAAATATGAAACAATGATCGTGGATGGCCGTAAGCTAATTGATCCTAATAGTTTTCACTTTGTACAGCAGAAACCGGTAGCAGTATTTGATTTCTTTACCGTCATCCCGGCCGGGCTGCAAAGCGCCGGGGCATTAATCTTTATGATTTTTCTCATTGGCGGCGCTATTAGTTTGTTTGAGGCCACCGGCGCCATTGGCGGGGCGATTGGCTGGTTTGCCAAACGTTTCGGTCATGAACGGAGCTCCTGGGTTTTGATGCTGATTACCACATTCTTTGCCTGCCTGGGGGCTTTCCCGGGGATGATGGAAGCGGCTATTCCTTTTGCACCACTGTGTGTGGGAATTGCGCTGGCCCTTGGCTATGATGTTATTGTCGGTATCTCAATTGCAGTGCTGGGGATCAATTTAGGCTGGACCAGCGGGCCGACAAATCCCTGGACAGTTGGTATTGGACACAGTCTGGCCGGACTACCGATGTTTTCCGGCATTGAATATCGCCTGCTTATTTTTGCTACCTTTTTATTAATTGGCAATGCTTTTATCTTACGGTATGCGCGCCGTGTAAAAGCCGATCCTACGACAAGTGTAGTATACGGTCTTACTGACAAATTCCAGGGTGGAGTCCGGATTGACTTGGATAACATGACCCTATCAGGTAGACATAAGGCTATTTTGCTGGTATTTGTGGCAACCCTGACTATCATTATTTATGGTACACTTCAATTAAAGTGGGGTATTCCGCAAATGTCGGCTCTTTATATTATCGGTGGTATCATTGCCGGTATCATGGCCGGTTACAGTGCCAATCAGATTGCTGACACCTTGATTGAAGGCGGTAAAGCAATCTTCCCGGGGGCCATGGCCGTTGGTCTGGCGCGGGCTATCGGTGTTGTCATGGATAATGCTTCAATAACCGATACGATCATCTATTATCTGTCATTACCATTAAAAGAGCTTAGCCCGGTATTGTCAGGGGTGGCGATGTTTATTGTCCAGTCCATTCTTAATTTGTTCGTACCCTCAGGCAGCGGTTTGGCCATGTTGACTATGCCAATTATGTTGCCCCTGGCTGATATTATTCATCTTAACAAACAAATCGCCGTACTGGCATTCCAGTTCGGCGACGGACTCACTAATATTTGCTACCCAACAGTTGCAGTAGTGATTGCTTATCTAACCTATGCTAAGGTACCTTTCCCCAAATGGCTGCAATACATCCTGCCCTATGCTGTCCTCACTTCATTAGCTGCTGCCGCGTTCCTTATTCTTGCTGTAGTGATAAATTACGGGCCATTTTAAAATAATATCTGGCTGATAGCGAACCTAGTTGGCGAGAAGCGGGTAAAGTGCGGTTTCCTCTCTGATAGTACGGGCTCTAATCGCTGTAGTAATTTGCTTTAGCTCGGTTAAGAAAGAAGGGGCATTATCGCTTATTTTGATCGAGTTTGTGTACTTGCTTTTAAAGTCACCGAAGGTACTCGCCAGTCCCCCCATCTCCTGGGCAAACTGAGTACTGACCGTCTGGGTTCGGACATCATTTGAGTCCATTAGCCGGGGGTAAAGAAATTTATCCTCATTAGACAGGTGAATATTGATTTTGCCGGCTAGCTGACCCAACAGCATTGAGATTGCAAACGCGTCTTTTACCACTGCTGCTGGTGTGGCGAAATTATTAAGCTTATCTAAAAGCTCAATAATTTCTTTATGTTGTCTTGTTAGATTAGATATGTCTGCCATGATCAAAAACCTCCTCGAACTCTTATATTTCCAGTATAATCCTGAAAGATTTTTTATGATGTGAGCCAGATCACAAGCATTGCCCGCACCGCGTATAATTCGGGTGGTGAAAGAAAACTCAGTGCAGGTTGCGCTGAGTTTTCTTAGTTTAGATATAAATACCAGGGGGAACAGGGGGTAAAAACGATTAAAGATATTCCGGATTTTACTCCGGTATGGTAGAATCCTATTAGGGGTAAGCTGAAATGTACTATTAAATGGAGGAATATATGCGAAATAAGATTAATCAATACCTGTGGGTTGCTATTGGCTGTGTCGTCAGCAGTATTTCTATTAACGCGTTTCTGGTGCCACATCACCTGCTCAGTGGCGGGGTTTCCGGTTTGGCTCTTATCTTTTATTTTCTTTTCGGCTTGCCGGTCGGGGTCCAGGTTTTTGTGATGAATCTCCCTTTGCTTTATGCCGCCTACCGGCTGCTGGGCAAAGAGTATACAATTGGTACCATTTTTGGAACAATCCTTTTTTCCTTTACCGTAGATGCCACCCAGTTTTTTTCACAATATAACCTTATCGATGATCCCATTATCTCTGCAATTACCGGCGGGGTTATTTCAGGTATCGGCAGCGGTCTTATATTCCGGGTTAATGGCAGCGCCGGCGGGTTGGATATTGTTGCAGCCATTGTAAAGAAATACTACGCACTGAATTTTGGGGTAGTTGGTTTTGCTGTTAACTGTGCCGTTATGCTTGTTGCGGCGATGTTGTTTGGCCTCAAACTGGCAATGTTAACGTTAATTTCAATGTTTATTAGTGCCAATCTGACAGATAAGGTAGTGGAAGGTTTTAATCGCAGAAAAACTGTCTTTATCGTTTCCTACAATACCGATAGTATTGTAGAGGCCATCTTAAAAGAAGTAGGCCGGGGGGTTACTATTCTTAACGGGGAAGGCGCTTTTACCCGTCAGAGTAAAAAAGTATTGTTTGTTGTTGTTAGCCTTACTCAGATCGCTAAAATTAAACAGCTTGTTCATGAGTCTGATCCGCAGGCGTTTATGATTGTTCAGGATGCGGCTGAAGTCATGGGGCGGGGCTTTACGCTGCCAAACTCCAGACAGTTATAATAAGTGAAT
>NZ_DATMXX010000370.1:0-14240 GCF_035561255.1 Sporomusa sp. | reverse complement strand
GATTATTGTGTCTTGTTGATATCATAATCTAATCCGGCTGACACTGTAAAATTCAAAAAGCTGTTCACTATCAATGCATAAACTAGATGGTAAAAACTTATTGCGCATTAATCTTGTAAGCTGGCTTTACTTGGGCATTTCCACCGTCCCAAGCTTAACAAGGTTCTCAGCCATACGCGCAACTTGAACCAAGGCTAGTCTTAATTCACTAATGCCTGCAGCTTGTGCTTCACAGTAACTGCTCATATCCTTGATTGACCCGGCAAGCCCAGTAACAGATTGATGAACATTATTAATTTTTTCCTCAATACTAATAACCGAATCTTTGGTGTTTTCAGCTAATTTCCGTACTTCAGTGGCGACAATATTAAAGCCGCGCCCCAATTCCCCTGCGCGTGCCGACTCAATAGCAGCATTTATACCCAGGATATTTGTCGAAACTGAGATTCTTTTTATTTCATTAGAGATACTGCCAACTGCAATTGAATCTTGCTTGACTCGCTTAGTGTCTGCATTCATCTTCTTGGCCATTTCCGAAAGCTGCTGCCCACTAAGATCAAGACTCTCTGTTGAGGCGGAAATTTCCTCAACAGCAGCAAGGATTTCCTGACCTGAATTAATTAATTCATCATACTTTTCTGTTGAGCGTATAACACCTACGTAGGCCAGTACGTGTTGGTTATCATCGTCAAAAATGGGTACGCCGATAGTAACATTGGCTACCAGGCTGCCGTGGGCTCCCTTGGGAATACGGATCATTACCGGCTTACCGGCAATTAACATTTTGTACGATTTCGTTTCTCGGAAACTGGGAGGAAGTTGAGTTGTTGAGTTCTGCAAAGTGGGGTGCTCAATTTTATCAAGGACAAGTAATGTCTCTAAATCAATTAGCGAAATACTGACTGGTTCCTCAAACAGCGATGGCAACAGTGGTAAAATATGTTGCAGGTTTTCTAACCTGGATCGGCGCATAGACTCCACCTTCTTTATGATTGTGTAAGCACACAAATTATGAATTAGTAACGGTTTTGCTTTTGAGTTTGAGTAAAGCTGTCACCAGGATAATAACCGCACAGGTAACTATAAGCGTTGGCCCGGCTACCAGCCAAGCTGCTTTCGGGCCATGGAAACCAAGTATCTTGGTGACAAAGGCAAGAACAATTGGCGATAAAAACTGACCCACTCCCTGTAAAGCGATATAAATCGATACGGCAAGGGTAGCTGCCGACTGGTGGGCGCTACCGACAACCAGCAGCGTAAGCGCTGGATTATAAATACCAAATCCCAGACCAAAGACAATACCGGCTATTACAAACAGCGGATATGTATGCACATGGACTAGTATCAGAAACGCCAGGCCGACCAAACCAACTGCGAGTGCCGCGGTATACTCTCTAAATATCTGAGCTATTTTCCCATATAACAAACCAGTAGCAAAAGCACCGCTGGTAAATGCCGTAAGAACTACCCCCGCCTGGGCGGCATTGCCAATCTTACCTTCTGCCATTACAATCGCCACATTGGTCATAAACGAGAATAACACAATGTTATATAACAAATTTAAAATAGAAAGATACCAGGTCCGGCGGGTTAATCTGCCATTAGAGAAGCCATTAGCTGCAGACGGCTTGGGTTTTCTTGCCGGTTCAGGCAGCACTAATGCAATGACTATAAATATGGGAATGAGCAGTAAAAAACCCCAAAAAGCATACCGCCAGGAGATCACTGCTAAATAGCCGCCAATCATCTGAAATACGATGCCGGCAGCTGCGCCAATGGCACTTTTTAGTCCCATCATGGCATCGCGTTCCTGACCTTCAAATAAATCGGCGACAAGTGAAGAGGCCAGCGGAAAAATAAGACCATAGCCAAGACCAAAAATAGCACGACAGACCAAAATAAAGGTCATATCGCCGTAGACTGCGGGGATGATTCCCCCAAACAGGAATTCTATGGCAATCGCGAAATACAGGATCGTCTTTTTTTTCATAAACTGTTCGAGCTGCCCGGTAAGCAATGCCCCCACAATAGTCATTAACGGAGGCAAAGCCGCAACCTGCTTGATTAATTCCGGACTTACGTCAGGAAAAGCCTTCGCAATAGCGCCAATTGCCGGGGTTGTCATACTTGAGGTATACAACAGCAGGGCGACCGATAAGACCGCCGCTTTCGTTTTTAGTTCGCTTTTCATCACGTTCATCTTTTCATCTCCCGACTACTCCGCTGTATACTGGCCATCATTTCAGTACATCACTCATGCAGCTGATAAATGACGCTTTGGCATCATCTATCCCTGGCGATAGATGATGCCAAAGCCGCCCCGGGGATACTTCCAGTCAAGAGCCCCCTGGCTGCACACCGCCCGGCATGTGCCACACTCCAGACAACCAGCCCATTCTACAATAATCCCACTATCTTGTTCACTGTAAAGCCCCGCTGGGCAGACCCGCAGACAATTCTTGCTGACACATGTTTTGCATAGATCGTTATTAATATTGATATGTGGGACTCCCTCATCTACTTCAAATTTATCTAACGCCAGCTTGTCTGATATACTCAGCCGGTTCATAACGCGCGCGCCCCCCTAATCCCATCTTTGATTAAGCCCAGCATGGGGATGCCACTTTCCTGCAGTGATTTCATGGCAATCCTGAGCAAGTGCTCTTTCGGAGTCAGATCATGTAAGTAGGCTTTGCCAAAGAGACCGGTAACAAGCGGGGCGTATTGTTTGTACAAGCGCTCGCTTTCCATAAACCCTGGTACATGGGCATACAGTTTCATATCCTGCATGACAAAACGTTCGAGGTTGCGGTTGTAGCCACTTAAGGAGCTCTCACTAAAATCTCTCCTGGCTTTAGCCTCAATCACGGTATCAGCAGCTGCCATCCCGGAAGCGATCGCTAAGTCCATCCCCCTGATAACCAGGCCCGTATTAATAGTAAAGCCTGCGGCATCCCCAATGATAAGCATACCATTAGACCAGAGCTTGGACGGCATCATATGCAACCCGCCTTCACCGGTGATATGAGCGCCATACTCAACCATCTTTCCGCCCTTGACTAATGGCGCTATCAACGGATGCTCAAGCAAGTCATCCAGAATATCAGACGGTTGGACTGCAAACTTGACCAAGTCATCTAAGCGCAGAACGACCCCAACTGAGAGACTCTCAAGATTGGTGTACAGGAATGCCCCTCCTGCTACACCATGACTTACTGCGCCCAGGATGGCATACGCCGCGCCTTCCTTTCCCATAAGCCTAAATCTTTCCTCAATAATTGCTTGCGGTAATTCAATCAAGGCTTTGGTTCCAACAGATAAATGTTCCTGTTTTATTGGACCCCGCAAGCCTGCTTCCTGAGCGATGAACGAGTTGATACCGTCCGCGGCAATGACTACATCGGCCAGCATCTCCTCATCGCCGGTACTAATACCAATAATCCGATTTGACTCCCGCAGTACTTTTTCTACTTTTATACCAGTAACAATCATCGCCCCAGCCGCTTCTGCCTTTTCGGCTAACCATCGGTCAAACTTGGCCCGCAGGACTGAGACGGCATTATAGGGCGTACCTCCTAATGCCTTACTCTTGTATTCCAGGTTGAAGTAATCGTCTTGAGTGGTCATTGAGGTAATATAATTTGTAATATAGCGTTCAATAGGAGCCTCTTCCCAAAAACCAGGAATAAGTTTGTCTAAAACCCGGCTATAGAGAGCACCGCCACTCAAATTCTTGCTCCCTGGATAATCGCCGCGTTCTACAAGTACAACTTCGATCCCCGCTTGCGCCAGCTTATAGGCTGCAGCCAGCCCTGCCGGTCCACCGCCAATAATAATGACGTCATATTTATCGCTGCTCATTGCGGTGTTTTATTCCCCTTTACTTTTTCGATCAAAGCCGGGATTATTTTGTAGAGATCGCCGATCACACCATAATCGGCCTGGGTGAAAATCGGCGCTGTTTTATCCTTGTTGATTACAAAAATTGTCCCGGCTTGGTCGCAGCCAACCATATGTTGAACCTGACCGGAGATGCCTATCCCAATATATAGTTCCGGTTTAAACATAACGCCAGACACCCCGATATAACGCTCCCGGGGTAACCAGTTAACACCTTCGGACAGCGGTCGTGTACAGCCAAGCTCTGCGCCAATCAAGTTAGCTAATTCCTTGATCATTGTCAGGTCTTCCTGATTAGCAATACCGCGTCCGACGGCAATCACCCGTTTAGCTGCTGCCAGATTAACGTGTACTCCCCCTTTGACCCGCCTCTCCAGGCGTTTCAGGCCTTGTCCCGGTTCGACAAAAGCCACGCTTTCAATCGTGCCTTGCGGGGCGGCAACTACTGCTGTTGTACTAAATATACCGGCTGCTACGGTAGCAATGACCGTGCTGGCACCCGATATTTCGGTGCAGACAGCTGCACCGCCATAGACCATGCGCTTGCACTGCAGCTGCTTACCGCTGGTTATAAACTCCATCACATCGGCAAGCACCGCTGTTCCCAGCCGTGCTGCCAGCCGTCCGGCAAGCAGCCTGGCCCTTTTTGAAGAACCAACCAAAAGCACATCAGGCCGTCTCTCATTAACAAGCTTTACTAATGTGAGTACATAGTCTTCCAGCATCCTGGCGGAATCAGTTTCTCCCAGCCAGTAGACTTGGTCTGCGGCCGCATTAGCCAATTCTTCGGCATCGCTCTTAGTCCCAATCAATAAGGCTGATACACGCTCTCCGATTTGATGCCCCCCCGCACAGAGTTCAGCTAATGCCTCGTGCTTTTCAGCAAATACCCATACATTCTTTACTGCACTCATCTATTTTATTTTCCTCCTCTCAACTACAACACTTTGCGGAGACTCTCAAAGAACTTATTAATTATTTCTTCTGATTCGCCTTCTAAAATAATCTGTTTACGCTCAGCCTGCAGTGGGGCTAGCGTACTAATAATTTCGGTGCTTTGGGTGCTGATTTCCAGGCCAATATCCGCCAGACTCCATTGTGTAACAGGCTTTTTTCCTGCTGCCAGGATTTCTTTCATACTAGGGATACGTGGCAAATTAATATCTGTGGTAACAGAGACAACTGCCGGTAACGGGATTTCCACCACTTCAACTTCCTCTTCCAATGTGCGCTCGGCAATAAGCTTATCCCCCTCAACGGTAAGCTTACTGACGGCATTAACTGTTGTCATAGCCAGTAATTCGCCAAGTTGCGCACCCACTTGCTGGGCATAAAGATCAGAAGAGCCTTCACCACACAGTACCAGATCAATACCGCCTATCTTTTTGATAGCAGCAGCTAAAACACTGGCTGTATGATATGAGTCAGCCACGGCCAGGGATTCATCAATCACCTGAAAGAGATCTCCCGGGCCCCGTGAGAGAATACCTTTCTTCAGCTTGGTGCTTTCCAGTTGTCTGGAACCGATGCTAAGTGCTGACAGCTTGCCACTCGCCACTTCGACAATTTGCATACCGGTTTCTATGGCATGCAGGTCGTATTGACCAATCTTCCACTCCGCTTTATCAAAAGACAGTGTGCGGTCTGGACGGATAACAATATCTTGTTCATCAGGCACAACCTTGTAACAGGCTATTACGTTCACTTATTTCACCTCTTGTTGTTAGTAAAGTAAGTTACTTCGATTTACTCCTGGGCTATCTTTTCACAATTACCTTTTTCTCATATAAATTCTGTATTTCACCGTCGGACAAGCCTAAACTTGAAAGAATCTCCTCATTATCCATACCAATCCCCGGCATCGCCCGCCAGACTTTACCAGGATTGTGTTTAAATTTAGGGAACACATTAATGCCTTTTATTTTTTCACCACTCATGGTCTCCCACTCAATAAATACTTCGCGAGCCTGATAATGCGGATGGGTTACCGCCATTTCATAATCCATAATGGCACTGCAAGGAACACCGGCGTCAATAAGTTCGGCTTCGGCTTCTTCGACCGTCCTAACCGCACAATACTCTTCAAGCTTTTTGTTCAGCAGTGTGCCCCCGGGGGTTCCCTTAAAGACGTTAGGTTTATTGCTGGGGAACTCCGCAGACCCAAATTCCAGACCTAAGAAGTGCAGGGCATTCTTGAGCACACCGCCACCACCGATTGCTATAAAAATATTTTTTTTGTCTTGACAGGTGAAGCTTCCCCAACCGGCAAGCACCGCACTTTGGCTTCCTTCACGCTGTGGTTTAACCCCTAAATTCATGTAATCCAGTACATAGGGCTGGAGCCGGATCATTGTTTCATACTGGGCAACGTCAATACTATCACCTTTACCTGTCTCCCTGGCCTTATGCAAGGCCGCTAACGCCCCGCTCAAAGCAAAAAGTCCGGTAAAATAATCGGCTACAAACGGCACTGCCGCAATTGGCGGCCTATCTGGAAAGCCATTCAAATTCATAAAGCAGCCAAAAGCCTGCGCAATGGGGTCAAAGGAAGGGCGCGCCACATGCCGTTTGATCCCATCCTGGCCGAAGCCGGAAATATGGACAATAACCAATGCCGGGTTACAGTCCCATAAGACCTCGTCTGTCAGCCCCCATTTGGCATACTGGCCACCTTTCGAGGCTTCAATAAATATATCAGCGTCTTTGAGCAGTTTAAGAAATATTTCCCTGCCCTCCGGCGAGGGGATATTAAGTGATATTGTCCGCTGATTGCGACGGTCTTGCTGCCCCAGCATTTGTGAGCCTGTACGGGCAATATCCATCATTAAAGGGCTTTCTATCCAGATGACATCTGCACCAAAATCGGCCATCATCTGGGCTGCGAATGGGCCGGCAATCGTAAGTGAGGCATTGACTACTTTTACACCTGATAATGCCCCAAATCCGGGTACAACAGTTTTTTCTGTCATAATGTTTCCCCCAGTAAATTCATTCTTATCGATAATAAATGATTTAAATCTATCGTCAGGTTATTGCTATTTAGCGTATTCTTTTAAAATGGCTCTGCCGGCAATATGAATCATAATCTCGTCAGTGCCGCCGGCAATCCGCTGCACGCGTGAATCCCGCCACAGCCGGGAAACACGATGATCTGTCGTATAACCAATCCCGCCAAGAATCTGCATAGCGTCATCGATAACCTCAAAAGCCGCTTGCGCACAGTAGAGCTTAGCCAGGGTTGACGAGATTTTTATGGAGACTCCATTATCTTTCTCCCAGGCGGTCTTGTAGATCATATTACGCATGTTTTCAATTTTAATGGCCATATAGGTTAATTTTTCTTGGACTAGTTGGAATTGTCCAATTTTTTTGCCAAACTGGATACGTTGATTGGCATAGCGGACCGCATCGCCAAAAGCACACTCCGCAGCCCCCATCGTTGCTGCTGCCAGCATCAGGCGCTCTATTTCAAAATTCTTCATCAGTTGTACAAAGCCCTTACCCTCCGCGCCCACTAAGTCTTTCTCTGCCACTTCAACATTGTCCAGGTAGACTTCGCAGCTATCCACCATATTCATACCAAGTTTCGGCAAGGGCTCAACCGTTATTCCCGGTGCCGTCATGGGTACAAACCACATGGTAAAGGCCTTAGCCGGATCAATACTTTCAGGATCTTTAGCCATACACAGCATATATGGCGAACGATTTGCCCCGGTAATAAATGTCTTATGGCCATTAATGTAAACTTTACCATTGCTGCGGGTATATGTTGTGGCCATAGCACTGCTGTCTGATCCTGCCTGTGGTTCGCTGAACCCTAAGCAAAATGGCATAATTCCCTGTTTGACATACTCCATTGTGATCTTTTTCTGCTCATCACTGCCAAAGGTCAGCATATCATCGACCGGCAACGCATTACCGTAAAGATAACTGGGCACGCCAGCTTTGGTCAATTCTTCGGCTACCATCATTAATGTCAGATTATCAACTTCGGTGCCGCCGTATTCTTCCGGTATACCGAGCAGGCCAAAGCCGCCTTCAAGCAGCGCTTTCATAAATCGATCAGGATATTGATGCCTTTCATCACAATCCCGGAAATAATCCTCCGAGCCATCACGGACGATCAGCTCCCTGAGGCTTTCCAGCAACAATTCTTGTTCTTCGGTTTGCTTAAAATTCATTGTTATCCTCCGTTTTTACCCTTCCGGCAACCCGGATGGCATCATTATTCAAACTACATGTGCACAGTGCCTGTACTCTTGGGTTTACTGAAAGCGATTAGTAAAGTCAATACCACAGCAGCAATCAGGCAGGTTGGTGCTGCTACCTTCCATGCGGCCAGAGGACCTGTAAAACCAATTGTTTTGGTGATAAAACCAAGCGCAATTGGCGATAAAAATTGTCCGACGCCCATCAAGGCAACAAAAAACGATAAAGCAAGAGTGGCGGCAGACTTGTGGGCAGTACCAATTAATAGCAGCGTAACCGCCGGATTATAGGTTCCAAATCCCAGGCCAAAGAGAGCGCCTGCGGCAAGAAACATGACATAGGTATCTACATTGAGCAGAACCAGGAAGGCGAGTCCGACTAAACCAACCGCAAGTGCGACAGTATACCGTTGGCAAACCTGCGATACCTTGCCATACGCCAGACCGGCGACAAAAGCGGCGGCCGTAAATGCGGTCAGCACCATCCCGGCTTCCATGGCACTGCCGATTTTGCCTGTTGTCATGACAATAGCTACATTGGTCATAAAAGAGAACTGAATCATGTTATAAAACAAATTAAATATGCAGATATACCAGGTGGCTGGGGTTAACCGGGCTTGGGAAGCAGCATCAGTTGCCGCCGGTGCCGGTTTCTTATCAGGTTCAGGCAGTTTAAGTAAGATCATTAGGAAAATGGGGATGATCAGCAGGAAGCCTAAAAATGCATGCCGCCAGGAGATAACAGCTAAATAAGCACCCAGCATCTGAAATACAATACCTGCTGCTGCACCTACAGCGCTTTTAAGCCCCATAAGGGTATCCCGCTCCCGGCCGTCAAACAAATCAGCAATGAGTGAAGAGGCCAGTGGGAATACCAGGCCATAGCCAACCCCAAAGAACGCCCGGCAAATTAAAATCAGGGTCATATCGCCGTAAAAGGCGGGGATTACGCCGGCAATAAGCTGGACGGTCATCGAGATATATAAGATGGCCTTTTTGGTCATGAAACGCTCAAGCTGACCAGTAAGCAATGATCCAACGATCATCATCAAAGAAGGTAATGAGGCAATCTGTTTTACGGTATCAGGGCTTACATCGGGAAAGGCTTTGGCAATTGCACCCAGGGCGGGGGTTGTCGTTGCTGTGGTATACATGAGTAAAGCAACCGATAGTACCGCAGCTTTGGTGACAAAGCCATATTGTTTATCACTCATCCCATTCACTCTCCTATTTTTAATTGAAAGTTTACTTGCCGATGGCGGCCGCAACCATTGCCTTGACATTTTCCGGGTTAGCATTAAGCGGTACACAGCAGCCAGCTCCCATAATAAATCCGGTTGGGGCGAAATCATCTACCAGACGCTTGCTGTATCTATAAACTTCATCTGGGGTACCTAATGTCAGCAGGGCAGCGGGAACATCCCCCATAACGCACATATGCCCAGCCAGCACTTCTTTTACCTTGGCCATGTTAGTGGAACCGTCTGGTGCAAAAATGCACTTGCCTTTAGGTAATTCCAGAAAATAATCCAAAAAACGATCCCAACTCATATCCATATGCAAATGCACAAATACCCCTTCTGCAACCATCACCTCCACGATCTTCTTGATATGAGGCCATACAAACCGGTCAAAGGCTTTCCTTGTCAAGAAATCGCCAGCGCCCCGACCCACTGCCAGAATAACTGAAAACTGCTTATCGGCTGAACGTATTTGTTTCTGAAAGTTGGCGATTCTGTCTTCCAGTGCTGCTTCCAAAGCTGCTTCCACCTTATCCGGAATCTTATGCAGATCTCGCATAAATTTGCTGATCGAGCGACCGCCGCAGATAGCGCCAAAGGCCGGCCCGGCAAATATGCCTGATAGTTGTACAACTCCAGCTGCCATGAAATTCTTTTCGGCTTGTTCTTTTACTTTGGCAAAATATTGTAGATCTTCAAGCGCATTGCCCAGATGTCTTTGACAAAAGTCTGCAAAAAAAACATTCCACCCCTTGTTAATAATGGTGTCATAATCAGCCTCAGTCATCTCGCCCCGTTCATCAATCTGCCATTGCATATCCTCAGGCAGGTCACGTCCGGGAAGTTTGGTGTGTCCCAGAAAGGGAACACCGGCAATAACCGGATACTCGACAATATCGGCACCGTCAATATCTCCCAGGGCCAGAAGCCCTTTAAGAGCCAGTTCTTGCCCATACTCAATATTAGTGACTAAGTCAGACATTTTTCCGCCGGCCTGCCTAACAGCAAATGGACCGGCATGTAAGTAGATCGGGGTTCGGTCAGTCTTTTGCAGTGATGCTGCCATTGCGAGCCGGTTCCAGTGCTCTGTGTACAATTCCTGTCCAGTTTTCATGCTCTCATCAGCTCCTTGTTTAGTTTTGTTTCCCTATTTCCAGCGCGCTGTTCTCATAACGAACTACTCACCTTCTCTCCGGTAGTGTCTTGCTCAGCAATTTTCTGACTATTGGATCTAGTACTATGATAGAGCGAAATAGTAGTCACGTAAAATTCAAATACCTGTTCACCATTAATACTTAAAATGGATTACAGGCTGTTGCAATCCATGGATTGTAAATCTATAATTAAACTAATGTTCAAAATATTCTACATAGTAGGGGAGAAAAAATGATATGGATATCTCTTTTTTGCGATCCTTTATTGTTACTGCCCATCATTTAAACTTCACCGAAGCCGCCAAACAACTCTATATTGCTCAATCTGTTTTAAGCAGGCAAATCTCAGTTTTAGAGAAAGAACTGGGCGTGCAGTTATTCATTCGCAATAATCGCACTGTACGTTTAACTGCTGCAGGTCACGTCTTACTCCAGGATGTTGAACCTCTTATGGACAAGATCAGCTCGGTTTTTATTAAATCACGTGAGGCTGATAGTGGTATTAGGGGAATCTTACGCATTTGTTGTATAGGAATTGAATATGCAATTTTACCGCTGGCGATAAAAAAGTTTACAGCACTTTATCCGAAAATTAGCTTAGAAATTCGTGTTCTCCCTCTTGCAATGATCGAAGATGCGCTAAAACGTGGCGAATTTGATATTGGGTTCACTGGTTTTATGGGTAATGAGCTAAAATCTAAATTCTCCTTGCAAGTGGTACGCAGAGACAGGCTTGGGTTTCTGTTGCCTCATAATCACCCGTATGCCAGTAATCACTGCCTTGCTCTTGCTGATATGAAACATGAGCCCTTTATTCTTATTGATAAAAGCAGGTATCCACAAGCATTCGACTGGTTTCATAAACAGTGTGAAAAAACCGGATTTACACCAAATCTTGTCTGTAAATCAGCAAATTTTGATACTATGCTCTGGCAAGTCCAAGCAGGGGTCGGTGTTTCATTTATGGTCGGAGATCCTGCCCTGCTGCGCATGAATCAGCTGCGAGCTGGTGGGATTCGCTTTGTTTTTATGAAGGGTAAAGAAGCTTATGGGAATATGACACTTATTTGGGACAGTGAAAATCCTAACCCTGCAATACCTTTGTTTGTCGAGAAACTTGCCCATATTAACTTGGTGTCTCAAGCGGACCCACGCTTATCAATCCCTGTTAGTTGACCGCTTTAAGAAAAAGTGCCTCTCTTCAGGCTACTACTGAAGAGAGGCACTTTTTCCCCCTAGCTCATTATGTTTCATCAAGAATAACAAAAACCTCCTGCGGATGACCAAACGGCATCCCCAGGAGGTTTTCCAGTATAATCAAATAGAATCTAATGATTCAATAACCGGCGCCACAAAGGTTGCAGGTGCTTCAATAACCTCGGTCGGCAGGCCCATTGTATCAAGCAGCTCTATAAAAGGTGTAGGATCAAGTTCTTCCACATTGACCATATGCTTTACATCCCAGTCGCCGCGAGCAACTAAGATTGCCGCTGCTGCTGCCGGCACCCCGGCCGTATAGCTAATTGCCTGGGATTCCACTTCCTGATAACACTCAGCATGATCACAAATATTATAAATAAAAATTTCGCGCTTTTCATTGCCTTTGGTTCCCTGAATGAAATTGCCAATGCAGGTTTTCCCTGTATAATTAATAGCCAGCGAGGACGGATCTGGCAACAATGCCTTTAATACCTTAAGGGGTGCGATTTCCACACCTTCCGCTATTTTAACCGGTTTTTCCGAGGTAAGTCCAAGGTTGGTCAAAACAGAGAATACATTGAGATAATGTTCGCCAAACCCCATCCAAAACCGGATAGAATTTGCATTAATATTTTTGGACAAAGAATGCAGCTCATCATGCCCGGTTAAGTACACCGAACAGTTTCCCACTACCGGGAAATCATAGTCGACTTTAATAGAATGAACCTTTTGCAATACCCATTTACGATCAACCCAGGTCCAGACTTTCTTAAATTCCCGGAAATTAATCTCCGGATCAAAATTTGTGGCAAAATACTTGCCATGGCTGCCGGCATTAACATCTAATATATCAATAGAATCAATTGTATCAAAATAATCTTTTTGGGCCAACGCACACCACGCATTGACCACCCCGGGATCAAAACCGATACCTAAGATTGCTGTGACCCCTTTGTCCTGGCAGCGTTCTTTGCGTTTCCATTCATAATTGGCGTACCAGGGTGGATTCTCACAAACCTTGTCCGGTTCCTCATGGATTGCGGTATCCATATACACCGCACCTGTTTCAATACAAGCCTCCAGGACCGACATATTAATATAGGACTGGCCTACATTAATAACTATTTCAGACTTGGTAGCTTTGATTAACTCAACCAAAGCAGGAACATCCATTGCATCAACTTCACGCGAGTATAGTTTTTTCGATGAATCCTTCATGTGATTTTTGCGCAATACGCTTTCAATAATAGCGTCGCACTTTTGCTGGGTACGTGAAGCAATACAGATATCACCCAAAACATCGTTATTCATCGCACATTTATGGGCTACTACATGACCCACGCCACCAGCACCAACAATTAAAACATTTTTCCTCATTTCTTTCTCCTCTGCTAAAAAAATTAATTTATGATAAATTATTTAAGAAATCCGAGTAAGTGAATTGACGGATAACCTCAACAGTATCATCCAGCCTGCGCACAGCGATTGCCGGCATTTGCAGCCCATTAAACCAGTTCTTCTTTACCATTGTATATCCTGCTGCATCTGCAAACCGGATTTCAGTACCGATTTCCAGCTTATCTGTAAAATTAAATGTCCCAAAGACATCGCCCGCAAGACACGATCTTCCAGCAACCATGTATCTATGCTGCCCCATATCGCCTGTCTCAATCTTAGCCGGCAGCCGGTATATCAATAAATCCAGCATATGCCCTTCTACCGAAGCATCAACAATGGCAATATCCAGTTCATTATTCACTAAATCAACAACACTGGTAACCAGTTCGGTGCAGCCGGTAATGGCACTTTCACCAGGTTCCAGATACACTTGAACCTTAAACTTATCAGCGAACTCTGCCAGTTTTTTGCTGAACTTTTCTATAGGGTAGCCCTCTTTGGTAAAATATAATCCGCCACCAAGACTTACCCATTGCAGTTCTTTAAGTATGTCTCCATAGCAGTCCCCAATGGTATCCAGTTGCTGTGAAAATGTATCAAAATCATCATTTTCACAATTGTAATGAAACATTAAGCCGCTGAGGCGGTGTATTTGCTTTGCCAGCGCCGCCTTGTCTGTCACACCCAGGCGTGAATGCTTGCGCGCCGGGTCGGCCAGATCAAAATGCGAGTGGCTAATACCAGGATTTACCCGTAAACCAAGCTTTGCTGATTTCACAGCATCATAATATCTCTCTAGCTGGGAAACCGAGTTAAATATAATTTTGTCGGCAAACTCAGCCACGGCCAGGATATCTTCCTGGGAATAGCCCACACAATAAGCATGTGTTTCCTTGCCGAATTTTTCAGAACCCAGCCGCGCCTCATAGAGCGAACTGGAGGTGGTTCCATCCATATACTCACGCATCAGGTCAAATACACTCCAGGTGGAAAAACATTTCAGTGCCAATACCGACTTGGCCCCGGAAAGCTGGCGCACCTGCTGAATAATCTGCAAATTACGCAACAATTTTTTCTCATCAATAAGGTAATAGGGAGTGTTAATGTTCATTTATCTATAACTCCTGTTTGTAATAATC
>NZ_DATMXX010000369.1:0-9134 GCF_035561255.1 Sporomusa sp. | reverse complement strand
TAATTTTGAGAAAAAATCTAATTTTTTTACTAAGTAAGTTGAAAATGATAGTTTGCCAAGCCTGTTATACCAGTTATTACGGGTGCTAGGCGGATGGCATGAAACTTGCGAAAACGAATACTGTACAGTGTCTATAACAATCCAGAACGAGAGAATTTATGGAAGGGGGGAAGGAGCCGGCTTATATACGATCGGATTTCACGCCTGATATTCATCGGTAAAGGGGAGAAAAGATGAAACAATTAGTACTTAGCAGAAGACAATTTCTGAAAGCGACTGCCGTAACTGGGCTTGCGGCCGCGCTTGGCAGCTCGCTGAACGGACTCACGCGAACGGAAGCTGCAGGGGAACCTGCAACAACATCAGAGACAAAAATCATTAGGACATGTTGCCGGGGATGTATTGGCAAATGCGGCATCCTGGCACATGTGAAGGACGGTCGTTTGATTAAGCTCGAAGGTGATCCGGATCAGCCAATGACCAGAGGCCGGGTTTGTGCCAAAGGACTTGCCGGTATACAGGCACTTTATAATCCAAACCGCAATAAGTACCCGATGGTTCGTGTCGGTGCGCGCGGTGAAAACAAATGGAAGCGGGTATCCTGGGAAGAGGCTATTGACACCATCGCTAAAAAGCTCATGGACGTTCGGGAAAAATACGGCGCCGAAGCCGTACTCTGCACAACCGGCGGCGGTGGAAATCCGGAATTCGGCAGTGTCAGAAGGTTTGCCAGCGTATTCGGTACACCGAACTGGTTTGAGCCAGGCGCTCAACAGTGTTATATGCCAAGAACGCTTACCTACAAACTGATGTATGGACAAACAGAAATGTGGTATCAAACTACCAGTATCGCAGACAGCGAAGCTCATGAAATTTACTTTCACGAAGATACGCCAATGAAATCACTGGTATTGTGGGGAGCATGTCCCGCCTATAATAGTCCCTCTCAGGGCGGCCGGGCGGTTGCAGAACTAAGAGCAAGAGGCGTGCAGACTGTTGTTGTCGATCCACGCTTTACGGCAGATGCTGCCAAAGCGGACGTGTGGCTGCCAATCAGACCGGGCACCGATGTGGCGCTCGAACTATGCTGGACTAAATATATTATTGATCATAAACTCTATGACGAAGAATTTGTAATGAAGTGGTCAAACCTCCCATTCCTGGTAAACACCCAGACAAAAATGTGTCTCCGTGAAAGCGATATTACACCTGGTGGTGATTCTAATACTTATGTGGTATGGGATAAAAAGACTCAATCAGCCAAACCGCTGCCTTATCCATGGGATGACAATCTTGAACCCGAGTTGTTTGGTGCTTTTACGGTTAATGGCATTGAATGCAAGACCGGCCTCCAGCTTTATAAAGAGCGATGCGAACCGTTTACGCTTGAAAAGGCGGCCGAAATCTGCTGGCTTGAAGCAGATAAGATTGAAAAAGCCATAAAAATTTATGCCCAGGGCCCTGGCGGTCTCAGCCTTGGCGTTGCTACCGATCAGAACCCTCAATCGGCACAGGCAGCAATGGCAGCCTGTGCGCTGGACTTAATGATGGGCTATGTACAAAAACCAGGGGCGCTTCTCCAAAACTTTGGTGATGTCAAATTTGCTGATTCTGCTGTTTCACCGCTGTATAAATTCATATCGCCTGAACAATTTAAAAAACGTCTTGGCGGCATTGAGTATAAGGGCGCGAATTCATGGGGATCTTGCCACAATCCGACTGTTCTGGAAGCCATCAAGACAGGAAAACCTTATCCGGTAAAAGTATGGCTTGAGCGTTCCGGCAATAAACTTGCCATGCTTGCTAATGCATCGTCATGGATTGAAGCCCTGGAGAAGATGGATTTCATTGTTCACATGTATATGTATCCTACATCATTTTCAGCTTATGCCGATGTTCTGCTGCCGACTACGGAGTGGCTGGAGTCAGATTATGTCGTTCCGCCGCTCAACATGTTGTTCGTGCGGCAGGCGGTTACGCACACCTATGAAACTATGAATGAAACTGTGATCTGGTCTAAAATTGCCAAGCGGTGCGGAGAACTGGGGCATCAGGCCTGTAAGGATGCGTTTGATCTGGAAAAAACGGCGCCGGAACAGCCTTATTGGGACTCCATGGAGGAATTTCTTGACTGGAATTGCAAGAAAAAACTAGGTATGACATTTAAGGAACTTGCTCAAAAAGTGCCTTATGAAGCCATGCCTATCAAAAAATGGCGCAGATATTATACGTACAAGGAGATTGATCCGAAGACTGGAAAGCCTAAAGGTTTCGGCCGGCCAAGTCAAAAAGTCGAGATTTACGGCGAGGCATTCATCACTTTAGGGCGGACAGGGGCTCCGGTAAGTCCTTACCCGCTGCCGCCGGCCTCAAAAGACTATGATCCGCTGCCATATTTCGAGGAGCCTTTTGAAAGTCCGCTGGAAGGCAGTGAACTTGCCAAGAAGTTCCCGCTAGTTATGACTAACGGCCGGCTGCCATATTTCCATCATGGAACGTTGCGGAACATTCCCTGGCTAAGAGAAATTTATCCCGCTCCTGAAATATGGATTCACCCCAAGGCCGCTAAAAAATATGGAATTACCCAGGGTGAGTGGGTGAATGTCGAGTCCCAGCGCGGTAAAATTAAGGCTAAAGCTTGGGTAACGGAGGGAATTAATCCCGGAGTGGTCTATATGGAAAGGTTTTGGACGCCGGAAACCCTAAACACGGATACGCATGGCTGGCAGGAAGTCAACGTTAACGTACTTTCCAAGAATGATGCTCCATTCAATGATGTTATAGGCACGTATACCCTCAGAGGATATCTCGTCAAGGTATCGAAAGCTGATGGTCCGCCTAAAGGCGTTTGGCTGAAACCGGAGGAGTTCAAGGCCTGGCTGCCTGAGCCTTCTGATCCTACTCCGTTAAAGGATAAGGAGGTATAAGAATGACACAAAGAACAATGGTAGTTGATTTAGATCGCTGTATTGGCTGTAAATCATGCGAAGTGGCATGCAAACAGGAAAATGGTGTTGTTCTTGGCTGTACATGGAATAAAGTGCTGACAGTGGGGCCGACTGGTACGTATCCGAATTTACAAATGTACTATCTGCCGGCCATGTGTCAGGAATGCAAGAGCGCACCGTGTGTTAAGGTTTGTCCGACGGGGGCGTCCTATAAGAGCGAAGAGGGAGTTGTCCTCATCGACAAGGAAAAGTGCATCGGCTGCCGGTATTGTATGATGGCCTGCCCCTATGGAGTCCGTACCTTCAACGAAGAGACAAAGGTAGTGGAAAAGTGCACGCTGTGCGCCCAACTGCACACCAATGGCGAGCAGCCGGCCTGTGTCAAAAATTGCCCGGCGTCCTGTCGGTTTGTTGGCGACATCGATAATCCCAACAGTGATGTTGCCAAAGTCATCCAAAAAGCTGGCAACGAAAATGTGCATGTCCTGCCGGATGTCGGAAACCGTCCTTCTGCCCGGTATATTATGCATAGCAAAACGGCCGCATGGAGGGAGTGAGCATATGAGTATTCAATGGCCATTGGTTTTCTTTACATTGTTTATCGGACTTGGCTGTGGAACCTTTGTTGGTTCTATTATCCTGACTGAATGGTATGGCAAGGCAAAACAAATTAGAACTGTAAGTTCGCTGGTTGCGATTGTGTCAATCGGCGTCGGTGGCGTGGCAAGCACCCTGCACTTAGGCCATCCGGAGCGGATGTTTGGTGCGCTGGGTCATCCAACCTCCGGAATCTTCATGGAATCCATGATGAGCTTTCTGCTGGGTCTAGCCATAATCGTTTATCTTTTGGCACTCCGGAGAGACGCTTCTGCTGGGACATGCAAAATGATCGGAACCGTTGGTGCGGTACTTGCAGCCGTACTTACTTTCGTTAATGGCGATGCCTATGTAATGGCATCCATACCTGCATGGAACACATTGATTCTGCCGGCATTGTATTTGGCTTCAGCAGCCGTTATGGGTTGCTTCAGTATCAGCGTATTGCTTGCACGTACAGCAAACTACAAAGTAGCGACAACGGAAACGGCAGCGACAATAGAAACAGCAGCAACAACGGAAATGATAAAACGGGCGACGCTGATCGCACTTGCCATGCAAGCGGTAGTACTCGTTGCGTACTTGGTCCACATAGCCATGGCGCCTTACCCTGATGTGACTCGCTCCGTCACGAGGGTTTTGGCAGGCAATCTGGCACCGCTTTTCTGGGGTGGATTGGTGCTGCTTGGTTTAGTGGTTCCCGCAGCGTTGCTGACCAAGTTTTACACGAAAAATAATGAAGATATGTTGGCTAAAGTTGGTCTATGCTCCGTTCTGGCAGCAGGCGTTGCTTTTCGGGCCTTAATGTTTTTGCTTGGAAGCAGTATTAAGCAATATTTTTAAATTTAAAATGATAAAAGTGGGGAAGAGATCGCATCTCTTCCCCGACTGTGATAAAACAGTGAGGGAAGAACGTGGAGAAAATATCAGAGTACTCAATAATTATGGAAAACAGGGAGAGTTTGTACCGGTTTTTAGGACGATTCTACCAGGTTGAAGTCGATCAGACGTTACTTGAACAGATGAAAGGCATGTGGTTTCCTGACGAGTGTGGTGAAGACGAACTTGCCCAAGGATACCGGATGCTTAGCGCGTATTGTCTGCATCTCAATAGCGATCCATTGACCGATCTGGCTGTGGACTACGCGAGGGTATTTCTTGGGGCGGGGATAGCCGGAAACGATGCTGCCTATCCGTACGAGTCGGTTTATACAAGTCCAAAGCGACTGATCATGCAAGATGCGCGTGATCAAGTGGTAGCAGCCTACCGCGCAAAAGGCTTGACCAAGCTGGAAACGCTCGATTTTCCGGAAGATCATATCGCCCTTGAACTTGAATTCATGGCGTACCTATGCCAGGAGACACAACAAGCTTTGGCTGTGAGTGACTGGCTGGCAGTTTCCGTTTGCCTTAAAGAGCAGGCGGATTTCCTTGGACAGCATTTGCTAAACTGGGTTCCTGCGTTTTGTGCCGACATCGAGAAGTATGCCGAAACAGGGCTTTATAAAGCTGTTGCCAACATAACTATTGGCTACTTACGATTGGAACGCACTATCCTTGAAGAGCTAATTGAAGAAACTGTTCCAGAGGTCGGCGCATAGATGACCTCACGGCGAACCTTCCTAAAAATATCCGGAGGAGCGTTTGCCCTTCTTCTCGGACTTGGAGAAGCCTCTAAACTCTTGCCGCATAAGGCGCTGCTCCGTCCCCCGGGAGGCCAGGACGAGGCATTATTTATCTCGAGATGTCTCAGATGTGACCGTTGTAGAAGTGTCTGCCCAACTTCTGTAATCGGATTGGCGAATTTATCGGACAGCATCTTAGATGCACGTACGCCGGTGATGAAGTATCATCTCGGCTACTGCAACTTTTGTAACAGATGTGTAGAGGTCTGTCCCACCCGGGCGCTGACCCCTTTTGACAGCAAGACTGTAAAGATTGGTCTGGCGATAGTGAAGAAGGATATTTGCATTGCCTGGGACTCAGGCGGTTGTAAGGTGTGTATGAAGGCGTGCCCCTATCAAGCGATCACGCCTGACGGACAGAGTCGCCCTATAGTCGATCCCCATAAGTGCAACGGCTGCGGTATTTGCGAGAAAGTCTGCCCCGCGTTGGTGATGAGGTCATATATTGGCGGCAATGTTCGCGGTATTGTCGTCACACCCATTGCTGCGAGAGGGGATAAAAGCATATGAACAGGAATGGAACAAGGACGCTTAGGTTGACATCCATGGCGGTCGTGGCGATCACAATTATGATTGGTGCGCTCAAAAGTGCCGGTACGGGGTCATTTTCTGCTTTCGGCGTAGAGAATATTTCCGCAATTTGCCCGCTGGGCTATCTGGAAACAGCGTTTGCCAGCCGGGATGTCATGCCGCATCTGCTCATTTCTTTTCTCGTGATCGCGGTACTGACCGCCTTGCTGGGCCGTGTCTTCTGCGGCTGGGTCTGCCCCATTCCTCTGGTGCGAAAATTATTAGTCAACAAAATCGATGAAGGCCAATCGGCCAGTACAAAGGATAGCTCCCAGGACGGATCACCGCAGCCTGTTCTTAAAGAAGGTGAGGCAGCAGAGGTTGCAGGTTTTCAAGAGGGTCCTGCTGCTAAAAAAAAGTCCTCATCAGGACTCATTATTCTCGGTGTAACCCTAGGGACTTCCGCCATTTGCGGTTTCCCCGTATTCTGTCTGATCTGTCCGATTGGACTCGTCTTTGCCACATTATTTGCCTTGATGCGCCTCATTCATTTCAACGAACCGACCATGGATCTCATTGTTTTTCCTGCTATCGTCATTATTGAACTTGTACTCTTGAAAAAATGGTGTAGCCAACTATGTCCCGTCGGAACTTTGCTCAGCATCTTTAGCAGGTTCAACCGCAGTCTTGTGCCTACCGTAGATCGTTCCCTCTGTCTGGAAGCAGGCACTGAAAACAAGTGTCAGCGATGCCGTAGTGCTTGTAGCTTTGATATTGATATTAAGACCGGCCTAGGAACAGGGGGGATCAGCGATTGCACCAAGTGTAGAGAATGTGCAGATAACTGTCCGGTTCAGGCGATTCGATTTCCCTGGAGGTGAATGCTTACATGCTGTCTAAACTCGAACAATTTACACAAGCCTGTATCAAGCTGGAAAAGCGGGGGATCGTCGTGCATGAAGAGCGGTGCCTGCGCAACCGGCATCTTCACAGCTCTTGCCAGCTTTGTTTTGCGATCTGTCCCCATGGTGCCATCCTTTGCTCGGAAGGCTTTGCCTTACTCGCCGAAAAGTGTACCGGCTGCGGTGCCTGCGCTTCAGTCTGCCCCGGCGGTGCGCTCTCTGCTAAGCTGCCTTCTTATAACGAGTTACACTCACTGGTCGCTCTGCATGTGGAGCACTCGGAAGCGGTTGCTTTCGCTTGTGAGGCCTATCTTAAAATCCATCCTGCCGAGCGTCAGCGTGCTATCGCCGTGCAGTGTATCGCGCGGTGCGATGAAGCCATTCTTGTCAATGCAGTACTTCGGGGGGCAACCAACGTGGCCATTCTCAATGCCTCCTGTGCAAATTGCTTGCAGAACAAGCTTTGCAGCCTGTCGCAGACAATGGCTGATACGGCAAACCGGTTATTGGAACGCTGGCAGTATCCTAACGTGATTGCACTTACGGAGAAGATTCCGGCAAAAATCAAACCTCTGCCTATCACGGCAGGCGAGGTGACAGGTATGTCCCGCCGCGACTTTCTCACCGCATTTAAAAGAAAAAGTACAAGCCTGTTTAGCCAGGTGCTTCCGGAAATTATCTCCGGTGCCGCTGATAAGCAACCGGAAAGCAGTATTGTACGGCAAAATTCCATGGTAGAGTCGAAGTATTGGCCGGATAAGTGGTCCTCGTTGGTTAACTTGCTAAAACAACTTAAGAGCCCGCCGGACCCGGCAGACTTTTCGAGCAGCCTCTGGGGAGATATCCGCATTGCTGATAACTGCAATGGCTGTGGAGCCTGTGCTGACGTTTGTCCGACTGAGGCCATGGTTATTCACAAGCAGGATAGCTTTTGGAGCGTTTCCTTGGATGCGTCGCGCTGCACGCAATGTGGTTTATGCCAGGATGTCTGTTGCGGTGGAAGTATCGAAATGATCTCAACCGTCGCCCTGGACACCATACTTGCCCAAAGGCCGCGAGTGCTCATCGTAAAAAAACAGGAAGATATTAATAACTTATTTGAACCGGTAGAACAGCGTATGGCGCGTTTGTTGGGGTGCGCGGTTAAAAATTGAGAAGGGGCTATGTGAAAACTTGAATCCAAGTTAACCGCAGCCCTACTTTGTACTTGTTTTATCCTCAAAATTAAGTGAGTCCGTACCACTTTTCGTGATACGGGCTATTTTTTTGAATTACCCACCACCAGAGAAGTGTAAAGCCTAGTTTTCACCAGTATCTTCGCGCACTTTACAGCGATGATCGAGTCAGCGAAGGCGAGAACAGCTGGGGCGGCAGTTGACTCAACCTAGACCATCGACTGACCGCGCTATTTAGAATGTTTGGCAAAATAAATAGGCGGATTTGCAAGGTCACGGATCGCCTCCACCATGCAAATCCCTCCGGTAAGGTTAAAAACCTTTCATCTTCACTGGGACGGGCTAAATAAGCACCTTTAAAAGCCTTATATACCAAGGGTTCAGGGGACTACAGAGTTAAGAACGGTTTTGTTAATGATGCTGCGTACACATTAACACCATGGAGTGTACAGTTCTGCTGAAAAGAAAACACATCGCGTCCAGCGAAGCTGGACGTTGCTAGCCGGTGAAAGTCCGGTGCGGGTAATCGTCAGGGAGCCCGTTAGCGTAACTGCCATGCGTAGGAGAAATCCTGGGTATAGAAGCGCAGGGGTAAGCAGTCAAACAGACTGCGGGCAAGCATGCAGGCCGTAATGAAAATGAACACTGCCGCATCGAAATCTTTGGCCTGTCGTGAGATGGGAGCAAGCGGGAGCCGAGCCTTGTGTGTTGGTGCGAAGGCCATGGACGAGAGGAAGAACCTGAAAAGCACTCTCAAAGAACCCGTCGGTGTACGAAGTGGCGGCATGTATGCAAAGCAGCGTCCGGAACTGGAGAGGCCCTACTCATCACAACAAAAGTTGTGAGAAACAAAACTCTAGCCAGGAAAGGGGCTCAACTTTGTTCACGCTTTCGACGGAGGTAAGAGCGAGTGAATGCCCACAAGGCTAACAACACCATCGATAAAGTTCGACAACTTCAGAGGAAGCTATACCTTGCAGCCAAGGTAAACAAGAAGCACAGATTTCACGCCCTATACGACAAGATTTATCGTAAAGACGTACTGCCTAATAACTTGAGATTATTTACAACAAATTTTGTTTAATTTTTGGGGGTCAGTTCAAGGCGTGGCTTAATGATATTCGGAATCATGGCTCTCGAGAGCCGTAATATTCAAGAAGTCATGAGCGAGTTGTGCCTTTCTAATAATAATGTGGTATAATCAGGACAAATGTTTTTAAGGGAGGTGTGAATATGTCCCTTTTAACAACTATTCCAATTAATAATATTGAAATTTCTTGCGATTATGATACTAGTGAGCGAGCCGGAGCTGGTGGA
>NZ_DATMXX010000368.1:0-13292 GCF_035561255.1 Sporomusa sp. | reverse complement strand
CCACCCTGTACTATATTATTTGCATTTTTTTTCATCTTTTTTGTTTTCTTTGGCGTTCGGGCAAATTTCTTTACCGAACTCTACATTCTTGTTGCTTGTGCAATCTTTGTTGCATTGTTCTTGTTTCTTAGACATAGTATCACCTCCTCCTTAAAATGAATGTAGGGAGGGGTTAACTAGTCTTCAGTCATTTCGTGAATCATGAATTTGGCAGCCTGGTAAATAACTGCGCCGACAGCCACAGCTTTAAGCACCGAGGTTACATCCATATCCATGTCCATATCCATGCCCAACATCGACTTGCGTTTCTTTTTGTGAAACATATTTACCACCTCCTCATTCGATAGTGTAACCAAGCTGCAAAAGAGCAACTCGAAGTAAGAAATGGATGAAAAACCAGTAAAAGAAATTGGTTCTTAGGAATTTGGAAGAATAATACGATAATATATATGCCGGGAATTATCTTAAGCTAAGGAGGCGGTTAAGATGGTGACAAAAATAGTACCTATTCAGCGCATTGATGACCGCAACCAGCGTGAGACCATGGCCGGTGACAAAAAGCGAACACAGTATGGTGCTTCTTTTAAAGAAGTATTTACCAGGGAATTGGAGAATACCCTCAAAGTTTCCGGGTTAGATGCCAGAGCGCAAAGAATTGTTTTTTTCCCTAAACGGTGACCTAAGATATTTTGGTTGCGATTTTTGTGGATTTATGAGTTAATTGCCTTTAATTGGGATATAATAGAGCTAGAATTAATATAAATGGTGATGCTTTGTGAAAATTAAAACAGGATTGGAAATTGTTAGAACACACCAAGAGTATGTGGATAAAATCAATGAGCTTGATGCAGCTGTGCATCGGCTTGATGAATTTGGCTATACCAAAATAGTACTTAAAGAAGAACTTGTCAAGTTAACGAGTGAATTACAGGCGCTGGAGAGTACCCGTTTTCAGGCGCTTGACCCGGTGATTATAACAACCTCATTGCTTGGTGGTCGCTAACACTGGGAACCGAAAAATCCGCGCAGAGTTTGCGCGGATTTTTTGTTCGTTTTTTAAAGCTCATCAGCACAGACTGTTTCGGTACCCTCTACACATTTGAATTCACTGCAGTCTTCGCCGCTGCCGATGTAGTCAAAGTACTCATTGTTACCTTTTAAATTCTTGCCATTCCAAAAGCTATAAATGGCGCAATCTTCTTTGCTGGACAAAGTATCACCTCCTGTTTGTATGGTGGTGTTAGTTTATCCCGATGGAGGCGGCAAAATCCTCGAATACGCAGCAAACGCCCGGACGAGTAAGTGCAGATAACCCGGTTTTGCGAGACAATGAACACGAGTTGAAAACATATAAACCTTATAAAATACCTTATAAATAATAGAGGGATTTTAAGCTAGATCAAGAATTATAAAGTAGTTAATATTCTAGAATGCTTCTCGTCAGCAAAGAGTAATCTTTAAGATACGGAGTGGTGATTATGAAGGGAACGGTAGTTGGCACATGGGTCAATACAGCCCGCAAGATATGGGGTGATGCCTTGACCACTGACGCAATGAGGCATGTTGGCTGGCAGTCTGATAAAATGTTTATGCCAACCGAAGAGGTTGAAGATGGCAAACCTAAGTCTTTTGTCGCTTATTTAGCTGAACGAACTGGTAAAAGTCAGGATGAAATTTGGCTTAATATCGGTAAAGACAATGTTCTGACATTTGCGCAGGCTTACCCGGCTTTCTTCCATCAGGAAAGTTTGTATTCTTTCCTTAGATCTATGTATGATGTTCATGTTGTCATGGTAAAGCGGATACCAGGTGCCAAGCCTCCGGAACTTCTGATTGATCCGGTATCTGAATATGGGGCGCTTTTGAGCTATCGTTCCAAACGCGGCATGTTTGGCTATATGAAAGGCCTTTTAGCAGGCGCTGCGGATTACTTTAAAGAAGACATTAAGACAGAGATTGTTGAGTCCTCGACAGAGCATCTCAAGATGGCCATTACTTTCCCGAAGCCGATTACCCATACTGCTGTTTACCGGCTTAACAAAGTACTGTCTTTTGGTGTGGTTAGAAGTATTCCGGCCAAGCTCGGTATAGCTGTTACCGTATTTTCGCTACTGGTTGACGGGCTGTTGGCGGCAGTGAGTATACCTGTGCCGCTATGGACGGCATTTTTAAACGGCGCGGTGGCTGCCGGCGGTGCCTCGCTATTGCTCAGGCCGTTTGCGACGATCCGGGAAGAAATAGCTGGTATTCAGGAGCGTAAATATTTCACTGAAACCAAGCTGGATTCATGCGACGAGTTTGAAGAGATAATGAAAATGCTGGCTCAATATAAGCTGCGGGTTAAGAGCGAGTTTATCGGGTTTAAAGGCATTACCGACGAGATGAATAAGTACGGCGAAGATTTTAATGCACTGGCCGGACGCATGAAAGACACCTCGGACGAAATATCAGGGGTAGTACATGATGTTGCGACTGCTGCTACCAACCAAGCCATGGAAACAGCGAGCGCGGTAGGCATCTTAAATGGCAATCTTGAAACATTGAGTACGGTAGTAACTGAACAAAGCCGAAATAAAGAGCAGCTTGAGGCGGCTGTAGAGGAAATCAATCGAGGCTTTGCTGAGGTGCAGGCCTCGACCGCTAAGCTGGAACACAGCCTTGATAAGTTTTCTGAAGTCAAGCGTTCGGCTGAACACCTGCAGACACAAGCTACGAAAATTAATGAGATTACCGGTATGGTGGCTGCCATTGCCGGACAGACAAATCTCTTGGCACTTAATGCCGCCATTGAGGCTGCCCGGGCTGGTGAGCAGGGCCGTGGTTTTGCTGTCGTGGCTGAGGAGGTCAGGAAACTGGCCGAACAGTCGCATCACCATTCTGAAAGCATCTCAAGTGATCTAAAAGTTTTGATGAATATTATTGGCAACGTTGTTCAGATGATTGAGGATGAATTTGATATCCTTGCTGCTGAAAGCCGGCAATTGAATGCTGTTGTGACAGGTAGTGCCGAGAATGTTGGCTACATCGATGTAGTAGCTGTTAACATTGTAGATATGATTACCAAGCTTGAACAGGAGATGACCGGTCTTAATAAGGTATATGGCAAGATTGAGTCACTGGCTGCTATTTCTGAAGAAAACTCAGCAGCTAGTGAGGAGGTTAGTGCTTCGGTGCATGTGTATAACGAGAAGCTGCAAGACATGATGGGAAAGATTACTGAGTTTAAGACTGTTATTCAGCACTTCAGTGAAGATATCAACACCTACCGTACGTAGTTATCAAGCTAGATCATCAGGCGGGGATAAAACCCCGCCTTACGTCTGGGTAAGACTTGCCAATAGCGTATTCTATTTCTTCACCAGTTAATGTGCACGATATGTTATAGAATGAAAAACCCATATTTATGTGATATTATCCTTATAGAATTCTATGGAGGTACATAATGATTCGCGAACGCCGCAATAAAGTCAAACTAGAACAATATTACGATAAATTTATTAATGAGAGCGTTATCGATCCCAATGTCCATCCCTGGATTGGCGAGTCCTGGCAGCGCAGCCAGGACCTGGGGGTTAGGCGTGATATATTCCACTTAGATCTAAAGTTGTCAAAAGAAGAGCTGAGCAAACGTTGTAAACGTTATGCTACGGCGCTTAGTTTTCTCGATGGCCTTTATAGTGAGATCAAGGAACACTTTACTACATATAATTTGAGTATGCTGCTAATGGATCAGGAATTATATGTGCTGAAAAACTATGCAATGCCGTTTTATCAAAAGACAGCCGGCGAGCTTGAGGGCGCCCGGATGCAAGAGGAAGATATCGGTACATCAAGTATTGGTATTGCTTATAGAAGCAAAGTTCCGTTTCTCATGTTTGGTCCAGAGATGTGGATAAAGGACTGTCAAAATGGCGATGCCTGCTCGGCGCCGATTATCGTGGATAATCAAGTGAAGTTTGTTATTACCGTGGTGTCAATTCAACAGGAAGAATTACCCTATAGTGCCATGGTGGCCATGGTACTTAGCATTAAGTATGCAATGGAACAGCATCTGGCAATAGTAGCCAGCTTAAACGCCAAACATACCATTCTGGACGCGGTACCGCTGGCGGTATATCACATCCTGCCTGGCGGCGAGGTAGCTTATGCTAATAAGCTTGGTAACAGTCGTCTGTTGGGAATTGTGCCCCCTGGGAGCGAAGATAAAAACGAGGGACCAAACCTGAGTGATGTGCTCCTAAACTATCGGCATACGCCGATTTATAAAGGGTTTCTTGGTGTGCCCTCTTATAATCGGGAAGTAACCTGGATAACCCCCCGCAAAACCTATGAGGATATTACAACTGTTGTGCCGCTTTCCGGCGATGACGGTGAGGTCGAGAGTATTGTTGCTGTATCGTTGCCTATCGAAGATTTGCGTACCCTGGTCGCCCATACGGCAGGCTACACGGCACGCTACAGTTTGTCAAGCATGGTAGGAGACAGTCAGGTATTTACTACTATGCAGGATAAAGCCAGCCGTATAGCCAGGCATGATTATCACTTCCTGCTGCAAGGTGAACCCGGTACTGGCAAGCAGCGGTTGGCACATGGTATTCATCAGGCCAGTTCCCGGGCAGCCGGCCCCTTGATTGCCGTTAAATGCGGCGATATGCCACCGGAAATACTGGAAGTAGAGTTGTTTGGCCGCGGGGGCAGCGAGGCTGAGGGACGCCCGGGTAAGCTGGAGTTGGCAAGCGGCGGCACACTATTTCTTGATGAGATTGAGAAGCTCTCTGCCTTGTTGCAGGATAAGCTGGCTGAAACGCTGGAAGGGGGCAATCTATCTCGCTCCGGGGAAACGGTGCAGCGGCCTATTGATGTTAGGGTTATAGCAGCCTGTGATACTGATCTCAAACGGCTGGTAGAAAAAGGTGTGTTTTCTGCCGGGTTATACGAACTTATCTCCCGGTCCGTTGTCCGGGTACCGCCACTACGGGTACGACGGGAAGATGTGCCTGGTTTGGCTGCACATATTGTTGAAGAACTGGCAGCCCTGCATGGACTGTCGACTAAGCAGCTATCCCCTGAGGCGGCAGAGGTCATCATGGGCTATGACTGGCCTGGGAATATTAAACAACTACAGGGAGTTATTGAGCAGGCTTTTTTCCGTACTACCGGTGATACCATTACCGCTCATGAGATTGCGATGCCAGGTGAACAGCGGCTAAGCAAAGCCTGGAAGGAAGATAAAGAGGCTTTTGTTGAAGCCTGGAAAGCAGCCGGGGGAAATATCAGCCGGCTGGCCAATATGCTTGATGTTAGTAGGGTAACACTTTATCGCTATATAAAAAAATATGGCTTGGATAAGGAATAAGGAGGAGACCGGTTGCGACTGAGAAAAAAGCCATGGATCGCAGAGGCACTAACTGGCTTTACGAATATAGTATTGCATAACCCTGGGGAGGAACTCAAAGGTAACTGGGCTGAACTGTTTGGCAATCACCTGCCATTGCATGTAGAACTAGGTACTGGCAGGGGCGATTTCATTACCGGAATGGGTGAACGATATCAGGATCAAACCAACTTTGTAGGTATTGAGGCCCAAAAGGATGTTCTTTACAACGCGGCGCTAAAGGCCCAGGAAAAAGGCTTGAACAATGTGCGTCTTCTGGTGTTTAATGTGAATGACCTGTTAACTGTTTTTGCACCAGGGGAGATCGACCGGTTGTATATTAACTTTTGCGACCCTTGGCACAAGAACCGTCATGCCAAACGGCGCCTGACGCATGCTGGTTTTTTGGAGAAGTACCGCATTGTTTTAAAGACAGGCGGACAGCTGTGGCTTAAAACAGACAACAGGCCGTTGTTTGATTTTTCGTTGGAGCAATTTAATCAATTTGGGCTCAAGCTTAATCATATAACCTATGATCTTCATAATAGTGATTTTGCCGATAATATCATGACCGAGTACGAAACCCGATTCAGCATGCTGGGACAGCCTATCTGCCGCTGTGAGGCTACATTTTAGGCTGATATTAATACTTAACTGAACACATTACCGCCATCCGCGGCATACAATACACTAAAATCCGTTTTTGTTGGGAGTGTGTTGCTATGCCGCGTCGCTCGTCTGGTACAGGCAATGTTCTGCCGGTGCCGTCACTTGATATTGAAGAAGTCAAGTTTTGGCTGCACATCATGGAAGATCATGCTCTGTTCATTAAGACCGGTTTACCTTTTGATAAGCCTGATCTGATTGAAGAAGCCAGCACTTTTGAACGGGAGTTTAAGGCTTTGCGAGTACGGGCTGAAAAATCCCAAGTCGAGAAAAAATTTGCTGAATTAATTGCCGATACAATGTCGTCTCTTAAAGAGTTTATTAAGTTCAAAATCCTCTTGCTCGGTTTATCACTGACCAATAAGCTGGGCAGCGCATTACCGCCACTCTTTTTTGACCATATTATCCGGGAAGCCGAGTATTTTATGGCCATTTTAGAGAAGATTCGGGCTGGTAAGAAATTAGCTGTGGTCAAAGCCCTGGAAGCTGATTTCTGGCTAAGAATTATGGCTGAACATACCAAGTTTATTGGCAGCAGGCTGGATCCGTCTGAGATCAGTATGATTGATGTTGTCAGAGGCTATCAAGACGAGTTTGACGACTTGACAATGCAGGGGTGGGACTATGTGAGTTTCTTTGAACATAAGTCCAGCGAATTGCCTGCCTTCAATCGCTTCCTGCAGGATAGCCGTGCCGCAACTGTGCGGCTGCGGGACTTTGAGCAGGCCACCTACGACATGATTATTAGCAATAGGCTGTTAAGTACGATTTCCGCCGTTATGGCCGACCATGTCCGCCGCGAAACAGATCATTTTCTCTTGGTACTGGCCATGATAGAAAAAGGCGTAATCAAGATAGAGAAAGACTGTGTGGATGTGAAATATAAGAACCATACTAAATTTGGCATATTAGTTGATGAAGAAGCTGCTGAAGATGCTGGAGAGAATATTGAAAGCGCTAACTATATAAAATGCAATGAGTTTGTAGAACGCGAGCATGTTCTTGAAGAAGATGCCGTTGATGATATCGAACTAGATTGCACACCTGATAATGACGAGCGTGAAAAGATTGTAACTAATACAGACTCAGTCGAACAAAAGGTTAATTTGGCGGAAGATATGAGTAGTGGAACGAAAGCTAAATATCAGGTTAAAACTGCAATTGTGCCGGACGCAGAAGTAGCGGTTCGGCCTGAACCGGAGAATGTTCCTAAGATTGACAAAAATGCGAAAAAGAGTAAGTATAAGTGGGGCGAAAACTGGCCACGGCAGTTAGGCAAACAAAAGGTATAATATTTATTGAAAAAGAACCCCTCACGCATATGCGGGAGGGGTTTAGCCTTATGTAGCGAATTATTAGGGAAGAATGGCAATGCTTGATAGCAGCTGTCGTTTTGTATTTGTCACTGCCAGGAGCGGCCCACTGGCTAAATCAATCAGACTCAGATCGGCGAATAAGTTGCTGGTGCCAATCGCCAGGTGAGTGTCTGGAATTAGATACAAGCGGGACAGCGATCTCCCGATGGCCAAGCGGTCGATAATCTGCGCGGTATTCAGATTGATGACAAAGATAGACGCACCATCTTCGTTGACAATATACGCAGTCTGATTATCTGCTGCCACGGCGGCATGACAGGGATAGGCTGCAAGGCTGCTGGGGCAACTGGGACATTGAATTGTTACTACCGCCGGTGACCGGCGTTTTTTACTTAAATTAAACAAGGCAACACCTTCACCGGTGAAAGCCGTGTTCGTAAATGGAACAATCAGTCGGTTATCAGATAAAATAATATTTGTTGGTATGCCGGCAATATCATACTGCCAGGCGATATTACCATTGGTGTCTAGTTCCATAATTGTGCCACCGGCATGGTGTTCCCAAGCGGTATAGATTCTTTCTGCGTCAGCTGCCAATCCTACGCAGCTGGCTTTAACTGCCGGTGCTCCCAGTGACTGGCTGGACATTGTTGTCAAATCAAAGCGGTGTAGTGCGCCGCAAGGTTCGGCAAGATAGGCAGAAGTTGCACTGGTTTCCGCCAAGACAAACTGGGCAGGGTAGGGAATTGTCATTGGCAGGCTATAGAGTGTCCAGTTAGTTAAGTTTACTGCCAAAATCTCATTTTTCCCGTTGGTATTGGCACATGGCAGGTAAGCTTTTGTATAATCCGGGGTTACCGCAAGTTCAGTGGGACTTAATTCGGGGGAAAAGGCCAGTTCGGTCAGAATTTCCCCGCTGGGGCCATCTGCAACAAATACAGTATGGGTGGCAGCGTCAACAGCCAATAGCTTATATGGTGTTACCCCATGCGATCACCTCTTTTTCCATCCGTAGTTTTGTTAGTTCGATGACTAATTTTCCTAAGACTCCCGTCTTTTATCTACTGGGAGTTAAGAGCGGCTTAGCCCCTCTTTATCTGTTTGGAAGTCATTTAGTATATAATATGGGTTAATGGCTGATTGGTTAACGTGTTTTTGAAGGGAGCGCCAGAGCGTGAAAGAGAAAAAGATCCGAAGGTTCCCCAAACTATGGGTTAGTCCGGCTGAAGCCGTATTTTTTATTGCGGGAATTCTGTTCTTAATTGGTACTGTAAATGTCTTTAGTGCTAGCTTTGTGCTTGGGGGTCAGTTGTTTCACGACGGCTATTTTTTTGTAACCCGCCATCTGCTGTCTTTTGGTGTTGGCTTTGTGGTTATGATAGTAGCTGCTGTAATCGATTACCGCAAGATAAGCCGCGGTTGGCTGATCGTGGCGATACTTGCAGCCATGGGGCTGTTGCTGGCTGTGCATTTTGACGGAGAGTATGCTAATGGTGCCAGGCGGTGGCTCAAACTTGGCAGCTTTCAATTTCAGCCGTCCGAGATCGCCAAGCTTACTGCTATTGTGATTACGTCCGCTTACCTCGGTGTACGGCTTGATCGGGGGTTACCTGTATCATTATACTCCTGGCCGCTGGGGGTGACATTGGTTATGGGCGTGTTTGTGCTTAAGCAGCCTGATATGGGTACTGCTGCCGTTATTGTCGGTTTGAGTCTGGTCCTTTATGTTTTAGCTGGTATTCCACGACAAGAGCTTACCTTTTTAGGTATGACCGCTGTAGCTATGACTATATATCTAGTATATGCTGCTGCCTATCGGGCTGAGCGGATTTTAGCCTGGATTGATCCCTGGGCTTATCAGCAAACATCAGGCTATCAGACTGTGCAATCGCTCCTGGCGATTGGCTCTGGCGGTGCGTTTGGGTCTGGGCTGGGAATGGGAGCCAGCAAGTTTCATTATTTGCCAGAGGCGCATACAGATTTCGCTTTTGCTGTATTATGCCAGGAAATGGGCTTTGTCGGGGCAGCTCTCGTCTTAGTACTCTTCGGAGCTATGGCTTGGTATGGGCTGCAGATAGCCCGCCGTGCTCCTGATGGCTATGGTTTTATGCTGGCGGCCGGGGTGACAACACTGGTAGTAGGGCAGGCCATCGGAAATATTGCCATGGTTTCAGGCATGTTCCCAGTCACTGGTGTACCACTTCCCTTCATTAGTTTTGGTGGTACCTCCCTTATTATCAATTGTGCCGCCGTAGGTCTCTTAATTAGTATCGGACGCAGGGCAAGTGCCAAAGCCTTTAAGCCAGGTCAAGCGCCACTAACGCCTGCTCGTTCACAGTTAAAGCTGGTTAAAAAGAACGGACGTCCAACCGGCGTCTAATCTTGTGTTTAAAGGCCGCCCTTTACGGTAATAATTACTAATGAAATGATATTTCTATTCATTAATTAGTAAGTGAAATTGGCCGGTAATATCCAGAGGCTCACATTACGGGTGTAAAGCAGCTGGGCGTTGCGGCAATTTCCTCAAGGGGGCCTTCACTTATGATTTGGTTAATCCGGGCAGGCGCATACCTTTTCAGCGGATTGACAGTGTGGCAGTTTGTCCAGGGCGCCGGTACGCCGGAGTCAGTCGGAATCCATCATCAGCTGGCACTTGACCAGCAACATGGGATGGTATTTGGTGTGTGCGCCGGTTTTAGCGTATATACAGGTTTAGATGTTACGTTAATCCGCTTGGCATGGGCGCTATCAGTTCTGTATCGTGGGGCGGGGATTGTGTTGTACATTTTGGCATTCTTAATTATGCCGGTTTCTTAAATATTATAGTAGATTCGGCAGGCTTTGTGCCTGCTGAATTTTTTTGTTCAAGTGAGGGACATTTGCTGCTGGCTTCACATAAAATACACTAGGTTAATTGAGAGGAGGCTTTCTTTGTGAGCAAAAAGACCAAGAGCGAAATGTATGCAGAACGCGGAAAAAGCAAAGTTATGAAAATGAAGGATGACCTTCATGATATCGACGATATCGACGATATCGATGATATATGTGATATGGATGATGAATTGGACGATGACATGGATGATATGTGTGATATGGAAAACAAGAAATGCATGACAGGCATGGATAAAGATATGGACGCTGAGCTGCCAGAATGTATTTTACTGGCTCATTCGTATGTTCCGTGGCAATATTATGAACAAGCGTTTACCCCGTCCGAAGCACTTATGAAGGGCACGCTGTTTCCAGAACTTTGGGGCGTCTACCCAATACCCAAATAGATAAAGCATGGAGGTGTAGAATAAGTGAAATATGAAAAACAGCTAGCGATGCTTAGGAAAGTTCAGGAGATGGAGTTTGTAGCTATCGAGCTTAATCTTTATCTGGACACCCATCCTTGTGACCGAGACGCGATTAATGATTTCAACTGTGCAGTAGAGGTGTTAAAAAAGTATAAGGAAAGATATGAAGCTGAATTCGGGCCGCTCTTGAATTTTGGGTTTGGCGGCTTATCCGAGGATCCATGGCAATGGGTACAAGGACCATGGCCTTGGGAACTATAATTATGTGATAAAGGAGCAGTGGATATGTGGATATATGAAAAGAAGCTTGAACATCCCGTACGCGTCACCTGCCCGGATGTAAAATTTGCCAAGATGGTTATCACCCAATACGGTGGACCTGATGGTGAACTGGGTGCCTCGCTACGATATTTAAATCAGCGCTATAGTATGCCGACTGATAAAGCTAAAGCTTTATTGACAGATATCGGTACAGAAGAACTTGCTCATATGGAAATGATTGCTGCTATGGTATATAAGCTTGTTGATGGTGCTACCTGTGAAGATTTTAAAGCAGCTGGATGGGAAGGGCAATATGTTCAACATAATCATGGGCTGTTTTGGACAGACGCGAACGGTGTACCTTGGTGTGCCTCTTACATTGCTTGTCTGGGCGATCCAATTGCCGATCTAACCGAGGACATGGCAGCCGAGCAGAAAGCAAGGGTGACCTACGAGCATTTAATTGCCTGCACGGATGATCCGTGTGTTAAAGATACCCTGCGCTTTTTGTGGCAACGGGAGGTCGTTCACTTCCAACGATTTGGTGAGACTTTAAATGATGTGCAGGACTGGATGTGTAAGAGTAAGCACATGTGGAATGGTCATAAATGTGGTTGTGAGTGAACAATTCTAGACCATAACATAAGGCAATTAGCTAGCCCTCTGCAAAGTGCAGGGGGTTAATTTATGATGCGCCCGGTTTTTTTATTACCCAAAGTATAAACCTATAGTTACTGATCATCCTATTTAAATAGAAGGAGTGATGATCTGTGATGGATTACGGTGGTGGTTTCTTTCCATTTGGCATGATATTCATGATTCTATATGTTGTGGTTGTTATTTATGTTTTGATGCAGTTAACAGGCATAAATAAAGGGTTGCAACGTATTGCGAATGCCTTGGAAAAAAGCAGAATACAGAGTGATGCATTCCCTCGGTAAACCGAGGGATACTGTTATGTAACGTATCAGTGCATCTACTGGGCACACAGTTTTCTTGAAGGATATGAAAGAAAATTATAAGATAAGAGGATCTTGCATGGCGAAAAAGAATAGGATTTTACAACAAATAAAACGTTACATAATATTATTGATTGGTTCTATTATTTATGCGGCGGGGTTAGAAATCTTTTTAGTACCCAACAATATCATTGACGGCGGCGTGGTTGGTATTGCTATTATGGCCAGCCACCTGACACACTTGCCGCTAGGGGTATTTTTAATTGTCGTAAACATGCCTTTCGTTTATCTGGGATACAAGCAAATAGGCATGACGTTTACACTTTCAACCATCTTTGCTATTGTATCGTTGTCATATTGGAGCAATATCTTTTTGCCAATTCCGGGATTAACAAATGATTTATTTTTAGCCTCTGTTTTCGGGGGTATTATCATAGGTATCGGAGTGGGGCTTATTGTCCGCTATGGCGGTTCACTGGATGGTACAGAGATTGTAGCTATATTAGTGGATCAAAGAACCAGTTTTTCTGTAGGGGAAATCATTTTAGTGATAAACCTGTTCATTCTTTCTGCCGCAGGCCTTGTTTTTGGCTGGGACCGGGCTATGTATTCCCTGGTTGCTTATTTTATTGCCTCAAAAGTAATTGATATAACCATTGAAGGCTTAGATGAATCAAAAGCCGCCATCGTTGTATCCGATTATGGGGAAGCCATATCAGATGCTATCAGGGCCCGTTTGGGCAGGAGTGTGACTGTGCTGCATGGTGAAGGTGGATATACGGGTAATACAAAGAATATTCTTTATGTCGTTATTACCCGACTGGAAATTTCGAAATTCAAATCTCTTATTGAAGATATTGATGAAAATGCTTTTGTCACGATCAATGATGTACATGATGTAATGGGTGGATCATTTAAAAAGAAAGCAATCCATTAGCAATAATGCTAAAAAATGCAATTAAAACAACAAAAAAATAAGTAGTAGGCGGTGACTACTACTGTACTCATTTAGAAATGGCTGGGTGTTTACTATTGTGAATCTTGTCGTACGTCAGACCTTACATAAATTGATAATTTTAGATTGCAATGCAGGATTTTGCCAATATGATGCAAAATAATAAATAAAAATGAATATATCAGCAAACCTTCTAAAAGGAAGGGACGCAAAGCCATGGGTCTAAAGATAATACATCTATGATTGCCAGGTTGCACTTAATGTGTAATCTGGCAATTTTTATATAGATGATAACTTACTGGGGGTGTTAGTGATAGCTGGTGCATCCGAAAGTAGTAATTTAGATAGTACTGACCTAACAGAAGAAGAATTACAGGAATTATTGGTACAATTACCGAAAATTATTAAGGAGTTAGAAGAGTTTAAAGCAGAGAAGTAAGGATTATTCCCCAATTTAAAATA
>NZ_DATMXX010000367.1:0-15649 GCF_035561255.1 Sporomusa sp. | reverse complement strand
CACCTGATGAGATTACTTTATCCCTGGTATAATCAAAACCAGTAATAACCGTATGCCGATCATTTATTTTTTTTGTAAACTGATCCGCAATATTTAATGTATTAACATTGCGTGTCCATGTCGGTGCAACATAATCATAATGACTGTTTTTAAAAGTAAAGGTATTACTGGCACTGTTATCAAATTCATGGTTAAAAACGATACTCCAGTCGTAATCCTCGGATGTACCCCGGGTAATACCACCGCCATATGCAGCATCATAATACATCCAGTCAGATTTATAAGAATTGTAGGATAAGGCTAGATCAGAGCCTTCCTTAAAACTTTTCGTAATTTTAAAACCAAGCGCATCGGCATTTAGGGACTGGGGAATAGTTCTTCCTCTGCCATCCTCAGCATCACCGAGCAGACTCTTCTTGGCTGTTACGCGATAGGCCCAGTCCCCGGCAACTCCTTCTTTAGCAAAAGAATAGTTTTCCCGACTAAAATTCCCCCCGCTTATACTCAAATAACTTTTATCCCCTTGCGGTTTACGCGTAATAATATTAATAACGCCGCCTTTGGCATCAGAACCATATATCGCCGAAGCTGAGCCTTTGAGAACTTCAATACGCTCGATATTTTCCAAAGCCATATAAGCACTTGCCGGAAATGTTATATCAGCATGACCAGCACTTACTCCGTCAACTAAAACTAATACCTTAGGGGAGCCATTAATCCTTAGGCCATTACTAAGATTATAGCCGGCTCTGCCATAATTCAGTATGGTAACCCCCGGAACATCTCTTAATGCTTGTTCCAAATCGGTGTAATGCTGTTGCTCAATTTTTTCTTTGGTAATTACCGAAATATTAGCATTGGCTTCTGATTGCTTTACAGGCGTCTTGGTTGCTGTAACCACCATTTGGTCAAACTCATACTCGTCCACTTCTTCTGCATACGCAGCTCCCGGCGCCTGCCATAAGAGCGCACTAGCGACCATGGCACATAACCATGCATTCATTTGTTTTTTCGACTTACCTTTTTTCACAATTCTCATCTCCACATTTATTTTTATTAATAGACCGCGACACTGGGCGCAACAACATCGACTCTAATGAGCCAATAAAAAACTCCCAATAATTATTGGGAGAACAAACACATTGTTATGTCATATTCCGTCCCGGCATGAAAAACACGCCGGGACGGAATATGTACATTATATGTACGTTTAATCCCCTCCCCATCGCTCGTAGGTCAAAAGGTGATCGGCAAATAGGCAGTTCTCCTGGCTCTGGATCATTGTGCCTCCAAACCTTCCCAAGACATTTTTCGTCTCAGTGGTGTACCTTGGATTTACTCCCCATTACAGTGGCGGGACCGCGCCGGTTTTTAACCGTACTTCCCTATTAAGCCCCTAAGGGCACCTATTTCTATCGTTATTAAATTATTCGGTAAGATTACAAAACAAATGATGCTTTTCCCCTGTTAGAACTTGTATTTATAACTCAGCATATAGTTAATAGGGGCTGTATAGTAAGCCGAACTGGTATGATTAACATTGTCCTGACGATCCAGCAGATTGTCGATGCTCAAATTAATTTCACTGGTTGCATCGACGGCATAATTGACATTCAAGGTCGTTAATAAATAAGGCTTGGTTTCAAAAGAGTGCGCGCTACTTGGCGTAAGCACCCGTTTAGCCAGGTAATTTGCCGATAGGCTGGCCGTCCACTTATCCATATGGTACGTTGCCCCGCCGTTTAATTGTACCCTGCCGAAGTTTCTGTCCCAATAGTCCTTAACACCGGCTTTTTCGGATTTCGACCTTGCCTGGGGATTGCTATACGTCAGCCCGTACTGATATGACCAGCCGTTATTGCCCAGAATATCCGCGCTCAGCTCTATCCCGGTATTTTTTAAATCTTCATTGACGGCATAGTATTTATTAGACAGTTTACTAAAGCTAATATTATCCTCAATATTATAATTGAACAATGCCACCCGCCATTTATGGTCATGATAATTCTTCTTCCAGCCGATTTCATAATGCTGGCCGGTCTGCGGACGCAAGTTCGGATCGCCGACCACCATACCGCTGTCTCCAGTAGAATACATTTGACTAAAGGTTGGCATGACAAAAGACTGACCAGCACTGGCATACAGGCTTTCATTCTCCGTCAATTTATGAACAAACTGTCCCTGTGCACTAAAGTTATGGTAGTTTTTATCTTTATCCGCACCGCCGGTCCAGCTTTTCCGGGCACTTACGGTAACGGTATCGGCCTCGCGCAGCGGCACTTCCCATTGCCCGTAAAAGGAATAATTATTGCGTTGATATTTGGTGCTTTCTTTAACCGCGGGCGTATACCTTTCGTTTTGATATGTCGTGCCAAACAATAGTGTGCCTCGGGTCGTTTGCCAGGACTTTTGCATGTCCAATCCATAAGTTTGGTTCTTTTCCTCAGAATCTTTCCATTGTGGATAGCCACTGCTATCACCGCTGGCATTGTAATAATCCGTACCTGTGGACTGCAGGCTGTTGGCGTTATAATAAAAATTCCCTTTCAAATCGCCGTCTTTCACATTGAGTTGAACAAAATCCTTGGTATTATCGTGTCTCCGGTTATAGCGCGCCTGACCGTCAAGTGAATAACCTTCGCCGAAGGTATAAGTAAACTTGCTGGTTGATTCATTATGACTGTACAACAAATCAACATCCTCATTGAACGCATAAGTGAACGCGACATTATTTTTTTCCGAACCATCAAACACATTATACATTTCCGGAATGGATAAAGTAGAGGAAATTCTGCCAATGTCGCCCCATTTATCATAGGTATAGCTGAGCCCCAGCTTACCGGCCTGCACAGTCAGGCCATAGTTCTGCTGTCCGTAATTGCCGCCGCCGAGTGTAACCGTATTCTGCATTTCTTTTTTCATAATGATATTAATAACGCCGCCGGTAGCTTCACTGCCATATAAAACAGCGCCCCCGCCTTTGACCACCTCAATACGCTCCACATTGTCCAACGGAATATCTTCCAGATTATATAATCCTCTTAAATTTAACGGCGTGCCGTTAATCAATACTAGCGTCCCTTTTTCTACGCCCCTGATGCTGACCTTACTAGTCATAGAACCAAGAGAAGCCCCACCAGGACCTTTTGATTGATACACCATGCCTGTAGCCATGGACAGTGCCTGCTGAAGATTTCTGGCACCGGTATGCTTTAATTGTTCGCTCGTATACACATCGGTTGCTGCCCCAATATCCAAATCATTTTTTTCATACCGCTGGGCAGTGACAACTATGGTATCCAAAGTATGCTCTTCTGTTATTTCAGCAGAACTCGCACAAACTGTCGAGGCTACGGCCATCGTGGACAAAAACAGAGCAACTAAACCAATCCTTCTTTGTCGTTTACTTAATTTCATTTTACTCACCAGCTCCTCATCTACTCAATCAACTTACTTACCAACCTGTTCTGTTAATACCCTGCGTTAGCCACCTCCCTAAGTCGGTTAAGGGCATTTTCTTGCGGCGTCAGTACCGCCTGCGGAGAATTCTCCGGACACATAAAAGTAACCCTCCATCGCTAGATAGAAGGTTATTTTCCACAGACGACCAGACCGAATCCATTTAGGAATACCGGCATAATCTACTAATTGTGTATGGCAATAACCCACCTCCCTATCGCTCGTAAGTACAAACGGTGTGTATAAGATTAAGGCAGGTCTTCTGGCTCAGATTCCTCATATTGTTCCGTCTTCCTGGCAACGTCCAGTGACATTTTCTGAACAATACTCATCTTTACAGCGGCGGGACCGCGACGGACTTTAACCGTTCTTCCCTATTAAGCCCTTACGGGCACCTATCTTTGCTTATGAAATTATCTTTATAAGTGTTTCTTACAAACCTCTCCGCTAACGGTACATCAATGCAGTTACATCCTTCTCTCGTTTTCCTATAGCCAGGAAAAAAAAAGTGGGTCATAAAGACCCGTGCCTATAGGCACAAAACTTAAAGGAGTTAGAAAAATGGCAACTAATAAGAAAACTCCCAGCTGCTGTTGCAGTTGGGAGTAGTTCTACAGTGATACTAAATGAAAACTCCTGGTTAATACCAGGAGTAGATTCAACAAGTGGACACAATCAACCTGGATGATTCCAAGCCGATAAGTGTTTACTGTAATCTCCTCCCCATACCTCGTGGGTGAAAACGGTGATTGTCAGCTAGGCAGTTCTCCTGACTCCGGATCACAGCTTGCTTAAACCTTCCCAGAACCTTCGTCCCAGTGGCATATCTTAAGCTTACTCCCCGTTACAGTGGCGGGACCGCGCCGGCATTACACCGGACTTCCCTATTAAGCCCCGAAGGGCACCTAACTCAGACTATTCAATTATATTGCTATGAGTAGTAGTATACAGGACATACTTTTCTTTGTCAAGATTTTCTAAAGTGTATTCATAACAAAACTGCGTTAATCCAACTTTTGATCCACAAATATTATCGACAAACCCTATAAGATTTCTGCAACAAACCGCTCCAATTGTTCGATATTGGAGCATTGATATACGCCAGTACAGCTTGGGCGATATTTTTCCATAATACAGTCATCACGATTCCACAAATTCAACTGTAAAGGATTCAGCCAATACAGAGCCGCTGCATTTTCCCTGATTTTATGTAGAACTTCACTGCCGTCCACTGTATTCCAATTATTCTTGGCATCCCCCAAAATCAGGACAGTTGTATTTTTATTTAATACACTAAGGTTATGGTCCGTAAATTGCCGGATTACATTGCCGTAATGAGAAAACCCGGTACGATTAAAACCCTTCAAACCACCGATCTTTTCAAGGGCATTGCTTACATCCTGTTCTTTAAAATACTCTGTAACCTCCAATAATTGATCCACAAACAGAAACGAGCAGATATTCGAATATTTTTTTTGCAAAGTATATACAAACAACAACATAAAATAGCTGAATCTTCTCACTGAATTAGACATGTCACATAACAGGCAAATATCCGGCTTTGACGGCTTTCTCGCCATCTTCACAAGTTTAAATGGTATACCACCGGTTTGCATTGCAAGTTTCAGGCTCCTGTTTATATTAATCCGGCCTTGACTTGCCACCTTCCTGCGCCGTCCCTTTCTTACAGCCAGCCGCCTTGCCAGCTTTGCCACCTCACGGGACATGATTGAAAGATAAGCATCATCAGCATCCAGGAAATTGCAACATGTAGGATTCTGCTTTTTCATCACCTGACTCAAATAATCCCGGCTCATATTCTTTACCTGAAGACGCTCAAATTCTGCCAGAAGAAAGCTCTGCCATAATTCAAGGCTTTCCTGAGCACAATGATAATCAGCAGTACAAAGCTGCCCCTGTTTATACTCCTCCTCAATTCGATCAGACACCTGAAACCAGCCGCTCTCCAGCTTGAAGCTTATAAGGGCCTCATCCTGGTTCTCGCATAAAAGATTCAGACTTAGATTATGTCGTTTAACAATAGCATAAATTAAGTCCACATCTTTTTTCAATACTGCCTCTGTTAATAGCGACACAGAGGCCCCGCCCCCCGTTTTGCCCAAACCTGCTTCGCCACAGCCTGTTTCCCGGGCTGCGGAGCCCTGCAGCAAAAGTACCCCTGTATGGTCTGCCACAATTTCCGGGTCCGGTTCCAAAAAAAGTTCAACAAGCTGCTGAAGATACGCAGCACCCCATTCGGTTTTAAGCATTGTCGCATTTAATACATGATAAAAGGCATACTTATCCAGCCTATTTGTGTTCAATAATTTCAGAGCCTGGATGCTGTCGGCAATTTCCTGGGTGCTGACTCCAATGCCTGACCTGCGGAGAATCCTGGCAAGATCAAAGATGATATAATCCACGCAACCAGTCCTTTTGATTCACTTTTTCTATAATTTTAAGACAATCTTCCCGGTATTTCAAAAGTATATTCACAGTATTTACCACTATGTCGTTAGAAAGCTCTTGCACACCCATATGGCTTAGAATGCTTACCCAATCAATAACTTCGCTAATGCTGGGATGTTTTTTTAATTTCTCCAGTCTTATATGCCTGACAAAAGCCACAGCTTGTTTCCCCAATACATCGTTAAGTGCCGGAAAGTACAGCTTTAATATCTCAAGCTCTCTCTGTTCATTAGGATAATCCAAATATAAATATAAGCATCTTCGGCGCAGGGCATGACTTAAGTTGCGGGTATTATTGCTGGTAAGGATGACTGATGGGATACTGGCGGCTGTTATGGTGCCGGTTTCGGGAATGGATATTTGCCAGTCTGACAGAATTTCCAGCAGGAAGCTTTCAAATTCCTCATCACTTTTGTCAATTTCATCAATGAGAAGAACAGCAGCCGTTTCACTGCTGATGGCTTCCAGCAACGGCCGTGTCAGCAGAAATTCCTTTGCATAGATACTCTGACTCATATCAGACCAATTCTTCTGAGCTGCCCCCTGGGCTTGTATGTATAACAGCTGTTTCTGATAATTCCAGTCATACAAAGCTTTCGCCTCATCAATACCTTCATAGCATTGCAGCCGGATAAGCTTCCGGTTCAGATATTGGCTCCAGGCTTTTGCCAATTCAGTTTTCCCGGCTCCCGCCGGTCCCTCGATCAGTATTGGCTTGCTCAGCAATACAGAGACCTGAAGGAGCATCGCCGTATTGTCATCGGCAATGTAGCCTTTCTGCCTCAAGCCTTGCTTTAATTCTTCCCATTCGTTCATCATTGTTTGTTCCATAGTTTCCTCTGCCTGTAACAATAATTTTACGCCAAACGACCTTTTCACTTCTGGATTTAATTAACCCTTTTTTTACCAGTATATCAAATTTAATGCCGGGTGACCAACATACTTTTACCTTGGATTTGCTCCCTATTGAAAAAAACCGTTCCTATACTTCACCTGTTAGCAATAGCCTCGATTTGTTTCTGTCTCAGCCATTCGCCCCGTTTTTCCCCTTGTAAGGTTTTAGCAACAGGATCCTCCGGCAGTAAAGCGAATACTGCCATAACTGGCGTCAATTCCGGGAGACTCAGGCTCGCTGCCGTGGCAATGATATCAAACTCCTCAATACTCAATGCCCCGCGCCGTAAGCGGTTAACGGCGTCTACGATCCTGTCCGGACTGGGTGCTGCCAGGAATGCGGCAGTATTGCCGGCAATAACAGCCGCCGCAAGCCAGTCACCCGGTAATGTCATCCTGTTGTTCCAACGCCTGAGTTGATCCTGATCAAGTGCCAACCCTAAGGCGGCGAACCTTAGCTTGGGCTTTGGGGTCACCCGGGCCACGGCATCCAGGTTAGCCATTGCTGTGTCGAATTCAGCCTGAGACAACCCTGAGATTTCGCTAAAAGCAGCCGGCAATAACTGAGCTGCTGCCAAAGCCTTAAAAAACCGCGCCGGTTGCTGCGCTACTGCCAAAACCTTCATCAATTCCGCGAGCAGCCGCTCGACAGGTTCGGCAGCCAACTCGACAGCAACCGTACTGGCAAGAGCCACTGTGCCGGACTCGATCTCAAAACCAAAACGGGCAGCCTGACCGGCCAGCCGCAAAGCACGGATTGGATCTTCCGCAAAATGCTTGCCTGTTGCTCTAAGAATTGAGTCCTTAATATCCCGGCGTCCATTAAAGGGATCGATAACCTCGTTATTCAAACAATCAACAGCGATCGCATTGACGGTGGTATCACGGCGGAGCAGGTCTTCTTCAATAGTTATCTTCGGATTGGAGGCCACCTTAAAGCCCTTGTGGCCGCTGCCAACTTTGCGCTCTGTTCTCGCAAAAGCCGCTTCACACCGCTGACCATCAATCAGCAAACGAAAAACTGGGAATGCTTTGCTGCACTCCTCGGCCTCAGGAAAGAGTGTTTTGAAGTTTTTCTTCACCATACCGGTTATGCAAAAATCAATATCCTGCGGTGTTATCCCCATAAACATATCACGAACACAGCCACCAACCCGAAAAACACGGCCACCATTGGCGGCAATGGTTTCAGCAAAAGCCTGTTCTGTTAACAAATTGCCACTCATTGTCTGTCACTCATCTCCTTACCTGATCTATTACAGCAGAACCGCCACCGTACTTTTACGATTTTTTCTGACCTTGCATATTTTTATTCTTATGGGTATAATATAAGAAAAGGACTGACGTGCTGATACACGCCAGCCCCACAGGCTGTCTAACCGGAAAACGGTTAGCCCAAGTTCGCGTTATTTAAGAAATAACCGCCGCATTGAGCAAGGGCGGTTATTTCTTCTTGGCCGTGACCAATACCATGAGCGGGCAAATGCGACAGCAAATGTCAAGGCCTCATAGATACTCATCGTACCACCCCCTTCCTTAACAGGAAGGGGCTAACCGTCCCCCGAGCAGCCTGTACGCTTAGTATACCGTATTTTCCCAGAGCGTAAAAGAGAATTTTTCGCGCTGGCTCTGTTACGATACCATGCCGCCTTCATAAAGAAGGCGGCTTTTTGCTTTGCTGTTGGCAAACCTGGCGTACAAGCGTAATTTACCTTTTCCAACCCCAGATCAATAAACTTAAAATCCACCTCTGCCTGATCGCCGGACGTCCAATACCTTGGAGTAGCCTCATAATGTTTTACCAAACCCTGCAGTACAAAAATTTTCCACTAAAGCTCCATTTAAATTCTGTGAACAATCGAGAAACCCTAGTTAAAGGCTATTGGACCAAGCAAGGCAAGTCTGTGCAGCAGCCCTACGTCTACTGCATAAAGCTTAAAGGCAGTTAAATCACTAATTAATCATTACCGCCGTGATATTACTTGCCTCTATTGGCAAAATGCATTCATAATATAGCGCTTGCAGCAGCTGTCTTTCATTACTGCTGCCAAGGTAAACGATTTTTTTATTGTGTTTGCTGGCATAATGAACAGTCCTGTAAAACAAGCTGTGGCCTAAGCATTTCCAGCTAATCACGATTACATCGGCTGCGTCCAGTATAGACAGGTCGAATTTAACATCTTCAGACGAAATAAGGCCAAAGCTCGGATATTTTTGTTTTAGCCTTTGCTGCCAGACAGTTCGTCCGCCAATGATGATGACTTTAAGCAACGCTATTTTTTCCATTGTTTCCTGGCTAAAGTCCACTTCATGTTTAGGATCATTTTGCTGCTTTTCTGCAGCAAGCAGGCTTATGAACACTTGATTGATATCATCCAGTTTTTCCTGCAATTGCTCTCTTTCTCTTTGGTCAGCGATTTCTTTTTTATTGATTTTGAGCTGAAGTTCATTTAGCATTGTTTGTTTTTGTGCCAGCACCTGCTCAAGCGCCAGAATTTTTTTCTGTGCCTGCTCCAGTTGCTCTTTATCCCGTTTTTCTTGAGCCGGCTTAGACTGGGCTTTTTCTTCCAGACAAACATATTGAAACGCAAGGCTTCTCACTTTTTCATATTCAGCCGCGCAAGCGCGGATACACAGCGTTCGCGTGAAAAGCTCCAGTGCAGCCTGCTTTAACTCTGCGGTTGCTGTTGTTTCATCCGGCAAAGAGGTGACCATCGTCTCAATAGCACTCTTTAGTGACTGGCGACTAACTATCACCTGCCCGAGTGCATCGAGAGGCAGACCGCTGAAATTCTCCTTTTCAAGCCGACACCTATTAGCATCCAGGATATTAAAATACTCAGTTAAACTAGCCGGGATTCCTCTCAATTTCTGGTCAATTGATTGCCACAGCGTATCAGCCAGTTCTTTTTGTTTGCTGGTAAGGACCGGCGGTTTCTTTCGTCTGATCATTCTTTCCTGTTCTTCTAAATGCTTCACACAAATATGAATATAGATTGTCGCTTGCGCTTGCCCCTGCTCCTTGATTGTTTTCTTAAACAAATTAGCAAGATACAGAAACATGACAAAATCTCCGTCAAAGATCGATTTTTTCTTTACTGTCTGTTTGAGGTGCGGGTTCTGTTCCATTCGCTTCGTTAGCTGCGGCAGATTACGCAACTCCCGAAGGGTTGCTTTCCCCTCTTTTTTTGCCAAATCTAGCCAGAACGGATCAAAAGAGACTTCTTCACCGCTTGCTTTTATATAGGTATACAGCGGTGGCCAGCATTTTTTCAGCAATTGTTCCAAAGCGGCCGCCGCTTTTTTACTGTTTTCATCATTATTCAAAGAGATTAAAATAAGAGCAGTGGCTTTATGGCAGTAGAGTTCTGTTACCAAATCACTTTCCCGGTAATAGTTGTAGTATTTTTGCCATCTTGAAGAAGCTGCACCTTCAATAGTCATTATGCCGTCAGCATAGATGATATCCAGTTCTCGTCTGGCCGCTGCATTTTTGGCTATTGCCTTAGCCATAAACGGCAACAGATCAATTTGCATTCTTCCGTCTTCCTGTCTCATCGTTTTCACGCTCTCTCTAGCTTTGGTTTTTCAGGCTGTGACACTACGATCTGCGTCTGACCTTCACAGTTTTTCCCTGTTAAGCCCCGAAAGACACCTATACCAACGCTATATGGCTGTTTATTATTCCCATCGTATGCAGACTCTCAGAAGAATATGTCTATAATTTGCGCAGATTTAATCTACGGTTACCCGACTGGTATAGCACTTGTTACAAGACGCAACCTCCGTCCCTATGTCTTGGTTTTAAAAAAGGACTGACGTGTTGCAAACACGCCAGCCCTGCAGGTTATCTAACCGGAAACGGTTAGTCTAAGATTGGGTTAAAGAATAATCGCAGACCTTGGCTAGGAGGCGGTTTCCGCTCCAACTTGGATTACAGCCCCCCCTTACACTAGTAGGTTGGCCTTTATTATGCTACTTACGCATAATAACAATTGCTTAAATTTCATCATTCACGATCATAGCAAAGATCTGACTGGCAATCGCCGTATCATCCAATTGGTGATTGTCCAGCAAGGGCGAAATCTTGGTGAAGGTTGCCTTCGGGTTGATCGCCAGCGCCCTGTCGTTCAGCCACTCGCCGGCTTCGCTGAGCGGTCCTTTCAGCTTGCCCTGCAGGGCGATTCGCTCTTCATACTCCTCTTTAAGCGCGGCCGCCACGCGGGTTTTATCGACGTAGGTCAGATCATCTGATTTGAAAACCGCCAGCATGGCGGCCCGGATGACGGCATCGCCCTCGGTTTTGTCTGTCATGCCTTTTTCAATCGCCGTATACAGCAAGCTGTTGTATTCCGCGAAATAACGGAAGTCATCCCGATACAGCGCCGCTTCCACGCTGAACAGCATATAATCGTAGCCGGTGAGCGGCTTGGCTGATTGCGGCTCATCACCGAAGTAGAGCTGCGAGTTTTTCACAAATAATTTTTCCGGGTTAAATCTACCGGCATCAGCGCCGATGACGGCAAAATAGCCGCTCTGCAAAGATACTCCACCTAGGCTGTCCGTACCAGAATATTCGTCGTGATACACCAGGCGGATGTCTTTATCCCCGCCGGCAAGCAGGTCCTGGATACCGGTTACCGCACTTTCGACCACCTTGAGGGTGGTGGACAGCTGGCCAATCGTCAGCAGGCTGGAAATACTGTTGGCCAGACTCAGGAAGGGCGGAAAATAATCTTTATTAACATAGGCTAATAAGGCGGCGCTGATCGACACATTGCCGCCGCGATAGGGCACCAGATTGGTCAGGGAGTAATTCAGCTCCACACCCTGCCCCAGTGAGCTTTCATTCAGATTCAGCGCCAGCGGGCCGGCCACGCTGGGCAGCTGCTGGGCGGCATTGGAGCCGAATTGCAGACTGACGACAGAGGAAACCACCGGCACATACTTGCGGAAGAGCTTCCGGTCGTCTTTTAGGAACATTTCGGCCAGGCGCAGGCGAAAATAATGCTGTCCCTCTTGAAACACAAGCTTTTCTACGTCGGATGTTACCGGCGTAAACACATAATGCCTGGCTTCTTTCGCAAACAAATTGGCAAACCAGTCCAGCAGGCTCATAGTTATCCCTCCCGCTGCCTCACGGCGATGTTGCAGACCTTAGTCCGCCAGAGGCATACTTATTTTTTTGTGTCGATTTTGAAAAAGGCGTTATAATCGGCAACAAGCTGGTTGGAACTTTCAATGGCGGCGTTCCGTGCCTGGATCACCAGATTGGCATCGTTGGTCGCGGCGTCAATATAACTTTGCGCGGCTTTTAAATAGGCATCGACCGCGGCAATATAGGCGGCCGTGGCTTTGGCGTCTTTCAATGAAGCCGGCGGCACCGGCACCGGCGGCAGTTTTTCTTTGATCGTCGGATAGCCTGTGGCCAGGTTGGTGACGGCGGCAGCAGCCGGGGCTGGAGCCGCCGGCGACTGTTCGTTGGCAGCCGCCTGGCTGCCTGCACTTAGACAAAATACCAGCAGCAAGAAATAAATTGTTTTTTTCATCGTGGTTACTCCTCTTTTTTTTATTGGTTGGGTGTGGTCTCCACCCAGATTTTGCGCATGATCACCGGGTATTCTTCCTGCAGATGCCGGAGAATGATGTCCAGACTCAGACTGACCAGCTGTGGTTCAAAATGCTCCGGCGCAACCGTCAGGCAGACATCCAGAATCAGGGCATTATCTTCACCGATGAAATATTTGAAGCTCTTATAGGTCCGGTTCAGTTCATTGACATAGGTGAGAACGCTATGTCTATTTGCGCCTGGACAGCGGCCGGCACGACAAGCACCTGAAGCGGGGTATGGAGACTGTCGTCGGTGACCAGCACTACCGGTAAGTTTTGTCCGCCAACCTCCAGGTTGGTGCGAAAAATGACGGTGTGCAACTCGTCATTCATTTCCTGTGCGCCAAAGCAGGTAATCTGATTGGCTGCCAGGTATTCCTGAAACTTTCTTGCTTTTGCATTGTCGTTTTGCATATGTGATGCCCCTATTCTATCTAAAATTTCCTGTTGGCCGTTACGGCCTGCCTACATTCCGAACTGATCGGTGGCAATCCATTCCATGTTTAACAGCGACCAAAAATCTGTCGCCAGCTTATTGAGTATGTATTCATACGGCAGCCAGCCATAGCCGGCGTCGCCCCAGGCGCTGCCCCAGCAGTTGCGGATTAAGAGCGCGCCGGTAGTTTCCCGGTTATATTGAGTGTTTTTGATTTTAAGCGCATCATCATAGCCAAAAGCCGCTACGGCATGGCTCCACTGGGCCTTTTCATCCGGGCCGGGGCCGGGGATGCCGCCGGGGACGTCGGACATCATAAACGAGGCAAAACCGTAAAAGCCAAACATCGCGGGCACGCCGGCTGCCAGATATTTTTTCACACTGCACAGCACATCGGCCGGAGACGGATTGACGCTGGGGGCATCATGGCAGAAATACTGCAGCGCTTCATAGTTGTCGGCCACCGCGTAGACGAACGAAGTCGGCTCTTTGTCAAAATCCGGGGTCTTGTCGGTATAGGGCCAATATCTTTCCGGCGGCACGCCGCACAGCGCCAGCGCCCCCATGGTATCCCGGATATAGGAGCCCTGATCGCCGGTCACGCCCTGTAGGTTGCGGGAGTTTTTATAGATGAATAGCCGTGAGGCGGTAAAATGTTTGCCAAAGGCCCGGTTTTGAAAGTATTCGATAATGGCTGCTGCCGCATGAGCGGTACACGCCCCCAGTCGGCCCTGCTCCGGCACAGGCGTGCTGCACCACTGGCGCAAATCCACTTTAGCCGGCAAGGAAGCGTTGTCATCGATCCCCAGTTTTTTCAGCGTTTCCTGGATGTCGGGATGGCACTCGGTATAATCGCGCAGGTCGGGCAGGGGCGGCCGCCAGCCGGTTCCCACGATCCTCCTGTCAGGCAGAGTTACATGAGCATTCATAACAAGTCCTCCTTAACATTCATGTATATCTATGTCAAAGGAACTGTCTTATGATACATTCCTGAGGCTAACGCGGCGATGCGCAATCAGGAATCTGCGAAAACCGCCCGGAACCGCAGCAACTGCCGCGCCAATAAACAGGAATAGTGACGGCCCTGATGCGTTAAAATGCCAGCGCCGTTTCGGCGCTGGCAAGTATTACCTATTACCAGGCTTGCGCAAGCTATCCCTTATAGGGATGGGCTACCCGTGACTTGCTTTGTTGCTTGGGGTGTATATAACTTGTTTAGCTGTCTACGTATTATTGGAGGCGGCATTTTTGCAATAAAAACTGCCGTCATGCCGTCGCTGCTGCTGCTTATTGTTTCACTTTACTTATCACGTCGGCGGTAATATCGATACCGCCGTAGACCACAGATGCTGCATCAATCACTGCTGTCAGTCCTTTGGCCTCAGCGACGGCCTTAATGGCTGCTTCGATCTTGTCACTCACCGGGTTCATCAGCTCGTCTTCCCGCTGGGCCTGCTGGCGGGCCAGTTTATCGCTGTAGGCCTGCTTGTCGGCCGGCGGCAGGTCTTTGGCGTTGGTGTCATAGTCTTTTTGCGCCTCAGCCCGCATAGCCTGGACGCGGTTCATGAGGTCCTCAATGCCGGGGTAGCTGGCAAAGACCTGTTGTCTGTTGACATAGCCAACTGTTTGTTCATTTTTGGCTTTGGCCTTGGCGGCCAGCGCCGGGGTTGGGGTTACCAGTCCGACGGCACCGAATATGAAAAATACGGCGATGATCAGTGCTGCCAGTTTGTTGCTGTTGCTATTTGCCTGTTGCACAGTGTATGCTCCTATACTATGTATTTTCTCTTTAGCCGGCCTGTCCGAATCGCATGTATGATGCCAGAAGAATAGCAGGCTAGGTTGTTACTTACGGTTTCCCGTCATTTTGCACTTGCTGCCGAATTCAACATAGCTTGCCAGGGCATCAATAATTAATTGTTCCTGTGAATTATCAGCGTCCGCTGCCCCGCTCTCCAGGGCGTCGCTGATGATGTGCTTGATCTGCTCCGAATGATAACCGCAAGCCAAAAGTTTCTGCGTAAGTTGTTTAATTTGTTCCTGTTTCATGAATCCACTCCTATTCTGTCGGACAGTGGTGATCCGCTCCCTGCCTGTTTGGTTTCTTACCGCCGCCTCCTTTGCTTAACGATTGCCCCGTGTAAGGATAAAGCTCACAGAGACTGTTCCTAATCTTCTCCCTGTCAACCGCAGATCAAGCGAAGATTGTCCGTACAGGCAGTTCTCCTGACTCCAGTTCATCATCAGCCCGGCCTTCCCGGAATGTTTATCGCTTCCAGTGGCATGTCAGGGCTAACTCGCTGTTACAGTGGCGGGACCGTGCCGGAATCTGCACCGGGCTTCCCTATTAAGCCTTCTGAAAGGCACCTGTACCCGCTATGGTTCGATCCTATTTACCTAGACACAATCGGCAAATTTGTGTCTAAGCGCAACTTTCGCAGGTATTAAAAGTCCGTTATCCTTAAAAAGTTCTCTATTGTACGATCACAACCGGCAAAATAAAAAGAAGCCTCCTGTGATGACAACACTAAAGGAGGCTTCTGCATTTATCCCAGAAAACTGCCGGCAAAAAACATGCACGTAATCCCCTCCCTATCTCTCGCAGGTCAACGGTGATTGTTGTACAGGCAGTTCTCCTGGCTCTGGATCGTCGCTCCTCCAAACCTTCCCAAGACGGTTATGTCTCAGTGGCAACTCTTGGATTCGCTCCCCATTACAGTGGCGGGACCGCGCCGGCCTTTAACCGGCTTTTCTATTATGCCCTTAGGGGCACCTGTACCC
>NZ_DATMXX010000366.1:0-2849 GCF_035561255.1 Sporomusa sp. | reverse complement strand
CTATTAATTTACAGGAAACCAGGCCTGCCGTAATCGCTCAATCGCTGCTGCAATCTCATTGGCAGGTATTTTTGAAAAATAAAGTATTATTTGCGGAAGTTTTTCCTGTGACAATTCTAAATAGTAATCCTGGACAAGAGCGACACGACAACCGTATGCGAGCGCTTTTTCAACAAGTTCTCTGGCACTTAAATCGGATTTTACACTGAGAATAGTGTGAAGCCCTGACTCCGTGTCAGTCACCTCAACATGGTCGCCTAAAATATTCCTAATTGCTTCAAACAAAAGTACATTCTTCTCATAATACATTTTTCTAAGGCGGCGAATCTGACGCTCCAAATGACCATCTTCCATAAATTTAGCCAAAGCCAGCTGCTCAATCGTTGACGCAGCCTGATTATATAAGGATGAATTTTGGTGATAAAGGGCTAGCAACCTTTCAGGCAATACCAGATAGCTAATCCGTATCGAAGGCGGAATAATCTTCGAGAATGATCCTAAATATACTACCTTGCCGGTATTATCAAGACCTTTTAACGCCGGAATCGGCAGTCCAAAATATCGGAATTCACTATCATAATCATCCTCAATAATAGTCCCGTCAACAGTTTGGGCCCATCGTAACAGCCTGGTTCTTTTACCAATTGGCATAATATATCCAGTCGGGAATTGATGAGACGGACTCAAATATACCAGCTTAGTCCCACTGCTGACTAACTCCTCAATAGTAATACCGTCTTGCTTCATTCTTATCGGTACTATCGTAAAAGCATGATCTGTAAAAATACGTCTTCCGTTCTTAAAACCTGGCTCTTCGAAGGCAATGCTTTTGTGTTCAAGCTTTAATATACTGCACAGGATATTAAGGAGGTTTTGTACACCTGCGCCAATGATGATTTGGTCTGGGTGTGCGTAAACCCCGCGCGATTTCTGAATATATTTTGCTATTTGAGTACGCAGCTCTTCCTCGCCACGAATATGTCCATAGCCTAGCAGGCGCTCTTTGTTCAGAAAAACCTTGCTAATATAACGTTTCCATAGCGAAAAATCAAAGCCATTACTATCCATTTCCCCACTGGCGAAATCATAAAGTATTTTCGGTTCTTCTACCGGGGGTGAATGCTGATAGTTAGTTGCAACTACAGCAACCGCGGTTTCATAATCGATGCCCTCAAATTTATTGACAGTATACCTTGAACGATCACTATTACTAATATAACCTTCACTGAGCAATTGTTGGTATGCTTTTTCGACAGTGATCTTACTCACAGCCAAATTCTTAGCTAATCCCCTGATTGATGGCAGCTTTTCACCTTTGGTTATCCTGTTTTGCTCAATGGCAGTCTTAAAATGCTTATAGAGTTGTATGTATAAAGGTTCTTTACTCATTAAGTTTAGCATAAGCAATTCCAGCATAACATCCTCCTCAGTAACTGTACCTATTAATTATATACATTCTGTATATTTCAATATGTTCAATTATATTTTATACTACAAATATAATTTTTAAAATACCCGGTATCAAAGGAGGACTTGAACATGACAAGATTTAAAGCACTTACCGTAGCTGGTTCAGATACAAGCGGTGGAGCAGGCCTGCAGGCTGATCTAAAAACGTTTCAGGAGCTTGGGGTTTATGGCATGACCGCTCTCACGGTCGTCGTAGCCCAAAATCCCCATAATAACTGGGCCCATGACGTGTATCCCCTGCCAATTGAGGTTTTAGAGGCACAATTGGAGACTGTTCTGTGCGGAATTGGCGTGGATGCCCTTAAAACGGGAATGCTGGCTTCAAGTGAGGTCATTGATTTAGTCGCAAAAAAAATTGATCAATACCAGGTTAAAAAAGTAGTTATTGATCCAGTTATGGTATGCAAAGGAACAGATGAGGTTTTACACCCTGAATCAACAATCAGCATGCGGGAGCAGCTTGCACCCCGTGCTACAGTTATTACACCGAACATTTTTGAAGCTGAACAATTGAGTGGCATTCGCTCCATCACCTCAATTGATGATATGAAAGCGGCAGCAGCTAAAATCTACACTCTCGGGCCTGAGAATGTATTGATAAAAGGCGGCTCCAAACTAAATACCGTCAACGCAGTTGACCTACTCTATGATGGTAAAGAATTTGTCATTTTGGAAAGCCCAAAAATTGATACAAAATTCACCCATGGTGCTGGTTGCACATATGCGGCCGCTATTACAGCCGGACTTGCCAAAGGCTTGACAGTCCTTGAATCAGTACGGCAGGCCAAAGAATTTATTACTACCGCACTCAAACATTCCTTCCCGCTTAATAAGTACGTCGGCCCCACTTGGCATGCTGCCCATCGTTTGCACAATTAGAAATCGTTTAGAAAAGACTTGCTTTTAAAGCTAGTCTTTTTTTATTGCAATATAAAAAAAGCCAAACGAGCTATTTGTCTCGTTTGGCTTTTAATGTCATGGTTGCGGGAGCAGGACTTGAACCTACGACCTTCGGGTTATGAGCCCGACGAGCTACCAACTGCTCCATCCCGCGATAATAAGCATAAGCAGAGAACCAGGTTTTTAGGAGCGACAGCGACGCGGAAACCTGCGTGAATCGCTTAGTTCCAAGCGTTAGTGCGGAACTTCCTAATCAGAGTATGTTCCCTGAAAACTTCACAGAAGAAAGATAGTGCAATTAGGATCATTTCGTTCGCACTGCAAGTGCGAACAAGTGTTAAGTCAAGTCCTCGGCCTATTAGTACCAGTCAGCTGAGTGGATTGCGCCACTTACACATCTGGCCTATCAACCTTGTCATCTACAAGGGGCCTTACTTCTTTCGAATGACAGACCTCATCTTAAGGCTGGTTTCACGCTT
>NZ_DATMXX010000365.1:0-30471 GCF_035561255.1 Sporomusa sp. | reverse complement strand
GGGGAAATAGTAGTCAACACATAGGATATTCGGCAACAAATAATATTTATAACTTAAAAGGTGGGAAGAAAGTGAAGAAAAGTATAATTGCTCTGGTTGTAATGGCTATCTTCTGTATTTCTAGTGTGGTACTGGCAGCAGCCAATCCCTTCGATGATGTTCCCGCAAAACATTGGGCATATGATGCCGTGAACAAGCTAGCGAAAGATGGCGTTATCGATGGTAATGGAAACCGTACTTTCGGAGGCGACAAGCCTATGACCCGCTATGAAATGGCGCTGGTAGTCGGTAAAGCCATTTCGAATGCTACCAAAGCGGATGCTGAAAATAAAGCACTTATCGAAAAGTTATCTAATGAGTTTCAAAAAGAACTTGAAAATCTCGGTGTACGTGTAAAAGCATTAGAAAAAAAGAGTGATAAACTAACTGTCTCGGGGTTTCTCCATCTATCAGAGCAAGTATGGCGTAACTCGGGTGTTTATGAGGGAAGTTATTTTGCAGCAGGCAAAAATCCCGGTTATGGGTCTGAAAGCCCGCATGCAGATGATGGCCAATGGTTAGCACTAGGTGTCGACCTTTTTACAAGGTACAAAGTAAATAACAACTGGCAGCTGGTCATTCATGACGATCTTACCAGAGATGCTCAGAGCGGTAGTTTTGCAGTAAATTCGAGCGCCTCGGATGGCCTGATGGCCGGCCAACAGCGCGGCTGCGAGATATATGCGATAGGTTCTACTGGCATCACCAATGTCAAGGTCGGTAAATTTGATTATATACCTGTCTATGGTATGTTTTTGTGGCCTGATAACAAAGCCGTAGTTGGTGCCCAGTTTTCGGTTGGCGATCCCAAAGAGCTGAAAGCAACAGCAACTTACGGCTATTTAAGAAAAAGCTGGACAGGTACCACCGTTAACCCACGCATTCTTTCCGGCACTACCGACAATCGTTATGCCGCATTAGAGTTGACGGCTGCGATTGCTAAAGATGCCAATATCAAAGCAGCCTATCACCGGGTTTCAAATGATGGCAACTACACAAATTCTATTAGCGGGGCCACCGATGTAGTTAAGCCTTATGCCACTACCATGAACTTCTGGGAATTAGGAGCCGATAAGATGCTCACCCCTAAACTAAAACTATATGGTGAAATTGAGCGATCTGATGCAAATACCGAAAACAAAGCGTTTATTGTCGGACTTACTTATGGTAAAGCAGATATTAAAACCCCTGGATCTTTTTCGATTACCGGAAGATATGTCCACTGGGATATCAACTCGTCGGTAAACCATGGAACCTGGATGGCCGGTCAGGCCCATGGGGCTAAGGGTCCTGAATTAGCTTCTAATTTTATTATTGATGAAAATGTGGGTATTATGACCTGGGTCAACTACATGTCTCCAACTGATGGTACTTCCGGTAAGATTAGAACCATCAAAACCGAATTGGATTTTTACTTCTAACATAGCAGGATGATTAGCATCAATAAACAGATATGACGGAATGATAAACAGGAGAGCGATGAAAAAATGAAAACTGCTCAAGAATTACTTCAAGAGCGTACTGCGCGAGTGAAAAAGGCCATAGCATTGGAAAAGACTGACCGAACGCCAATACTTCTTACTGCTGATGCCTTTTGCGCATATCATATGGGTGTGAAGATGTCTGATTTTGTGTTTGATGTAAAACTATCTTCGGAAACTATTTTTAATTCTTTAAAGAACTTAGGCGATGTTGATGGTACCGGCGGCGCATTCTGTGGAGCGCGATTGTTTCCTCTCATGGCCTATGCAAAAATGAAGTTGCCTGGTGTAGAGTTGCCGGATAATGCTTTTTGGCAGATTGATGAACAAGAATTAATGACAGTAGATGATTATGACACAATTTTAGACAAAGGCTGGAATGCTTTCAGTCAAGACTTTCTGGTAAATAGAATGCATATTCCGGTAGCTGAGCTGATCGCAGAAACAGTGAAATTGCCGCAACTGCGACAAAATTTTGTTGATGCAGGTTATGTGGTCTACATTGGTGCCGGTGCATCCATTACTGTTAACGAATATCTGAGTGCTGCCCGTACGTTTCCCAAGTTCTTGAGGGATTGTTTTAAAATGCCGGACAAAGTTGAAGCAGTACTAGATGTAATATTAGCAGAGACATTGGAGAAAATTAGAAAGCAAATACGTGGTTCAAACTCCATTGTAGTATTTGTTTCCCCTTCACGTGGTGCCAGTCAATTCTATTCCCCCAAAATATGGGAACGGTTTGTCTGGAAGTATTTGAAGGCAACTGTTGATGCTATTATTGAAGAAGGCGCTATAGCCAACATTCATATTGATGGTAATTGGGAGCGTGATCTGAAATACTTCAGGTCGTTTCCCAAAGCAAAAGTAGTATTTGAAACCGATGGTGCAACCGACATATATAAAATCAAAGAGGTTTTAGGTGACCACATGTGTATTAAAGGCGATGTTTCAGCTGCCTTACTTACTGTCGGTAAACCGGATCAAGTATACGATTACTGCACAAAACTAATTAAAGATATGGGATCAGGATTCATCCTTTCTACTGGTTGTACGGTACCACCTAATGCTAAAGTGGAAAACGTAAAAGCTATAGTGGCGGCCGCCACAGGCAAGTAAACATTAGCTGATGCAAAATAGCTAGATGCGTTTAGGTTTTTCTATTCCCTTTGTTTTGCATGAGCTTACTAAGTTTGTAGTATAAGTAGCTTGAAGGATCAAGTTTGGCTGCGTTTCGAATACAATACACTGCTAAAACCTCCTGTGGATACCGATTGGGTGCCCGCAGGAGGTTTTTCTTCTAATAGCAGGGATTTTCTGGTTATTGTCCTTGCAGACAACTGTGGATTATCCGAATACTTTACAGAATATTTACCTGCTCTTAATAATTATTTACCAAATTTATGCCATAATGAGGATAACAGATAGATGAGGAGGTTTGAATATTGCAAAAGAAAATATGGGCAGCTCTGGTGATTGCAGCACTAACAATTTCAAATATGGCTGTAAGTTCAGCCGCCGATACGCATATAAGAATCAGTAAGTACGTTGTTGCCGTTCCGACAAAGTTTAACGTAGGGTACACAGGTCAGAACCAGCAGACGTTTCCCAATGGATTTCGGACAGGTTTCGGTTCCGGATTAAGCTTTAAGTCAATGAATAAAGATGGTTCAATTGAATTATATGGCATTACAGACCGCGGTCCCAATGGGGATGGCCCTGGTTATCAAACCGGAGATCAAAATCTTAGTTGCAAATTTTTCCCATCACCTGATTTCCAACCCGAGATTGGGATTATTAAGCTTAAAGACGGTCAGGCTTCGGTGATAAAGACGATTGGGTTAGAGACCAAGCAGGGGCGCCAATTGACTGGCTTGCCGGTTACCCCTGGTTTGATTGGTACAACTAATGAGATTGCTTTGGATGAAAATCTGGCCAATTTGGGCTATGATAATAATGGTCTTGATCCAGAAGGAATCGCTGTAGATAAACAAGGGAACTTCTGGACCTGCGATGAATATGGTCCGTTTATTACTCAGTTTGATAATAAAGGGAAACTGCTTAAAAAATATTCCCCTGGGGATGGATTGCCGGAGATTCTCAAATATCGTGTTCCGAACCGTGGTTTTGAAGGGATTACAATAGCGCCGAACGGCAGTGTGTATGCGATTGTACAAAGCCCGCTAGCGCTTGATGAAACTACTGGTAAAACTGCCCGGTTCACAAGAATTGTAAGACTTGATCCAGCTACCGGGAAAACCGCTATGTTCGCGTATCCAATTGATGTGGCTGCTTACAAAGCACCTAAGGATGCGAAGGTCGGTGATATTTACGCCATTTCTGACACCAAGCTTTTGGTTATTGAACAAGGTAAGGGTAAAGATAAGAATATGCGAAATCTCATCTACAGTATAGATTTAGCTCAAGCAACAGATATTTCAGGCCTTAAAGTTGAGGGTAAAGAGCTCGAATTTATTGCTGATCCCAGTAAACTAGCAGGGATTCATTTTGCAGACAAAACACTGGTGTTTGATTTGAGGGCCCATGGCTGGAATACAGAAAAAGCCGAGGGACTAACTATGCTTCCTGATAAAAAGACCATTGCGGTGACCAATGATAATGATTTTGGTATCGCAATAGAAGTAGTAGACCCCAAAAACCCTAAGGCCGAAATTACCGACTATACTTTATTACAAGACGGCAGTTTCCGTTATAAAAACGAACCTGCTCAGCCACAGATTACGATTGTGGCTAACGATGAAGCAGAAAGAAATCAATACATCTGGATGATTGAACTCCCGGAAGCGCTGCGCTAATAGTGGGGTTATTAAACCAGTAAATCGGTTTGACAATATGAAAACCTCCTGGATACGTGACTGGTATCCAAGGAGGTTTTTCTTATGCGTGCACTCCAGTATGGGTACCTATCTGCTGGCATGCCGCGGTTATACTGCTGTTATCATTCTTCAATAAATTGAGTCAATTCCATATTGAATTTATCACGCTCATCATAGAACAGTCCGTGACCGCTGTATTTAAACGGCACAAGCCTGGAATTTCTAATTCCCTCTTTTTGGGCTATACCCAAGGGAAACAGACAGACTTTGTCATGGATGCCGTGGAGAATTAATGTGGGTACCCGTATTCTCCCCAGATCAGCAAACAAGCTTTCATCTCTAAATGTGGCAGCACACATTGCTGTGGACCAACCTGCTGCCTGTAGTCCTAATTGGAGAAACCAATCGGCGAAAGGCCCTGTTAGATACTGAAAGAAAAATATGTCGCCGACCCCCTGCAGCATCTTAGGCCGGTCATTATAGGTTTGTTGAATAAACTGCGTTACATCTTCCTTCGGCAATCCATAGGGGAAATCAGGGCGCCTGGTGACACTGGGAGCAGCAGCACCAAAGAGGGCAAGCTTTGCTACCCCGCACCCATTGTGGCGAGTCATATAGCGAATGGCGATTGCTCCCCCCATGGAATGGCCACCGAGCGTAAAATTTTTTATGTTGAGTGCTTCAACCACTGCTCTAACATCATCAGATAACCGGTCATAGTCATAACCATGCCAGGGTCTATCAGAATTGCCAAAGCCTCTGGTATCTATTCCGATGCACCGATAGCCCATCTTGGGCAGTTGATTAAACTGATATTCGTACGCATTATGGCTTAAAGGCCAACCATGCAGAAATAAGATTGTTTTCTCACCCTCAGGATTAAGATCTTCGACATAAATCTTTACATCTGGTTCTACTTTAATATAATATCCCACAGAGATTCCTCCATTTGTCAATGTCTTTAGTAACATATTATGCGTTTAAGCATAATATGTTCTCGTACCGGAAGCATGGAGAAATGCAGTAGATCTGGATTTAGCCGCCTTTTAAAAGATACTTACAACCATAGTACCCCAATAGCTGTTGTGAGCAGGGTGAGCGGGAAACCAACCTTGAAATAATCTCGGGCTGTTATCTGGACTTGCTCACCTTTAGCAATCTCCACCACAATCAGATTGGCAATAGAGCCGGTAATCGTAAGATTGCCGGCTAATGTGGAGAATAATGCTAACGCTTTCCACCAATAGTCTGCGTTTGCTGATGGTATCAGGAATTTTAATAATAAAACGGCAGGAACATTGCTGACGATGTTTGAAACGATGAGAGTCAGTGTTGCGAAAAGCCCCATATTATTAATTTCGCCAACAAACAAATGGTTAAGAAGCATATTCATTAGCCCGCTATGTTCGATACCGGCTACAACAATAAAGAGACCAATAAAAATAATTAACAGATTGAAGTCAACGCTGGTATATACTTTATTTGGTTTTACACGTCTGGTGATGAGTAATAAGGCTCCGCCCAGACTGGCCGATAGAGCCAGATCGTAGCCACTCATATAAGCAAATAATACGGAAAATAATATAATAAAGGTTTTAATTAGCAGATACCTGTGAACAGTGGTGTTATGGACAGGAACTGGGAAATAACTGCCTTTTAGTTCTTCCCGGTAATAATATGTTATCGCAGCGTAAGTAGCAAGCAAACCGATTAGTGCTACCGGGCTGGCAGCTATAAAATATGCGAAAAACGATAAGGTAGATAAACTTCCTACCAGGATATTCTGCGGATTGCCGAGTAGTGTCGCGGCACTGCCGATATTGGATGCCATTGCTACCCCTAACAGATGCGGCAGGGGATTGCACTGGGTTTTCTTACAGATAAATAGCACTACCGGCGTAAAGAGCAGACAGACGATGTCGTTTATTGCTAATGCCGACATAATGCCGCTAACCATGATAATTGCAAATAGCAACTGTTTTTTGCTGTTGACGTGCTGGCAAACCGCATTTCCCATCAGTTCAAAAAAGCCTGCTAATTTTAGGTTAGCAACGACAATCATCATGGAAAATAAGATGATGACTGTTCTAAAATCAACAGCTAAGATTGCTTCCGGAAAGGATAATACCCCTGTGCCTACTGTAGCTACCGCACCAATAATTGCAGCACCGGCACGGTCTACCCGGAATATTGGGCTTTTACCAAGGGTAAATATGACAAGTACGGCCAGTAAAATTAATGCAGACCATAGCATTTCTATCCGGTATTCCAAGATAAGATACCACCTTCAGTTTTTAAAATTATTCATAAGTATAACATGATCACGATACCATTAGCTAATTATGCTAGCAAAAGGAACGGATTTAATGGGCGCAGGACCGGTGAATTGTCCCGGAACATAAAAAATGGTATACTAACCGTAGCGTGGTTTATGTTGTCAAATAATAAGAAGAACGGGTAGGATTTATCGATGGAAACGATCAATGTTGTAGAATGGCTGGGATACCTGGCATCTGGTATGGTGGCAGTTTCGTTTGTAATGAAGTCTATCAATAAACTGCGGTTTATCAATCTGGTAGGTGCTATTCTCTTTGTCATTTATGGTATTGCAATTCAAGCGGTGCCAGTGGTCTTAGCCAACCTGTTTGTTGTTGGTGTTAATATCTATTATCTGGTTTGGAAAAATGCCTGATAAAGGTTTCCGGACACACCAAGCGCAACGAAGACCTGCCGAATTATGCTAAGCCGGCAGGTCTTTGTGTAAGCAGGGATGGTTTTATCTTAGAACCAAGCAAAGGCAGGTAGATTATATAGCTGGTATTTTTCAGCCTGTTGTCGCTCACCATGGAGGGTTACTATGAAGTTATTATGGGTACTTGGCATTAGCGGTTTTTTGGTAAATGCCGATAGCAGAGCAATTGCTCCGGTATTACCAGCTATTGCAGACGATTTAATGATCAGGGAAGCAGCGGTAGGTTTACTAGTTTCGGCTTTTACCATTCCGTATGGGTTATTGCAGCTAGTATATGGACCTATTGCAGATAAATTCGGCAAATTGCAGACCATCTCAGTTGCCCTTTTTTTATTCTCCTTTGCAGAGCTTGCGTGCAGCTATGCTGATAGTTTTACTTCTCTTTTGGTATTCCGAATAATTAGCGGAACTTTTGCCGCTGGCATTATTCCGGTTTCGCTCGCACAAATAGGCGATAGTTTTACCTTTGAGGAGCGTCCTAAAGCAATTTCTTTCTTTATGTCGCTGTCTATGTCCGGCCAGGCACTGGGTATTGTGATTGGCTCCATGCTTGCTCATTTTTTTAGCTGGAAGTTTATATTTTTATCAATTGGCCTTGCTGGAATGCTAGTTGGATTTGCATTTCTCAGGCAGAAGTCACGGATGGTACATATAGCCCCTAAGGAACAAATCCCGTTGAAAGAACGATATAAACGAATCTTTTCCAGCCGTCGCTCACGGACGGTTTATTTAGCAGTAGGCTTAGAAGGCGTAATTTTATTTGGCGGCTTTACCTATCTGGGTGTTTACGGGAATAAGGTTCTGGGACTGGATTATTTTTCTGTTGGCTTACTGACAGCTGGTTTTAGTATCGCTGCTTTTATTGGCAGCCATTTTATAAGTTCGATTATCAGGCAAGTTGGCCAGCACAGGATGCCGTTAATAGGTGCCTCACTGCTTACCTGTGCGTTTGGCCTTATATGGCTGATACCTCACTGGGTTGCATTATTGGCCGGCTTTTTGTTGCTAGGGCTGGGGTTCATTGTTCTTCATACCACCCTGCAGACCTACGCAACAGAGCTTTTGCCTGAAGCAAGGTCAACCTGCATGTCACTGTTTGCATTTTTTTTATTTCTCGGTAATGGCATCGGACCCGCCTGCCTGGGGTGGGTGTATGAGGCGGGCGGTGCGCAAGGCATGTTGGCGACAACAACAGTCAGTTTGCTGGTGTATACGATTTATTGTAAGCTGGCATTCAGGCAGTTTTCAGGGTCTTCTATTGTGAAGGGCTAGCAAGAGAGTGCGAAAAGAGATTCTGCCAGCCAATGGGTAAAGCAATCTTTAAAACTTTAGAATTAGTTCGTTTTTTACAATTAATTTCGGCTTAGATGCAGTAATATCAAGTTACAAATAGGACATAGCAAACCAAATCACAAAGTAAACTATTTTGGGCTGATCGTAAATAAAACGAAGGCTGAAAAAAACGGCAGCATGAGCCGGATTTTCTCAACCTTCGTTTTTCTGTTTTATGATGGCTGGAGGGCGAGGAATATGAGTTTTGGTGTTTGCCGGTAATTACTGCAATCCGGGGTGTTTGGGGAGATGAGACAATGATTCGACTAGAGAATATCAATAAAACCTATCAAACTTCAAATGGTCCGTTTCAGGTAATCGACTCGGTCTCGCTGGAAGTGAAGGAGGGTGAGATTTACGGGATTATCGGGTTCAGCGGTGCGGGGAAATCCACGTTGCTGCGGTGTATTAATCTGCTGGAGCGACCGGATAGCGGGAGTGTGTTCATCAGTGGCGAAGATTTGATGACCCTGGCAAAAAAGCAGCTGCTACAGCGGCGGCTGGGGATGGGCATGATTTTTCAGGACTTCAATTTGATTGGCAACAGGACTGTTTATGAGAATGTATCGTTTCCGCTGGAGATAGCAGGTATTGCCAAACAGGAGCAAAAGGAGCGTATCCATAAAAGCCTGGATATTGTCGGACTGGGGGATAAGGCGCAGGCTTATCCCGCAAAACTGAGCGGCGGTCAAAAGCAGCGGGTGGCCATAGCACGGACAATTGCAGCACGGCCCAAATTATTATTATGCGATGAACCGACTTCGGCCCTGGACCCGCAAACAACTAATGGCATTTTATGTTTTCTAAAACGCCTTAACGCCGAAATGGGCATAACCATTGTCATTGTTACCCATGAAATGGCCGTTGTCCGTTCCATTTGCAACAGGGTATCTGTCATGGAAGCCGGGAAACTGGTGGAAACGATTGACCTGTCCGGGAAGCAGATAACGCCCCGCTCGAAAATTGCCCAGTTCTTATTTGAGCGGGATAGTGCGTATACACAACTAGGAGCAGCCGCCAATGTTTCATAATATTATTGCCCTGCTGCCGGAAATAGCAAAAGCGCTTGGCGAAACATTTTACATGATGTTTTTTACGCTGGCCATTGCTTTTCTATGCGGAACGCCGTTAGGGACGGTGCTGTACCTTACCCGCCCTGGCTCTATTCTCAAAGCGCCAGGCTTGTACCGGGTGCTGGATACAGCCGTTAATATTGTCCGCTCTTTTCCTTTCCTCATTCTCATGATTGCCATTATTCCGCTGACGCGTTTACTGGTCGGAACTGCACTGGGAACCACGGCAGTTATTATTCCGTTATCGATCAGTGCGATTCCGGAGTTCGCCCGTCTTGTCGAACAGGTGCTGCTGGAGGTTAAGCGCGGGGTTATTGAAGCCGCCGAATCGATGGGGGCCAATACCTGGAATATTATCTGGAAGGTGCTGTACTGTGAAGCCCGGTCCGGTATTGCCAATGCGGCCACCATTATCAGCATCAGCTTTCTTTCCTATTCAACCGTTGCCGGTTTGATCGGCGGCGGCGGTATCGGTGATTTTGCCATTCGCTATGGCTATTACCGGTATCAGACCGATGTGATGATCTTCACCGTATTGCTCATCATCATGCTCGTACAGGTGATACAGACCGTGGGCAGCTTTGTTGTCCGCCGGCTTGATAAAAGAAATTAAATAAAATACCAGGGGGTTTCAGTATGAAAAAAATTATGTCAATCAGAAAATTGCTCCTGCCTGTGCTGCTTGTTTTTGTACTGCTTGTCAGCGGGTGCGGCAAGGACACTGCTGCTAAGAATACTGCTGCTGAGGCAGATAAGACCATCACCTTTGTTGCCCAGAACTATAAGCTGTATGAGGATACCACCAAAATACTGGCAGAAGAGGTTCAAAAACTCGGCTACAAGCTTGAGTATAAGTTTGTCGCCGACAATACACAGATCAATGAGGCGGTAGAAAGAGGCGAGGCGTTTGCTAATTATCACCAGCATATCGCTTTCCTTACTGAATTCAATCAGGTTCACAACACGCACCTCTATCCGGCTTTTGAGGTATTCACCGATCGTGCCGGCCTCTTCTCCAAGAAATACAAAAGTATTGATCAGCTGCCTGACGGCGCAACCATCAGCATACCGGTCGATCCCGGCAATAATTTCCGTACCCTGGTCATGCTGGCTGATGCCGGGCTCATTAAGCTCAAGGAAGGTGTTGAACCGGCTAAGGTTACCATCAAGGATATTGTCGATAATTCGCATCATTTCAAATTTACTGAGGTTGACTATACCATGCTCAGCCGGGCCATAGAAGACGCCGATGCAGGCTTTCTCTATGCTACGGTAGCGGCGGAGCTTGACTTGGATTTTAACCGGGACGCCCTGCTGAAAGAGAGCAAAAAGCATCAGTCGCCGGATGTCATTACCGTGCTGGAAAAGAACAAGGACTCTGAAAAGACAAAAATACTGAAGAAGGCATATCAAACCGATAGAATGAAGCAGGCCTTTAAAGATGCTTATCAAGGCAGAGAGATACTTCTCCCCGCCTGGTAAGCAGGTGGTTACCGGTTATCCATAATAAAAGCCTTCGCGACGTTGCGAAGGCTTTTATTTCTATTGCCTGCTGCGAGCGGATGTGGTAGAATAGCTATATTTATAAATAAGCATGGTGAGCTGACCGTACAAGCGGAGGCTGCATCCCTTACTTAGGGCTGCAGCCTTTTTATATGCTGAAGCGGGGTTTGCTGGCTGCGGTAACAGGACAGGCTTTGCTCTTCAGGTAATATCGCTATCCGCTATGAGGGGGAATTGACATGATTAATATGCGGAACTCTTTTAAACTGTATCAACCCTTGGTGATGCGCGCTGCCAACTACCAGGAATTTATTCCGCAGGGAGAGTTTAGTAACTCGATTGCCCTGTTTTATCAGTTCCAAATGCCGAGCTCCCACCATCAACTGATTGCCGTCCCGGATGGCGTGGTTGACGTTGTATTTCGCTGCGATTCGTCAAAGCCCTATGCGAAAGTAATCGGCAGTGTGTTAGCCGGCAGACCGCTGGTTTTTACCGGGGGCTATGAACATTTCGGCGTCCGTTTTTTCCCGGGGCAGGCAGGTGTTTTTACCGATGAGCTTGGCGAAAGCTTTATTGACCAGGAGGTCTCGCTGGCTGATGTTATGCACCGGGGCGGGGGGTTTGTGGAGCAGGTAGTCAGCCGGCCCGGTTTTTATGAGCGGGTGCAGATGTTCTTATCCGGGCGGTTTTCTATGCAGGAAAAACGCCGGGAGATGCCGGAATGGGGCAAATACCTGATGCAGCGGGTTAATGAACAACTGGGTGGCTTGAGTATCAAAGACATGGCTTTGGAAACAAGCTATTCGCCACAGCATATTACCCGGACCTTTAAGAGCTATCTGGGGGTTTCCCCGAAATACTTCTGCCGGGTAGTCAGGTTCCAGAATGCAATCGAACTCATCCATAAGCAGCCTTTCCAGCCGGTTGACGATATCATCTTTGGGCTGGGCTATTTTGATCAAGCTCATTTTATTAAAGAGTTCAAAGAGTTTTGTATGTTGACCCCCTGGCAGTTTGTGCAGAGAAATTTTGGCAAGGCCGCTAATTAGTTCGCTTTTTACAATTCAAATCAGTGTAAATGCAGTAATATTTAAGTTGCCAACAGGTTATAAACAGGTAAACTAACAGGCAACTGCATTTGAGCTGATCGTTAATAAAACGAAGGCTGAAAAAGACGGCGATGATAGGCGCCGGCTTTTCAACCTTCGTTTTTTTATTTTACGGGGGTTGCCGCTGAGGGCCGTTTGTTACCTGAGTTGAGAGGAAGATAGTATGCTTACACCAAAAGAGCGGGCTTTGCGGGCATTGGCGCTGAAACAGCCGGACCGGGTTCCGGTCGGGGTTTTCCTTGGCGGCAGCTGGCCTGTCACCCATTCCGGACTCACCCTGGAAGGGCTGATCGGCGATCCGGCCACAACCGCCAGGGTGTTTTATGAAGTAAATAAAGACCTGGATGCCGATATTATTATGGTTGGCGCCGGGGCAACAGCCCTGATGATCAGGGCGCTGGGCGGCGATGTGCGGTTTACCGCCAAAGGGGCGCCGGCCATTATTACCGGGCCGGTTGCTACCGAAGCTGATCTCGGACGGATGACGGTAACAGCGGCTGGGACTGATCCTGCTGTCAACTGGCTGTTTGAGACAGCCGCCGGCCTGAGCCGGCTGGCTGCTGACGAAAGACTGGTACTGGCCAGCGGACGGGCGCCATTTACCCTGGCGGCCCAACTGGCCGGTATGGATCAGTTTTTAAAGGCTCTCCATAAGAATAAAAGTTTTGCCCATAAACTCCTGCGTTTTACGGCCGAGTTATCGGCCTGGTATTTTACGACAATGCTGGACAGGGGGCTGGTTCACGGCTCCTTTATTGCTGATCCCACCGCCTCCGGGGATGTCATCTCCAAGCAGCATTTCCAGGAATTTGCCTTCCCTTACCTGCAGCAGGTTGTCAGCCGGATTAACGCTGCCGCCGCCGGTAAGCCGGTTATGCTGCACATTTGCGGCAATATCCGCGATCGCCTGGACAGCATTGCCGCTACAGGCATTAACTGCTTGTCGGTCGAGAGCAAAGTAAGTATCAGGGAAGCCCAAAGGCTAATCGGCAGCCGGGTATGCATTGCCGGCAATGTTGATCCGGTGGACGTGCTGGAATTCGGCAATCAGGCGGATATCCGCCAGGCTGTCAACCGGTGTCTTGCAGAAGGCACTGGCGGCAGCGGCTTTATCCTGCTGCCTGGCTGTGATCTTGGCGATGGGGTGCCGGCCGAAAATATCAGACTGTTTGTCGACTGCGCTCATAACTGGGTCTATCAACATCAATGAAAGAAGGAATATATATGGAATTAGCAGAGATAAAAGCAATCATTGAACGCCAGGGTATTCATACGGTGGAACTGGGGTTTGCGGATATTAACGGTGTTTTGCGGGGCAAACGGGTTTCCGCCCGGCACTTTCTTAAAACAGCGTATCAGGGTACGGCTTTGGCCAGGGGCCCCCTGGCCTGGGATATTCAGTGCGGTGTGTATCCGGACACGGAGATCGCCAATTTCGAAAATGGCTATCCGGATATGCTTGCCAGGCCGGTGCTGTCCACCTTCCGGATTGTTGCCTGGCGGGATGGCTGTGCTTTTGTCCTGTGTGACCTGTATGATGTGCACGGGCAGGCCCTGGAAGAGTCGCCCCGGGAGGTGCTCAAGAAGGTTGTCGTCAGGGCCCAGGCTTTGGGTTACCGGCCGCTGGTCGGTTCAGAGCTGGAGTTTTATCTCCTTGATGGCAATAAACAGCCGTTGTTTCAGGGGGTGCAGTGCTACTCCCTGTATAAAGGCGCGCAGCTTGAATATGTCATCGAGGAAATGCGCAACGGGCTGGAAAACTTCGGGATCGAGGTCGAGGCCTTTCATCTGGAGTACGGACCGGCCCAGATTGAGGTGATTTTAGAGTATGGTGATGCGCTTACCCTGGCCGACCATACGGTACTGGCCAAAAACGCCATCAAGGAGATTGCCCGCAAACACGGGTTATATGCCACCTTTATGGCCAAGCCCTGGGCTGAGGAATCGGGGTGCGGATATCATATTCATCAGAGTCTGTGGGACCCGGACTTAACCGGCAATCTGTTTCACATCAATGAAGAACTTGCCCGGCATTATCTGGCCGGTTTGCTTTATCACACCAGGGATTTTATGGTGCTTGGCTCGCCTTCGGTCAACTCCTTCAAACGCTTTCAGGGCAATTCCTTCGCCCCGGTCAATGTTACCTGGGCCACAGATAACCGGACGGCAGCCGTCCGGTCACTATTGGGGCAGGGCAACGGCAGCCGCCTGGAACATAGGACCGGTTCAGCCGACGCCAATCCGTATTTGATTGTTGCCGCTAATCTGGCTGCCGGTCTGTACGGGATTGAGCATAAACTGGTGCCGCCGCCGATAACCGCTACCAATGCCTGTCTGGCAGATGCCCAGGTTTTGCCTGCCGATTTACAGCAAGCCCTGCACTATCTGGCCAAGAATCAGGTGGCTAAGGACTATCTTGGTGAAAAATTCATCCAATTATTTTTAACGCTGGGGCGGCATGAAGCAGCACTGTATGCGGCGGCCGTAACCGACTGGGAGCGTGAACGGTATCTGGAAATGATTTGACGACAGAAGAACCGGGTTGTTTTAGGAAAGGGGATAAAATTTTGTCTTATATCGATGAAAAAGAGGCGCCCAAACGCGAGGCCCGTCTGGGGACCTGCATTGAATACGGCGGCTCGGCCTGCGAACTCAAACGGAAGTTTGGCGGCGGCTGCTTGAAAAATAATAAAAGAGCGTTCGGACAGGGCTCGATTTGTCAGTTGCTGCCGGCGCTGGCGATTTTAAATACCCTGCGGAATGCGGTAGTGATTGTCCATGGCGCCATTGGCTGCGGCGGCGTCTCTCATACCCAAAGCGCCAGCCTGCGGCTGGGGCAGATTGCCGACGGCGACAAAAATCCCCAGGGGGCGCTGTGGCTCAGCACCAATCTGGGCGAGACCGATGTAATTGCCGGCGGCGAAGCCAAACTGCGCCAGGCTATCCGCGAAACAGACCGGCGGTACCGCCCGCAGGTCATTGTGGTACTGTCCACCTGCGTTCCGGGGATTATCGGCGATGATCTTGACAGCATAACAGCCCAAATGCGGGCTGAAGTCAATGCGGTGCTCCTGCCCGTACACTGCGAGGGCTTTAAGACCAAAGTCATGGCCACAGCCTATGATGCCATCTTCCATGCGGCGTTCCGCAATTTAGTGGCCAGCGAACCGGCAAGAACCCCTGCCCTTGAGGATGCCCTGGACAGAGCCAAAGAAAAGATCCGCCGCAGCCGGCTGGTCAATTTGCTCAATGTTTCCTCAATGACCGGCGGCGATCAGCGGGAGCTGGTCCGGCTGCTGAACAAGCTTGGGCTGGAGGCCAATGCTTTTCCCTGTGAGGCCAGGCCGGAGGCGTTTCAGCTGGCCACAGAGGCCGCGCTGTCGATCAGCGTGTGCCCGACCCATGACGACTATTTCCTGACTCATCTGCAGGAGAGATACGGGGTTCCCTATCTTCACGGCCAGATGCCGATCGGCATGAACAATACCAGCATCTGGCTTAGGCAGATCGCCCGGTTTTTTGGCCTGGAGGCTGTGGCCGAAAAAATAATTGCCAAGGAAACTTATGACCTGAACCAGGCCTTAGCGCCCTTCAAGGCCAGGCTGCAGGGGGTTAAGGTCATGATCAGCGCCGGCGAGGTCAGGACGCTGGCAACTGCCGTGTGGCTGCAGGAACTGGGGATGGAGGTGGTGGCCGTCCGGCCCTACCATTTCGACCGGTTCGGCGAAGTGGAACTGGAAAAACTGGTGGTGATGAATCCTGATCTCAAAACCAATGTTGCCACTGCCCAGCCCTTTGAGGCCGTCAATCTGATTGCACGCGTCAAACCGGCGGTATATCTCGGGCATGTCGCCGATAATGTGTGGGCGGCCAAGGCCGGCGTGTCGGTGCTGCCGATCTATGGCGGTCCCAATGTCTATAACGGCTATGCCGGTGCTTATGATATCGCCCGGCGGATCACCCGGCTGCTGAAAAACACCGCGTTTGTCAGGAATCTGCAGCAGCATGTACGGCAGCCTTATCAGCAGGACTGGTACAGTCAGGACCCCTTCAAGTATATCAGGCAAGGAGACATTGAGACATGAATGAAAAATTTATCGAGCGGCCGCGCTCTTTCTGCGCGCTGGGGGGAGCGGCGCTGACAGTGGGAGCATTGCCTGGCGCCATCGCGGTTTTACATAGCTCTATGGGCTGTGGCGGCAGTATTTACTGGAATCAATTAGGCAGTACCGGTTATCTGGGGGCCGGGTATTGCGGCGGGTTAGCTGTACCCAGCTCCAATGTCCAGGAAACCGATATTGTGTTTGGCGGCTCGGAGCGTTTGGAGGAACAGATCAAAAACACGCTGCAGATTGTTGAAGGCGGGCTTTATGTCGTATTGACAGGCTGCATGACCGATATTATCGGGGATGATATCCAATCGGTGGTCAAAGAGTACCGCGCGGCCGGTGCGCCGGTTATCGGTGCGGAAACCGGCGGCGTCAGAGGCAACGGCTACCGGGGGTATGACCTGGTGCTGACTGCGTTGTTCCGTGACTTTGTTGAGCAAAAAACAGAAAAAGTCAGCAATAAAGTGAATATCTGGGGGATTGTGCCAGGACAGGATGCCTTCTGGCGCGGCAATCTGCTGCAAATCAGAAGCCTGCTGGAAAAACTGGGGCTGGAGGTAAATTCATTTTTCACGGAGCAGGATACGCTGACGGCCATTAAACATGCCGGGGACGCTGCCCTGAATATTGTGGTATCTCAGATATATGGCCGGGAAGCTGCGAATAAATTTGAAGAGATTCACGGTGTGCTATATCTGGCGACAGCCCTGCCGGTCGGACCTGCCGCCACAGAGCAATTTCTGCGTAAGACCGGCGAGGCGCTGCAGCTTGATCCCGGTCTGGTTCACCAGCTGATCCAGGAGGAAACTCAAAGCTACTACTCCTATGTGGACAGGATTGCCGATGCCTACAGCGACCTGGATTTCCAGCGGTATGCGGTGGTTGTCGGCGATGCCAACTATGCGGTGGCGCTGACAAAGTTTCTGGCTGATGATCTGGGCTGGCTGCCGGAGCTGACGGTGGTTACCGACGAATTAAATGAGGAAGAGCAAAGCCGGCTGGAACAGGAGCTGCGGCAGCTCCGGTCCGGCTATCAGGCAACAGTGGTTTATGAAACCGATGCGACCGAGATCAAAACAGCCTTCAGACAGCATTGGCCGGTCAACCGCGGCGAGCAGTTCTATGATGCGTTCAGCCCGGCTTTTGTGATTGGCAGCGCCTGGGAACGGGAGTTTGCCCAGGCGATCGGGGCCGGGCATTTGACTGTCAGCTACCCGGTCGGCAACCGCGTTGTGATAAAAAAAGGCTATGCCGGCTATGAGGGCGGCCTGAACCTGATGGAAGACCTGTTCAGCGTTATCGTCAAAGACCGGTAAAGGTGATTGCAAAGGAGGAAGGAAAGATGACTGATAAAGAAACAATATACCGGCAACTGACTGCGGCTGTGGTCAACATGGAAGAGGAAGAGGCGGCAGCAATAGCCCAAACGGTCATTGCCCGGGGCTATGACGCCTATGAAGCGATCGAGCGGGGGCTGGCGGGCGGCATGGAGACTGCCGGCCGGTTATTTGAGGAGGAAGAGTATTTTATTCCTGAGCTCCTGCTGTGCGCGGACGCCATGTATGCCGGCCTGGCCGTTTTAAAGCCGCACCTGCGGGCTGAGGCCGGCAAGGGCAGCAAACAAAAAATTGTCATTGGCGTTATCCAGGGCGACACGCATGATATCGGGAAAAATTTAGTGAAAATCCTTTTGGAAACAGCCGGCTGCGAGGTGATCGACCTGGGGCGGGATGTTTCGCCGCAAGCCTTTATTGACAGGGCTGTCCGGGAAGAGGCGCAGATTATTGCGATATCGACACTGATGACGACCACCATGGACGGATTGGCCGAGGTCGTGCGGCTGCTCAACCAGCAGAACCTGCGGGACTGCTTCAAGGTAATGATCGGGGGCGCGCCTGTATCCCAGGCTTTTGCCAATAAAATCGGGGCGGACAGCTACTGCGTCAATGCCGCGGCGGCGGTGCGCCAGGTCAGGCAATTCGGCGCGGCAGAGCTGCCGGCAGCTATTTGACCAGATGGGGGAAACTCGATTTATGGCAGCATTTGATTAGGAAAAGGAGGAGGGTTAGCTATGAGTGGTGCGCTTTCTCCCACCGAACGACTGCAGCGTGTCTTTTCCGGGCAGGCGGTAGACCGGCCGCCGGTGGTGTGTCCGGGCGGCATGATGAACGCCGCCATTGTGGACATTATGAATACGACCGGCCATGTGCTGCCTGCGGCCCACAGCGATGCGTCCCTGATGGCGGCGCTGGCCCGCGATGTGCAGCAATATACCGGCTTTGAAAATATCGGTATTCCCTTTTGCATGACGGTGGAAGCTGAGGTTTTGGGTTCGGCGGTCGATCTGGGTACACTGGGGTGCGAGCCTAAGATTGCCCGTGAGGTTTTTTCCTCGGTGCGTGAAGTGGTTGTGAAAGATCATGACAAGGTGTTGCAGGATGGCCGGATCGGCACTGTTGTTCAGGCCGGTTACCAGTTAAGCCGCCAGCAGGACATCCCGGTGATCGGCAACCTGACAGGCCCGGTAAGCACGGCGGCTTCGCTTGTTGAGCCGATGACTTTTTTAAAAGAGCTGCGTAAGGACCCGCGCAATGCCCACCGGGTCATGGCGTACGTCAGTGAGCATTTAAGCCGGTATGCCCGCCTGCTGCAGGATAATGGCGTGAAGATTTTTTCGATTGCCGACCCTACGGCCACCGGTGAAATATTAGGCCCGAAAATGTTTGCCGAATATGCGGTGCCGTACCTGAATAAGGTGATTGCAGACATCCAGGCCGGTGGCGGCCAGGCCATCCTGCATATCTGCGGTGATATGAAACCTGTCAAACACCTGCTCCCGTCGTTGCGCCCCAATGTTATCAGCACCGATGCCATAGTCAATCTGCGCGGTTTACAGACCGAATTTCCGCAGCTTACCACGATGGGCAACCTGAGTACTTATTTGCTGGAGCTGGGCAGCAGTGACACCGTTGCTGCCCAAACCGAACGCCTGGTTCGTGACGGCATCAATATTATCGCGCCGGCCTGCGGGCTGAGTACATCGACTTCAATAGCCAACATTCAGGCCATGACCGGCACCGTAAAGCAGTTTGCTTAATTCGTAAAACAGAAAGGCAGATTATACTATGCATGTTATTACCTTTTTACCGGCGGCAGTTACCATTACGGCCGCCGCCGGGCAAACGATTCTGGCAGCAGCCCGCCAGGCCGGTGTCCTGCTTGAATCGCCCTGCAACGGCAGCGGTTTTTGTGGTGAGTGCAAGGTGCGGGTTGCGCCGGCCTATCTTTCCCGGCTTGTCCGACGGTCGGACGCTTGCATAACCGCCGGGCTGGAGGAGCAGGGCCTGGTACTGGCCTGTCTGGCTGAAGTTCACGGGGATATTACCGTAGAACTGTTAGCAGGCCCGGAAGCCGGTCTGGCGATTTTAACAACAGGCAATTCCCGGCACGTTACCCATGCGCCGGCAGTGACCAAACGTTATGATGCGCCTGCCGGCTGTACGGTCGTGGAAAAAGACGGGCGAGTGCTGGCGCAGGAGGCGGGGGATACCGGCAGGGCCTGTTACGGCGCGGTCATTGACATCGGGACAACGACGCTGGTGCTGGCCATTGCCGACCTGATCAGCGGGCGGGAACTGGCGTCTGTTTCGGCCCTCAATCCGCAAAGCCTGCATGGCCAGGATGTGTTGTCCCGCATTCAGTTTGCCGCCGGGGAAGCAGGGCTGGCCCTGTTGTATCAAAGCCTGGCGGCAGAAATCTCCCGCTTGCTGAAAACAGCGGCGGCCCAGGCCGGCATTGATGCCAGGCACGTCTATGAGATTGTCTATAGCGGCAACACCTGCATGCTGCACCTGGCAACAGGCGTCAACCCTAAATCGCTGGGGAAGTATCCCTATACACCCGTTATTGGCGGCGATTGCTATCTGCCGGCCGGGGACTGCCTGCTGGCAGCGGCCGACAGTGCGGAAGTCTACCTGCCGCCGATCATTTCCGCCTATGTAGGGGCCGATATCAGTACCGGCCTGTTGGCGGTGGAGCTTAAGGAGCAGCCGGGAGTATCGCTGTTTGTTGATATCGGCACCAACGGCGAGCTGGCCCTGGCCAACAACGGCAGGATTTCCGCCGCCTCTACGGCCGCAGGCCCGGCCTTCGAGGGCATGAATATCGCTTGCGGCATGCGCGCCTCGCTGGGGGCGGTGGAACATGCCGAGATTACCGCAGCCGGCCAGTGGCAGGTCACTACCATCGGCCAGGCCCCGGCGACGGGGATTTGCGGCAGCGGCCTGCTGGATATTGCCGGCGAGCTTGTCAAACACGGGGTTGTCGCCAGGAACGGGCGCTTCGCCCCGGCGGACAAGCTCCCGGGTGAACTGGCCGGCCGCTTGATTACCATAGAGGGTAAACCCGCCTTCCGCGTGGCCGGGGATGTATACCTTTCCCAGAAAGACCTGCGTCAGATTCAATTGGCGAAAGGCGCGATCAGGGCCGGGATTGAATTACTGCTGCGCAGCCAGGGGGCCCAAGCCGCCGCTGTCGACCGGGTGCTGATCGCCGGCTCGTTTGGCTATCATTTACGGGCGGAGAGTCTTCTCAATATCGGTCTGCTGCCCCCGGAGTTCGCCGGTAAAATCAGTTTTGTCGGCAACACCTCGAAGACAGGCGGCATGGCCTTGCTCTGCAGCCGGCAGCTCCGGCAGGAACTGGCGCAGCTGGTCAGGGAGATTGAAGTGGTTGAGTTGTCTCAATATGACGATTTTGACAGGGTATTTGTAAACAGTCTTACCTATTAGGGAATGCAGGAGGGGGACCAATGGCCAAGAAGATCAAACAGATTGCAATTTACGGGAAAGGCGGTATTGGCAAATCAACAACCACATCCAATATCAGTGCGGCCCTGTCGAAACTGGGGCTGAAGGTGATGCAGTTCGGCTGCGATCCGAAAGCCGATTCGACCAATACACTGCGGGGCGGCACCTATATCCCGACAGTGCTTGATACCTTACGGGAAAAAAACCAGGTCAAACCGGAAGATGTTGTCTTTAAGGGCTTCAACGGCATTTATTGCGTTGAGGCTGGCGGTCCGGCCCCGGGGGTGGGCTGCGCCGGGCGCGGGATCATTACCGCGGTGCAGCTTCTGAAACAGCTCAAAGTCTATGAGGAGCTGGACCTGGATGTCATCATTTATGACGTGCTGGGGGATGTGGTGTGCGGCGGTTTTGCTGTCCCGATCCGCGAGGGCATTGCCGAGCATGTTTTTACCGTGTCGTCGGCCGATTTTATGGCGATTTATGCCGCCAACAACCTGTTTAAAGGGATAAAAAAATACTCCAATTCCGGCGGCGCGCTGCTGGGCGGCTTAATTGCCAACTCGATCAATACCCCCTATGCCAAAGATATCGTGGATGATTTTGTGGCCAGAACGCAAACCCGTGTGGTTGAATATATCCCGCGCTCGCTTACCGTAACGCAGGCGGAACTGCAGGGGAAAACCGCGGTGGAAGCCGCTCCCGGCTCAGAGCAGGCCAGGGTTTATGGCCGCCTGGCCCAAAGCATTATCGATACTACCGAATCCAAGGTGCCTTCACCGCTTGGCGATACCGAACTCCGGGAATGGGCGGCAAAATGGGCCGACTATTTGCTGGCGCTGGAAACGGGCGAGGTACGCGGCCAGGCAGCCGCTATTTAACCCTGCAACAACAGTGACTGGAGAAGGTAACGATGCGTAAACTGCTGATTATTAAAACCGGGACCACTTATCCTTCCATCCGGGACAAGACCGGTGATTTTGACGAGTTAATTTTGGCGGGGATGGCGGTTTCCCGCAAGCGGGTCATCGTGGCCTCTGTTTATGACGGCCAGGCACTGTCGGCGGCTGAGTCCCTCGCCGGGATTGTCATCACCGGGTCGGAGGCGATGGTTACCGACGGGGATAAATGGAGTGAATATACGGCGCGCTGGCTGCGGAAAATTGCCGCGAAAGCCGTCCCGACCCTGGGCATCTGCTATGGGCATCAGCTTATCGCCCACGCCTACGGCGGCACGGTGGCCTATCATCCCGGCGGGGAAGAAAACGGCACCGTCGGGATAACGCTTACGGCCGCCGGGGAACACGATCCCCTGTTTCAGGTTTTGCCTGCGGCTTTTCAGGGGCATGCGCTGCATGCGCAAACGGTTATAACGCTGCCGGCCGGCGCTCGGGTTTTAGCCTGCAACAGCTTTGAGCCGCATCAGGGCTACTCCCTGCACGGCCATCTGTGGGGCGTGCAATTTCATCCGGAATTTACCGCCGAGATTGTGCGCATGTATTTTGATATTGAACAGGAGCAGCTTGTTAAGGCCGGTTATAATGTGGCGGAACTCCGGAATACGGTGCAGGAACATCCCTTTGGGACAAGGCTGCTGCAAAGATTCGCGGCGCTGATCGATTAACAGCAGTGCCGCGAGGAGACAAGGGGACGGTGGTTGTGTCTTGTTGATGGACGCAGAGCCAGTGCCCTTAGATAATCTGGTTATTGCCAGTGTAACCAAGATATTATTTAGTTTGCAAAGGTTCTGGGTAAGTTTGCCCGGGTACAAGCGAAAGTCCTGCCAGATGATGTTGATTTGGCAGGGCTTTATGTTTATCGGGCCTATAATATATTTTTATACCGGGTATAGAAAAGCGCTAGTTCACAAGACCGGATGTTACTTTTATAATGGTAGTAATTGGGATGAGAGACCGTAAGGATAGTATTAATAACTAGGCATTCGGGAGGAAAAGAAATGGCAAGCAGTTATGGAGCCGCAAAAAAGGTTATGATGTTAGGGCTGGATGGGGCCGATCCGGCATTAATTAAAAAATATATTGCAGCAGGCAAACTGCCTAATTTGAAAAGGGTGATGGATCAGGGGGCAACAACGCCGGAACTGGATATGCAGGGTGTCTTACCGGCGATTACTCCGCCCAACTGGGCTACCCTGGCAACAGGCGCCTGGCCAAATACTCACGGGATTACCTGCTTCTGGAATCACACCCTGGGCAATGAGCTGGATATGATGGATTATGGCTGGAATTCGGAGCTGCTGAAAGCGGAAACGGTGTGGGATGCTTTTGCCAGGGCCGGCAAGAAGAGTATATTGTTTAACTATCCAACCGCCTGGCCGCCGACTACAGATCAGGCGATCTATGTAGATGGTACAAGTATCTATACTAATTTACGGGGCTATATTGATTATGAAAAAGTGTATGAATGTAAAGAGGGCGATTTTCCGATCCGGGAGATTCCTCATGTAATCGATAACAGCGGTACAGATTGCCGGGTTGAGGGCGACATATCCTCCCTCAAGGCAGATATCAGCAAGGATGAATACGAGGGTTATGGCTATACACAGCCAGGGCTTGTAACATCAGTCGAGGATGGGGAGCTATCTGCAGATATCCCCAATGCAGATCAGGTGATAACACCGATCAAACCGGCCAACGGCTGGAAAAACCCTCCGGCCGGGGCGCGGGAAGTCGTTTTGCCGGTGAATAGCGGGCAAGCCCGGCGCTATGGCTTACTGACTGCCGCCGACGGTAAAACCTATAATAAAATCAGCATTTATCGCAGTAAACAGGCAGAACAGGCACTGGGTGAGGCTCTGGTCAATGAGTGGAGCGGCTGGATCCATGACACCTTTACCGTGAATGGCAAAGACACGCCGGTAGCTTATAAAATCAGGGTTCTTACTATGAACCCTGACGGAAGCTCGCTGACCATTTACTATTCCTTCGCCCTGGATCTGACTGGGGGTAAATATTTTTACCCTGCTGAAATCGGGCAGGAGCTGTATGAGCAAGTGGGACCGATGCTGCAACCGGTAAACTATGACCGGTTGAATCCGCTGGCTGACAGTATTCTACTGGATTCAGTCAGGGAGATGTATCAGTGGCATGTTGAGGCGATGAACTATCTGCTGGATCATAAAGAGTGGGACCTTTTTTATACCCACATGCATGGGATTGATATGTTCAATCATTTCTATCTGGATTATATCTTCCCGGAAACCTCTGCCGAATACAAGCGATATCAGGAACTGATTGTGAAGATTTATGAAATCAGTGATGATTTTGTCGGGGAGATGCTGAAACGGCTGGATGCGGATACAACCATTATTATTACCTCCGATCATGGCGGGGTTGGCAAAAACCCTGCAACCGAGCATCCCCTGATTGGCGATATGTGGGGGATTAATGTCGGCATTATGGGGCAGCTGGGGTATACCAAACTAAAAGATGTTAATGGGAAAGCTGAGATTGACTGGGCCAATACAAAAGCGGTTGCTCAGCGGGCTACCTTTATCTATATTAATCTTAAAGGCCGGGACCCGCAAGGGAGTGTGGAGCCGGACGAGTATGACAAGCTGGTTGAAAAAATCATTGATGATTTATACAGCTATCGTGATCCGCATACCGGCAGGCGGGTGGTTGCCTTTGCGATGAACCGGAACGATATGGAGGCTGTTGGTCTGGGCGGGCCTAATTGCGGCGATATCTTCTATATTCTGGAACCCGAATTTACCCGGTGCCACGGGAATGGACTAAGCAATCATACGCTGCTGGGGTGTTCAATGAAGGCGCTGTTTATGATGGTGGGGGCAGGGGTAAAACAAGGCGAGATCTTGCATAGGCGGGTACGGATGGTGGATGTGGTGCCTACTATCTGTCATTTAACGGCAGCCCCCATGCCCAGGAATGTCGAGGGCGGGGTCATTTATCAGGCTTTGCTGGATCGGTAATAGTATATAGACTAAAAGAGGATGAGACATTTTTATGCGAGGAAATGTAATGACGAAGGTGACCGAAGAGAACTTTGATGAATTTACGTTTGACAGCAGTCTGCCGGCGCTGGTCTTTTTCGGATCAAAACGCTGCAAAATATGCAAGGAGTTAGCCCCTGTTATCCTTGCCATTGCTGACGAGAATGCCCATAGACTAAATGTGTGCTGGGTAGACGTGGATAAATATAAACCACTGTTCCAACGCTTCCGGTTACAGGGGATACCTCATTTACTGCTTTTTAACAAGGGTGAGGTGCGGGAACGGATCGGCGGGGTGCATCCCAAAGAGGTACTAGTTGCTGTGATTGACAGGGTACTGGACACGGGGTGTGCAGCTGCTGAAACCGGCAAAAAGGAAGTGATCCATAGCGATTGTACAGGGTGTTGCTCCTGTTGATTGCGCCAGCCAGAGGTCCGACCCGGAATACGGGAGGCAACCTGTTGACGGCTGACAGGAAAAGGTGTAGTTTAGATATAATTATAAAAAAATCATAAGTAAGCTGACTGGATAACCAGAGGCCTTCTTATATTGTGCAGAGTGCAATATGTTGAAGGCCTTTTCTATTTGTACTCCGGTTACTGGTCAGCCTGATCAAAGCTTTGATGAGGGATGGTAAGAGGATGCAGAGAAACAAGGCTTCACTGAGAAACAAGCTGATATTGCCGCAGGAGTGGCTATATAAAGGTGTATCTATTTCTGCTGTAGTGGTTGCTTTCGGATTTTGGGAAATAGGCAGCCGGTTTCAGCTGTTTAACCCGGTTTTTGTACCGTCGCCGGAACTGGTGTGGGCCGCTTTTACCGATATTCTCCGGGAAGGCTACAAAGGCCACAGCCTGTACTATCATATCCTGGCAAGCATGCAGCGGCTGTTTCTGGCGCTGGTGCTGGCTTTGGCGACAGCGATACCGCTGGGGATTCTTTGCGGCAGTTCACGGCTGCTGATGGCATTATTTGATCCCTTTATTGAGTTTTACCGCCCGCTGCCGCCGCTGGCGTATTATACCCTGCTGGTGTTATGGTTTGGCATTACCGATGTTTCCAAGGTGGCGCTCCTGTTTTTAAGCGCCTTTCCGCCCTTGTTTATTGCCGGGGTATATAGTGTGCAGTGTATACCGGGGGATCGCATTAATGTGGCGAAATCGTTGGGGGCCTCTAATTGGCGTTTGCTTGTTTATGTCGTTTTTCCATCGTGTTTGCCAGATTTACTGACAGGGTTACGCACCTCGGTCGGCGTGGCGTATTCAACCCTGGTAGCCGCTGAGATGGTAGCCGCTATTTCAGGGGTTGGCTGGATGGTGCTGGATGCCAGCAAGTTTCTTCGCAATGACATTATTTACGTGGGGATTATCATAATGGGGGTGATAGCCATCTTGTTGGACAGTTGCATCCGTGCGGTGTTGCGGCGTACTTCACCATGGGTTGGTAAGGAATAAGTTTATATTATTATTTGTCTCAGCGTTAAGCTGGAAAGGAAAGTGGTTATGAGTATTAAAAAAAGATTGCAAAGTTTGTTGATTCTAATGTTGGCAGGGGCCCTGCTGCTGCTTGCTGGTTGCTCAAACAGCGGTGATAACAAACAGGCTGCAGCACCAGCAGGCAAGGAGGCCTTGCCTAAAGAGATCCGCATTGGCTACCAGGTGAGCCCGAATGGTGAATTGCTTGCTAAAGCGCTGGGGCTGGCAGAGAAGAAGTTCCCGGAGGTTAAAATTTCGTGGCTGAAGTTCGACTCAGGGCGGGATATCAATACGGCGATTGCCAGCGGCTCCATTGATTTTGGGTTAATTGGCACACCACCGGGGACTGCCGGTATTGCCAAAGGGCTGCCATACCAGGTGTATTATTTACATGATGTAATCGGTGTGAGTGAAGCGCTGGTGGTCAAGAAAGATGCCGGGATTAACAGTCTCCAGGATCTAAAAGGGAAGAAGATTGCCACAGCCTTTGGGTCTACGTCCCATTTTAGTCTATTAACTGCATTGAAACAGCAAGGGGTTAACCCTGCTGAGATAACGATACTGGATATGCAAATGCCGGATTTATTGGCAGCCTGGCACAGAGGCGATATTGCCGGCGGTTATGTTTGGCAGCCGACACAGGCCCAGTTGATCGCCGGTGGCGGTAAAGTCATTATTACCTCTAAAGATGTAGCTGATAAAGGGGGATTAACAGGCGAGTTTGGTATTGTCTACAGTGAGTTTGTCAAGCAATACCCCCATGTTGTAAAAGGCTATATTGCCGTACTTGATGAAGCCGTGCACTATTACCGGGACCATCCGCAAGAATCGGCCAAAGCCTTGTCGAAAGAATTAGGGTTATCGGCAGAAGACAGCCTGAAAGCTATGAATGAGATCATTGTTTTGGATGCTTCCCAGCAAACCGAGGCTAAGTATTTCGGAACGCCCGGCCAGCCTGGTGAATTTGCTAAATTGTTAAAGAGTACAGCAGATTTTCTGGTTGAACAAAAAACAATCACAAGTGCCCCTGATTTAACGGTATACCAGAAGGCTATTCGCAATGATCTGTATGAGGGGAAAAAATAGGAGGGATTACGATGTCTTGCAATGATCAAAGTCTACTGCAGGGTACACATGATTTTTTAGCCGAGCTGCCGGTGATTCAGCTGGATGGCATTAGCTTGCGATACTCTCAGGCTGCAGCAGATATTCAGGCATTGGAAGGCATCAGCCTGGAGCTTACCGGGGATGATTTTGTTTGTGTGCTGGGGCCGTCCGGCTGCGGCAAGTCTTCTTTACTTAATATTATTGCCGGGTATCTAAAACCGACAACCGGTACGATTACTGTGGACGGTAAAATACATAGCAAGCCGGACCCGCAGGTGGGGGTAGTCTTTCAGCATCCCAACCTGTTTCCGTGGTTAAGTATTGAGAAGAATATTGAATTCGGGTTAAAAATGAAACAGGTGGGCAAAGAAAAGCGTAAGGAGCTGGTTGAACATTATCTCCAGTTGGTTGGCCTGGAAGGCTTTGCCAAGTTCCTGCCCTTTCAGCTGTCAGGGGGAATGAAGCAGCGGGCGGCCATTGCCCGGACGCTTGCCACAGATCCCCGGATGATCTTACTGGATGAACCGTTCAGTGCACTGGATGCTTTCACCCGGGAGACGATGCAAAAAAATCTGTATGATATTTGGCAAAAGACACGTAAATGCCTGTTGTTTATTACCCATGATGTAGACGAAGCATTATTGCTGGCTAGGCGGATTATCATTATGCACCCTAATCCCGGTCGTATCGTGAAGGATTTCCCCAATCCGCTGCTGCGCCGGCCGGAGCATTCGTTCAGCCGGCTGCGATCCTCAAAGGAGTTTAATGATATGCGCCAGTATTTAATTGGGCAGATACACAGCTGACCTGGCAGAGAGTGGAGAAAACAATGGATATAAGAATCGCCCCGGCTGTACAGGCAAGTAACGGGGCACTTGCTAAAAAAGGGATGTGGCTGGGGCTGGCTGCCGGGGTATTGTGGGGATTGGACGGGGTACTTATGGGGATAAACCTAACCCTGGAGCCATTCTCAAATCATATAAGCCCCCTTACCGTTGTTTTGGTGGGGGCTTGTATCCATGATGGCTTTGCCGGTTTGTGGGTGCTGCTTACGAACCTTGTGAATGGCGGCTGGCAGGAATATCGCCGGGTGCTGCAGACAAAAAAGGCCGGGATCGTGGTACTGGCCGGCATTATGGGCGGGCCTGTCGGGATGTCCGCGAATTTGCTGGGTATTCACTTAGCCGGTGCCGGCTGTGCAGCCGCCATTACGGCCGCATATCCGGCGATAGGGGCTATCCTGGGGGCAATCTTTCTTAAAGAAAGGATACCGCTGCGTGTTTGGGTTGGGATATTGTTATCAATGCTTGGTGCCGGTATGATCGGATACCTGCCACCAGCTGGCAATGTCCCTGCTTTTTATGTGGGAATCGGATTCTCGATGCTGGCCGCGGTTGGCTGGGCGTTAGAGGGGGTGATCTCCACTTACGGTATGCATGCCATTAACCCGGATATTGCTGTTGGCATTCGTAAGGCAACCTCGTTTCTTGTATTCCTGATTGTGATCTTTCCCTTGCTGGGCGAGATACCCTATCAGGTTCTCATTGAGGCCCTTACTGCTAAAGCTTTTTGGTATATAGCAGTAACCGCCCTGGCTGGTGCGGGGTCATATTTGATGTGGTACCGGGCCATGCACCTAATCGGCGTTGGTAGGGCGATGAGTCTTAATATTACCTATGTTTTATGGGCTATCTTTTTTGAATGGCTGTTTTCCGGCTTACAGTTAACGATTGCCTTATTTCTTGGTGCTGTCATCATTATAATAGGTACCCTGTTTGTTGTCAGTAATCCTGAAAAATCATGTTACAAACTCGCACATCGAGCACAATGATTTCACGGTGTTGATAAACTCTTTTTCAACAAGAGACAGATGGTGGCTGCGGGTCCAGATAATGACAAACGAGGCTTTTACCGGGTTATCCTTAATGGGTATGGGGATAATAGAACCTGTTTGCAGATAATACTCAGTCATAAATTTGGGGGCAAACGCAATGCAGGTGCTTGACGCTACAACGGTTTCTATTATTTTAAAATCATCAAAACGATAAGCAATTTTTAAGGGGCTATGTCTGCTCAATAGCTCCGACAGGCCACAATTGGTTACATATTGCGTGTTATACAGGACTAACGGTTGCTGTAAGGCTGTATCCAGGGATACGGCTTTTTTTGTTGCCAAGGGCGAATCTTTCCCGGTGAGAATAATAAAGTCATCCTGAAATAACTCTTTAGCGTGAATGTTTTTTGTCTGGACAAGTTCATCGGTTTTTAAAATAATACTGAAGTCAATCTTTCCTGACTGGACATCATGGAGAATATTGTTGGATTCACCCACTTTCAGCATGACATGAACATTGGGATGCCGGTATTTGAAAGTGGTTAAGGCGTTTACCAGGATCGTATTGCAGATGCTGGGGTCTGCTGCCACATTGATCGTGCCGTTTAATGCCAGGGCATTTGTTTTGGTAATTCCTTTTATTTCTTCAATTTTATCAACAATCTCCATGGCCTTTTGGATAACAGACTCCCCTAGCTCTGTTGGGTAGACCCCCTGGCTTGTGCGTTTGAAAAGATTAACCCCCAGCTCAACCTCTAACTTGGTGATGGAAGCACTAATAGCCGGCTGCGAAATAAAGACACGTTCAGCAGCCAGGGAGATAGATTTGCAATGAGCAACCTCGATAATGTGATATAACTGTTCTAAACGCATATTCAGCCTCCTCCTCAGCCATCCTTATTTTAAGAAACAACAATACAAAAATATAAAAGAAAAGGCCCTGTCTACAGTTGTTCAGTAGACGGGCCTCCGGTTGTCTGGTCGGCTCTCATAGTATTACATTTTAGTAGTAATTATAACTATAAAGCGATAGAAATACAAGGT
>NZ_DATMXX010000364.1:0-6488 GCF_035561255.1 Sporomusa sp. | reverse complement strand
AATTAAATATTACTCATCAAGAGCTGGCTGAGGGAAATGGCCCCATGACGCCGCGGCAACCATCGCAGATGCGAACGGTGCCAATTCCAACAGGATTAAATCCTGGCAGATGAAGAACTGGACAACAAGCCTCTTCGCACTGCGAAAGAGGCTTTAATTATTTTCACGGAGGGAGGACCGGGTAGTTTTTTTAATTGTACTTCATTTTTAGGAGGAATATTCTTATGAAAAAGTTTACTTTAGTACTGGTTACCGCATTATTGGCTTTATCCACTTTTATATCCGGCTGCGGCAGCAAGGAAACCCCAGCTCCTTCAGCTTCGGAAAAAAAGACTATTAAGGTTGGCGCTACTGCTGTGCCACATGCCGAAATACTTAATGTGATTAAACCGGCCCTTGAAAAAGAAGGCATCAACCTGGTTATTGTAGAAATGAGCGACTATGTCCGTCCGAATGTTGCTGTTGCTGAGAAAGAACTTGACGCTAATTTCTTTCAGCATATCCCCTATCTAACCAAATTCAGCAGCGAGCGCAAGCTTGACCTGACCTATACTGCAGCCGTACATATTGAGCCGATGGGCATTTACTCCAAGAAAGTAAAAAACCTGAATGACTTACAAAGCGGTGCGCAAATCGCCATCCCTAACGATCCTACCAATGGCGGCCGCGCATTAGCGCTCTTGGCCAAAGCCGGCATTATTAAGCTGAAAGACGGCGCTGGCGTTAATGCCACCGTGAAAGACATTACTGAAAACCCCAAAAACGTTAAGGTTCGCGAACTTGAAGCGCCACAACTGCCCCGCTCACTTGATGACGTCGCTTTAGCAGTCATCAACACCAATTATGCCCTTGAAGCAAAACTTGTACCTGCCAAAGACGCCCTCTTTATTGAGCAAAAAGACTCTCCTTATGTTAATATCCTGGCTGTCCGCAAAGGGGACGAAAACCGCCCCGAAATCCAAAAACTGACCAAAGCCCTAACCTCTGAAGAGGTCAGAAAGTTCATTAATGAAAAATATCAGGGAGCAATCGTACCCGCATTCTAGATGTATTCAAAAGGCTTGAACCTTTCATAAGAAGGGTTCAAGCCTTTTTTAATGTATCAGAATTTATAAGTTTTGAGAGGCTGAAAGTCCTTATAAAACAAGGGGAGGCAAGGTCAATGCTCGGCTTGAGCAAGGATACGGCCCCGCAACCTCGGTCCCCCACGGCCTTTGCCGGAAAAAGCGTTCCGCAGGAGAAAAGCCGGGCGGTAATCCGTTAAGAAATTCGTACTGTTTGAGCGTAGCGAGTTTACGGATTTTAGGAATACTGTCCGGCTTTTCAGCTTTTGGAGGCTTCGGGCCTAGACTTTTTGTTACTTTTGGGGCAATGCCAAAAGTAAAACCATTCCTTTGTATTCCAGGATTATCTGATATGCGCAAAGCCAAAAGACCTCCCAGCGGTTTTTCTTAGGCGTTATTACCGTTCAACAACACCATAGAGAAAAATATCGGCGATATTGTTTGCTGCCGATTCAATCGAATCATCCTGCGCACCGACAAACCCCTGAAAAACCATCATTACAATGACACTAAACAAACCGTGAGCTGCCTTATGTACGTCACATTGGCGAATAGCTCCCTGCTCAATACCTTCTTGCAAAATGCTTTCCAGTATACCGATGGTATGGACAAATCTCTCCCGGTATTTTTCTCGCTGAGCCTCGGTAAAGCTGGATGCCTCTTCGTGGCCTAATCCACGCATCTCATGCATCAGTACCCGCCATAAATCGGCATTGGCAACATAAAACCCCAAAAACATCTTAATCGCTTTTTTAATTTTGATTAATGGCAGTTCAGCAAGAGCGGCAATCATATCGAGTTCAGCTTCAAATTTTGCGCTGCGTTCTTTGATCAGGGTATAAAAAAGTTGTTCCTTACTGACAAAATAGTTATATACTGTGCCCTTGCCGGTGTCAGCCAAGGCAATAATCTCATCAACAGTAGCACGGTGATAGCCCTTGCGGGAAAAAACCGTATAAGCGGCATCAAGTATTTGCTGTCGTTTCATATTTGCCTCCTGTCTACCCAGCCCATGTTAGTTTGGAAATAATCAACGCCACCATACCGATGGCTACCGCTAATTTGAAGATAAGCCCTAACGCCTGACCAACGACAATACTTTTTGCTACCCGTCCTGCCTTTTCCCGGTTGCCTGTAGCTGCATATTCTGCCAGATAGCCAGTGGCAAAAGAACCACCGATAGCCCCGGCAATCGAACCCAGACCAGGCATTACCCCAGTACCAATTATCCCCCCGGCAATACCACCGATAAAAGCGGCTATTATAGCCGTTCTGGAAGCATTCTCTTTTTTGGCGCCGAGCGCCCCTGCCGCAAACTCAGCCAATTCCCCGGCAAGCAGTGTCCCAAAGAGAATGAGCAATACCGTGTTATTCATATATACAAAGGATTCCTGGTAACCATATGCCAAAGCAACGAAAAAAATCAGCCAATTGCCAGGTAGTCCGATAGCAGTTAAGCCAATACCAATAACAGTAACAACAATGACCAATAGATTAATGGCTGTTAAACCAGCATCCAAAGTATGCACTCCTTCTGCGCCCGGCCTCCTACTTTCGGTTGAAAGCCCGATGAGCGATATCTTTACGATATTGCATCCCTGCAAACTTTATCTCAGGTACGGCCTGGTAGACCTTAGCCACCGCCGCCTGAATATCACTAGCTACAGCAGTTATACCAAGCACCCGGCCACCATTTGTTACAATATCGCCATTCCTGAATGCTGTCCCGGCATGAAAAACCATGGCTCCCTGTGCTTCAGCCTTATCAAGACCACTAATTTGATCGCCTTTGGTGTAATTGCCCGGATACCCGCCAGCTGCCAGTACAACACACACAGCTGCTTTGTTGTCCCATTCAATCATTATATCAGCCAGCCGTTCATCAACACAGGCTTCCATAATATCGACTAAATCACTGGCCAGGAGTGGCAATACAACCTGTGTCTCAGGATCGCCAAACCGGGCGTTAAACTCAATAACTTTCGGTCCTTTGTCAGTAATGATTAAGCCGGCATACAGGCAGCCTTTATAGATAATACCTTCCTGACGCAGGGCATCAACCACCCGCTGCAAAACCTCCCGCGTTACTTGAGCCCGCACAGCATCTGTAACCACAGGCGCAGGGGCATAGGTCCCCATACCGCCGGTATTCGGGCCAAGGTCATTGTCAAATACCCGCTTATGGTCTTGAGCGGCAATCATGGGCGCTACCGTACGGCCATCAGTAAAAGCCAGCAGCGAGGCTTCCTCTCCCTCAAGATACTCTTCAATAACCACCAGGTTGCCTGCATTGCCAAAGGCCTTATCCCGCATCATCATATCGACAGCCGCAACAGCCTCGTCCACCGTCAGAGCAACAACAACGCCCTTACCGGCGGCCAGACCATCTGCTTTGACAACAATAGGTGCACCCTGTTTCTGAATATAAGCGATCGCACTGTCAGCATCTGTAAAGGCTGCTGAGGCCGCAGCCGGGATATTGTACTTATGCATAATCTCTTTGGCAAAAGCCTTAGAGCCCTCTAATTGTGCCGCCTGCCGGGACGGCCCGAATACTTTAAGATTGAGAGCATTCAAATGGTCCACAAGGCCGTTGGTCAACGGCAACTCAGGTCCAACCACAGTTAACCCGATATCGTGCGCCAGGGCAAACTTGCCTAACGCTTCATTATCAGTTATGTCAATATCCACACACTCTGCCAGCGACGCAAGCCCAGGATTCCCCGGCACACAATATATCTTCTCCACCCGGGGGCTCTGTCCCAGTTTCCACGCTAAAGCGTGTTCGCGACCGCCGCCGCCAATAAGTAAAACTTTCAAAATACCACTCCTCCAGATAATTTCGTCAAAACCAGCTTACAGCCAACAGGCCAAGATATTCTTTGATCACCAGCTGCGTATTATAGAACGCATCAGCCCGTGGCCACAGTTGATACCATTCAAAAATAAACCTTGTATTTGTTTGATAATCAGTAGGGTATGGGGTTACTGCCATATTATATTTAGTAAACTGCGCCACAGACCGTTCCATATGAAAGGCCGAGGTCACCAGTATTGGCCTGGAAAACCCCTGTTCATCCAAAATCATTTTAGTAAATTTAGCATTATCGGTGGTATTAAGGCTTTGCCCTTCAACAATAATCTTATTCGCCGGAATACCTAACCCACGCAGAATATGCTCAGCAATTTCAGCCTCTTTACCGGTATTGGCAAACACCTGCCCACCGGAAACAATAATAGGCACACCGGTAATATAATGTAGCTGCGCTGCTGTTAGCAGCCTATTGGCGGCAAAGCCCAGTAAATGACCTGTACCATGAACATTAGGAGTATCTGCCGTTGCTCCTCCCCCCAGCATCACAATAACATCACCACTGACATGCGGTGGCGGCTGGTACCGGTTTTCCAGCGAACGCATAAGATAATCACCTACCAGGGGGGTCGAGATAAGATATAGCAGCCCTGTTAGTATCGCCAGTGCCCATACCCCGTGCTGCTTTCGCCGGTACAGCCACAGACAAAGCACGGTCATAGCGGCAATAAATAAACCTGGTGGCAGCAGGAAGGTTATATATAAAAACTTTATCAAGACCAACACGTGAAGATACCCCGCTTCTCAGATGGCAGAAAGACTTTTACCGGCATCCCTGCCAGGCAAAAGTCTTTCGTGCTGTTATTTCTTCTCAAGCTTGGCCCATGAATCTTTCAGGGATACAATACGGTTAAATACCGGCAGGTGTGGTGACGAATCCCGGTCCACCGCAAAATAACCGTTACGTAAAAACTGAAACCGGCTTCCCACTTGCGGCGTTTTAATACTTGGTTCAACCAGGCAATCAACTAATCTTTCCAGAGAATTGGGGTTGAGCTTATCCACAAAATCCTTTGTGTCCTCTCCCTCTTCTTCCTGTTCCTGACTATTGACTAACAGGTAATCGTACAAGCGTACCTCTGCTTTCCCGGCATGGGCCGCAGACACCCAGTGCAGTACGCCCTTAACCTTGCGGTTAGCAGTACCGCTGCCACTCTTGGTATCAGGGTCATACGAGCAGTGTACCGCCACAATCTCGCCGGTTTGCTCGTCTTTCACTACCTGCTCACACTTAATAATGTAAGCATGTTTAAGCCGTACTTCAGCCCCAGGCGTCAAGCGGAAAAACTTTTTCGGCGGGTTTTCCATAAAATCATCTTGCTCAATATATATTTCCCGGGAAAATGGGATTGTTCTTGAACCCATCTCAGGGTTCTCCGGATTGTTTTCAGCAATAAGCTCTTCTACTTGTCCTTCCGGATAATTATCAATAATGAGCTTTAGTGGTTTCAGCACAGCCATAACGCGGGTGGCCTTACTATTAAGGTCCTCTCTGATACAGTGTTCCAGTAAAGCAACATCTACGGTACTATTGCTTTTAGCCACACCAATACGGTCACAAAAATCCCGGATTGCTTCAGGAGTAAAGCCCCGCCGCCGTAAACCGGAGATTGTCGGCATCCGTGGATCATCCCAATCGCTGACATAGCCCTCTTCAACAAGCCGCCGCAGATAACGCTTGCTCATAATCGTGTTCGTAAGATTTAACCGGGCGAACTCAATCTGCTGGCACTGATAAATGCCTAACGACTCAAGCGTCCAGTCGTATAATGGCCGGTGATCCTCAAACTCCAGTGTACAAATCGAGTGAGTCACACCTTCAATTGAGTCAGAGATAGGATGAGCATAATCATACATAGGATAGATACACCAGGCATCGCCGGTACGATGGTGCCTGGCGCGAACAATACGGTAGAGAACCGGATCACGCATATTAAGGTTAGGGGATGACATATCGATTTTTGCCCGCAGCACCCGGCTGCCTTCAGCGAATTCCCCAGCCTTCATTTTCGCAAACAACGCCAGGTTCTCTTCCACGGTACGGCTGCGGTAAGGGCTTTCTTTGCCAGGTTCAGTCAGGGTTCCGCGATATTGGCGTGTTTCTTCAGCCGACAAATCACAGACATAGGCTTTACCTTTTTTAATGAGTTCAACAGTATATTCATAAATCTTTTCAAAATAATCGGAAGCATAATACTTGCGGTCATCCCAGTCAAAACCTAACCACTTTACGTCTTCCTGAATAGAATCCACATACTCTACATCTTCTTTGGTCGGGTTAGTATCATCAAAACGCAGATTACATTTGCCACCATACTTCAGAGCCAATCCAAAATTCAAACAGATTGACTTGGCATGCCCGATATGCAAGTAACCGTTCGGCTCCGGCGGAAACCGCGTATGGACCCGGCTGCCGTGTTTTCCAGTCTTTATATCTTCATTGATTATGACCTCAATAAAATTAGCAGGCATAGCAGGATTGGCTGCAGATTCTTTATCCATAGGTTCAGTTGTTGTGTTCATGCAAATCCTCCTTAGGGTATGTCCATTAT
>NZ_DATMXX010000363.1:0-6142 GCF_035561255.1 Sporomusa sp. | reverse complement strand
GTTGATGATTATACGATATAGATTTTGATACTACCGGACATAAATTATGTATAATTAAAATATATAACTATAAATCAAGTGAGGAATTTAGGTATGGTAAATAATAAAACGATATTTGATTTTGATGCAATTATCCCCCGCCAGGGAACTGGCAGCAGTAAATGGGATGCGGTGGAAAAAGTGTTTGGCAGCCGGGACGTGTTGCCCCTGTGGGTTGCTGATATGGATTTTGCTACACCCGCCGCAGTGACAACTAGGTTGCTGGAGCGGGCCCAGCACCCTATCTATGCTTACAATACCCAGGAGGCGCCGTTATATCAGTCATTGATTGACTGGGTTAAACACCGGCATAATTGGGAAATCGAACAAGACTGGGTTTTACTGGCTCCGGGCGTTGTTCCATCAATTATCCTGTCCATTTTAGCCCTGTCGGCGCCAGGTGACGGCGTTATTATCCAGCCACCGGTCTATCCGCCGTTTTTCGCATCCATTAAGGATAATGACCGGCGGATTGTGGAAAACCCGCTGCTTGTTAAAGATGGTCATTATGAGATTGATTTTGCTGATCTGGAGCAAAAGCTGGCCGATCCCCATAACAAATTATTGTTGTTTTGCAGCCCGCATAATCCGGTTGGTCGGGTATGGAGCAAGGAAGAACTGGGGAAAATATATGAACTCTGCCAAAAGTACCAGGTTGATATCCTGTCAGATGAGATCCACAATGATCTGGTTTATGGGGAGCAGCGGCATACTGTTTTTGCCTCACTTGGCACACCGGTGGCTAAAGAGACGGTTACCTTTATAGCTGCCAGTAAAACGTTTAATATTGCGGGGCTTAATTTCTCGTTTATCGTTGTTCCCTGCAAGCGCCGGCGGGCACTCATCAGTTCCTGGTTTGCCAAATTGCATATTAATCGCAATAATCTTTTTGGGGCAGTTGCCACCGAAACCGCCTACCGGGAGGGTGAGGAATGGCTGGATTCACTGCTGCAATATCTTGAGGGAAATGCTGATACGTTGATCGAGTTTGTCCGGAACCGTCTGCCAGGCATCAAGGTAGTCAAACCAGAGGGGACTTTTCTGGCCTGGCTGGATTTTCGTGCCTACTTTACCAATGCCAAAGAACTGGAAGACTTCCTGGTGCATAAAGCCCGGGTAGGGCTTAATCCCGGCAAAAACTTTGGCAGCCAGGGTGAAGGTTTTGCCCGTTTGAACTTTGCGACCCAACGCAGTGTGCTGCTGGAGGGACTAACCCGGATAGAAAAGGCTCTTCAGGAAATTAAATAGGTATCAGGCAGTATACAAATTGATACTATGGCACAAATTAGTGCGTACTTGTGAATAGGAATCCGAAAGGATAAGATGATTACAGGGTTTATTTCCTATAAACAAGTACAACGAAGGAGGTTTCCGGATGCCCTATTTACTGGAACCATTACAGATCGGGTCTTTAACATTGTCCAATCGATTGGTTATGCCGCCGATGGCTACCTCGAAGGCGGAACCGGACGGTAAGGTCAGCAAGGCTATTCTTGAGTATTATAACGAAAAAACCGCCGGTGGTTATCTCTCACTGGTCATTATTGAACATAGCTTTGTGCAGCAGGCCGGGAAAGCCAGCGAGAATCAGCTGTCTATCGCTGATGACAGTGTTGTTGAGGGCTTAAAAGAACTGGCAGCTATTATCCAGCGCAATGGGGCTAAAGCTGTGGTGCAGATTAATCATGCCGGGAGCGCGGCAGACACAGCGGTAACCGGTGTTGCTCCGGTTGGGCCTTCGGCTGTCAAGAACCCCCGTAAGGGTGGGATACCTCATGCACTTACCCGGGAAGAGATTGGTGAGATTGTTGCAGACTTTGGTGCGGCAGCGCGGCGGGTAAAAGAAGCCGGCTTTGACGGGGTGGAAATTCACTCAGCCCATGGCTATTTTCTCAATCAGTTTTTCTCACCGCTGACGAATAAGCGTACAGATGAATACGGCGGTGATGTGTTAGGACGAATTAGGATTCACCTGCAGGTTATTGATGCCGTCCGGTCGGCTGTAGGTCAGGATTTCCCGATTTTCATCAGGCTGGGAGCAGCGGACTATGCAGAAGGCGGGACTACCGCCGCTGACAGTCAGATTGCCGCAAAGGCTTTTGCCGAAGCCGGTGTCAATGTGATTGACATCTCCGGAGGATTTTCGGGCTACATTGTCCCGGGGAATAATGAACCAGGCTATTTTGCACCACTTAGTGCAGCGGTTAAGGAAGTTGTTGCGATCCCGGTAATCCTTACAGGCGGTATTACTGAGGTGCAGGCGGCAGAACAATTGCTGGCAGCAGGAAAAGCAGACCTTATTGGGGTCGGCAGGGCTGTTTTCCAGGATTCCTTATGGGCACAAAAAGCGGTTAACGCTCTAAAATAATTGATAACCGGGAGGTATTCAGATGGCAGTAAACGAGGTTTTAACAACAATTAAAAAGCGCAGAAGTGTGCGCAGTTTCAAACCTGACCAAATAACAGAGGCCGAGCTGCAGACTGTTCTGGAGGCCGGGATTTATGCCCCAAGCGCCGGGAATCAGCAGCTATGGCATTTCACAGTTATACAGGACAAACAGGTACTGGATCAGCTAAACACTGATGCCAAAGCAGGCGCAGCCCAAATTGATAACGAGCATATTCAGCAAATGGCTAAAAATGAAAAGTTTAATATCTTTTACGGTGCGCCAACAGTCGTGATTGTTTTCGGCAAGGAGGACGGCCTGATGATTGAGTCTGATTGCGCGGCTGCCACACAAAATATATTATTAGCCGCCGAATCCATCAGTCTTGGTTCCTGCTGGGTCGACTTTACCTTATTTGCGTTTGGCGGCGAACAGGATGAGAAATACAAACAGCAGCTAGGTGTACCGGCAGGGTATAAGCCCTTTGCCTCAGTGGCGTTGGGCTATAAGAAAATCGAAGCAGTAAATGCTCCCACCAGAAAAGAAAACGTGATTAATTACGTGAAATAGCGAGTTTCTGAAATTTATTTCGGAAAATGCTATAGTGTGTGTACAATAGTTGGTTGATCAGTAAGCAAGCTGAAGGCCGGGCAGTAGTAAGTCTGCCCCGGCCTTTTTTATTTGAGTGCTGCTGTCACCGGTTAAAATGAATGTATTCATACCGTAATTATGTGCTGCAGCTTCAAGGGATTGCATTTGCCTGATTGGGAGGGGCGCTGTGACAATAAAATCTTTGTATATATCAGACTTAGATGGGACATTGCTTACTAGCCATAAAGAGATCAGCGAGAATACTAAGCAAACACTGAATTCTCTTATTGCCAGTGGTGGATTTTTTTCTGTTGCAACAGCACGGACAGCAGTATCAGCCCAAAAGATACTGTCAGGTGTTCAGATTAATACACCTGTTGTCTTGATGAACGGAGCAGCAATCTATGATATGTTGGACGGTACATACATAAAGACAGAAACGATACCGGCAGCTGCGGCGTATACCATTGTCGAAATTATAAAGAAACATAAAATTACCGGCTTTATGTATTCGGTTTTTGCTAATCGGCTGCAGATATATTATGAGAGTCTGAATACAGCGGCCCTAAAGGCTTATCATAATGAGCGGGTGACGAAATATGCTAAATCCTTTGAACAGATTGCCGGTTTTGCTGATAAAATCAAGGATAACAAAGTGATCTATTTTGCCTTTATGGGGCAAAAAGAGCGATTATCGGAATTAGTGCCTGATTTGAAAAAGCTGCAGGGTATCGGCATGGTGCTTTCCAATGATGTTTATACCGAGAATCTGTGGTATCTGGAGGTATACAGCGCCAACGCTTCAAAGTACAATGCAGTAAACTTTATCCGCAACTATTGCAGTTTTGACCGGATCATAGGCTTTGGTGACAATGTTAATGATATCCCGCTACTAAAAGCATGTGATGAATTTTATGCGGTATCAAATGCAGTTTACGAGTTAAAGGAGCAAGCAACCGGGATCATTGCCGATAATAATTCAGACGGTGTTGCACGGTTTATTGTTGCCAGAAGAGAGTTCTAATCCCACATTGTATCGATAGCTGACTTAAAAAAATGAGAGGCTAGCAGCATGGTTTATTGCTGTTAGCCTCTTTTATCGATTTACAGGTCCGTTAAGTTCGTAGAATATTCTTTAGGAGTGAATAATATGTCCAAACAACGCTATTTCTTCACATCAGAGTCGGTTACGGAAGGTCATCCCGATAAGTTAGCCGATCAAATCTCCGATGGGGTCGTTGACGCCATCCTGGCTCAGGATTCACAAGCCAGGGTAGCATGCGAAACAAGCGTTAATACCGGATTGGTATTGTTAACAGGCGAGGTTTCTACCAAAGCTAATGTTAACTTTAGCCAAATCGCCAGAGATACGATTGCCAAGGTGGGTTACACCAAATCGGAATATGGCTTGGATGCCAGTACCGCGGCTGTTTTGGTATCGATTGACCAGCAATCGCCAGATATTGCCCAGGGGGTAAACCAGGCAATCGAAAGCCGCAGTGGCAGCAGTGACGAAAGGTGGGACAAAATTGGCGCAGGTGATCAGGGGATTGTATTTGGCTACGCCTCGAATGAAACTGACGAATACCTGCCGGCGCCTATTGCCTTTGCCCATCGGCTGGCTAAGCGGCTGGCTGCTGTCCGCAAAGAAGGGCTGTTGCCCTATTTAAGGCCTGATGGTAAGACACAGGTTACGATTGAATACGAAGATTTTATGCCGGTGCGGGTTGAAACCATATTGATTTCAGCCCAACATGCACCTGATGTCGAGTTGGAACAAATTGCAACAGACTTAAAAAGGCTGGTTATTGATGAAATAGTCCCCCCGCAACTATTAGATGACAGCACTAAGTTTCTGGTAAATCCGACCGGACGTTTTGTCATTGGCGGGCCGCAGGGGGATGCCGGCTTGACTGGACGCAAGATTATTGTAGATACTTATGGCGGTTATTCACGGCATGGCGGCGGGGCATTCTCAGGAAAAGATCCTACTAAGGTCGACCGCTCCGGGGCATATGCGGCAAGATATGTTGCCAAAAATATTGTTGCAGCCGGTTTGGCTAAGCGGGCAGAAATTCAGATTGCCTATGCGATTGGGGTTGCGAGACCGATATCTATTTTCGTAGATACTTTTGGTACCGGGAGATTGAGCAACCGTGAATTACTGGATGTTATCAACAAGAACTTTGACTTAAGGCCGGCAGCAATTATTGAGCAGTTGGATCTCCGGCGGCCGATTTATCAGCAGGTTGCCGCCTATGGGCATTTTGGCCGTACCGACATAGATGTGCCCTGGGAACGGACTGATAAAGCATTTGAGTTATTGAACAGTACCCGTACGCACCGGCGAATTAGTGGAGAATACTGATTGCAGATAAGTTAGCGGTTGTATTCCCTGACTCCGGAGCGCAGCCTTTTGGCGTACAGCATATGAAAAGGTTAAAGGGTGGAGCGAATAAACATGCCTAAATTTAGCATTACACCAAACCTTTGGAGGTCTACATGGAGTTTTGGGATATTTTAGACGTAACAGGCAATAAAACAGGCAGAACAATTTGGCGGGGTCAGGCCTTTCAAGCGGGAGAATATCATTTGGTAGTACACGTTCATATTATCAATAAACAAGGTGAATTTCTTATTCAAAAGCGTTCACTGACAAAGGCTGTACTGCCTGGCGTATGGGATATAACCAGCGGGGCTGTATTATCCGGCGAGGACAGCCTGGCAGGGGCTATTCGTGAAACCGAAGAAGAACTGGGAATTAGCCTCTGTCCTGAAAAATTTTTAATGATAACAAGACTCAAAAGAAAAAATAACTTTGTTGATATATGGGCGGCTTTTAGCGATGTTTCTCTGGATGATGTGGTCATGCAGGTTGGGGAGGTTGACGAGGTTAAATTTGTGAATGCCGACGACATGATGAATATCATTTTTTCACCGGAGTACCCAAAATACCGGGAGTATATATACAAACAAGCGATGCTTGAGGTTCTAAGAAATATCAATTTACCACATATGCAGTAAAGCCTCTAGTGTAACAAAGGAGTGCTGGTCGATGGGCAGCCTGGGACGCGGCAGGGTCAGGGAGGACTATTTATTATCTTTAAGTAGAAACTGCTATTGAC
>NZ_DATMXX010000362.1:0-4769 GCF_035561255.1 Sporomusa sp. | reverse complement strand
TAAGTATACAGGGGTCTACCGGCAGATAGGTAGTTGCTTTTTTTTATTATTTTACAAAATCACAAAAAGATAACCCGAAGTTCTAGTAGAAACTTCGGGTTATCTTTTTTATTTATTCCGCATTCTGATGTGCCGCACCATTTACCTTTGCTTCCTTAGCCATCTCATCTTCACCGCGTTTAATAGCTTCTCTGACCATCGAACCGACTTCGCCGGTGGTTACATCCGACCAGTCTCCATCTTCAACCTTCTCACCAAACCCGAGATCATGGGCTAATTCGTATTTCAGCTTTTCGGACATTACTCCTTTACTCATACGATCACCTCCATTTTTTTGATCAGGCCTAAGAATAATATGTATCAATTTTGCGCACATTATTTCTTGCAAAAAATGCTATCAAAAAACCTCCATACCATTGCAGCAGCAGTGGTATGGAGGTTTTATCGTTCTATAGCACCTGAACCTTATATTCACGCATCCAATGATCAGCCTGGATAAGATAGGCGAAAAGCTGGGGCCCGCCCATAAGCTGCCCAAACCACGGAATATTAGAAGCAGATAAATCAGTCTGGGCAATCTCTTTAAGTTTATCAATATCAAGCAGGGCCTGCAGCGGTGATGCCGGGTCATTTAAGATGGCCAGGGCTTCACTGACAACGACCTTAGTGTACGCTGGATTATGCGTTTTAGGATAAGGACTTTTTTTACGCCATAATACATCCTCAGGTAAAATCCCCTCCAGGGCGTAACGCAGCAACCCCTTTTCCCTGTTTTGGGCATTTTTCATGCTCCAGGGCACGTTCCAAACATAATCAACAATACGATGATCACAGAAAGGTACCCTAACCTCTAAACCAAACGCCATGCTCATACGATCCTTCCGGTCAAGGAGGGTTGGCATAAACCGGGTAAGGCTAAGATAAAAGATCTCACGCATTCTGGCTGAGCGTGCATCCTCGCCAGGCAGGCGCGGCACTTCAGCAAGAGCGTCACTGTACCGCTGAGCCACATATTCAGCAGGTTTAATCTTAGCCTGTATTTCAGGCTTTAACCAGGGGATGCGAATTTCCGGCCTCGGCGACCAGGGAAATGTCGTTGCATTAATCATTTCTTCCCGTTGAAACCAGGGATAACCACCGAAAACCTCATCTGCACACTCGCCCGACAAAGCGACTGTGGCTCCTTTTTTGATTTCACGGCAGAATAGGTAGAGTGATGTATCAATATCCGCCATACCCGGCAAGTCACGAACAAGTGCCGCCGGTCTGAGACTCGCAGCTAATTCCGGGGTATCTAATAATATATTGTGGTGAACTGTACCAAAGTGTTCTGATACCCGTTTGGCATAAGGCCCATCCGGATTTGGTTGAAAGCTGTTGGCCTTAAAATACAGATCATTATCTATATAGTCTACTGAATAGGTATGTAGACTACCCAGACCTGACCTTCTATGCGACAGGGCCGCAAGTGCAGTGAGCGCACTGGAATCCAGTCCTCCTGAAAGCAGCGTACATATTGGTACATCTGATACCAATTGGCGCTCGGCAGTATCAATTAATAGCTCACGCACCGTCGTTCTGGTGGTTTCGAAATCTTCAAAGTGTGGCATTGATTCCAGTTTCCAATATTGCTTGATAAACTTACCCTGCCGGTTGTAAACCATATAATGGCCGGGTTTTAGTTCCTTAACATCGCGAAATACACCATGCCCTGGTGTCCGGGCCGGCCCGATCATAAAAACCTCTGCTAAACCCTCTGCATCGATTTCCGGGCGTACCAGCGGATTAGCCAGCAGTGTTTTAAGCTCTGACCCAAAAATAAAACTACTGCCCCGCTCAGTATAAAAAAGTGGTTTAACCCCAATGCGATCCCGCGCTAAAAAAAGACTCTGATTGGCTTCATCCCAAATTCCAAAAGCATATATGCCATTAAACCGCTCAACACAGGCCGGCCCCCATTCAATAAAAGCCACGAGCAGCACCTCAGTATCACAACGTGAACTGAATGTATGCCCCCGGTCTTCAAGCTGCTGTTTAATTTCCGGTGTATTATACAGCTCACCATTATAAGTGATGATAAATTTCTGATCACCGCGAAACCGGATCATCGGCTGCGCCCCGCCCACCGGATCAATAACACTAAGGCGGCGGTGGCCTAAGGCCGCCCGTGGCGTAATATAGGCTCCCTGCGCGTCTGGTCCGCGTGCTGCCAAGGTTTCAATCATAGCTGATAAGATATGGCTTCTCTCTGTTAGATTTTCCTGCCAATCAATCCAACCAGTAATTCCGCACATTCTTTAATCATCTCCTGTAAAAGAATATAGCCTGTGAACGCCCAGTCAACTCTTCTGGCGTGCCGCACAGGCGCCTTTGCCCCACATGTTAATTTGCATGCTTATAAATATGCGTAATAGCAAACAATTGTCACAGCCTGCTAAGAAAATATGTATGGTGCAAGGGTTCAGCGGATACGCTAAATTCAAGTATACTCGATTCATGCAGGGAGGAATTTATTATGGATGAAACCAAACAAACCTCGGAAACAAACATGAGCGCGCCCCAAGCATCAGCAAACAATTCTTATCAGGAAGGCACTGACATTGACAATGCTAGCGCCGTATATCAGGAGACTGGCCTTGATGCAACCCAGGATGCCCTCCGGACAGAGGAGCTCAAACCAGGCAATAAACACGCAACAAATAGCCTGGTTGCAAGAATGCTGTGGGGTCATGAAGAGAAGGTTGGTCTGAATGTGCGTGTTTCCGAAGACGGCGTTCTGGATCTAAACGATGACGTACGTTAAAAAAAACAGGCCGGGTTCGGCCTGTTTTTTTTGAATCGTGACTTTTGTCACAGCGTACAGCTATTTGATTTGTTAAACTAAATACAAAGATATCCAATCCCCCCAAATAAGGAGGTTTTATTTATGGAAAAACAATTCATAAAAAATATTGAGTTCAGTAAAGCCCATGACCTGGTCAATTTGGTGGACTATCAGCCTGGCAAGGTAGTAAGCCTGACTTTATCACAAAACAAAACACTCAGCATGACACTGTTTGCATTTGCGCAAGGCGAAGCGATCAGCACACACTCGGCCCCTGGCGATGCTATGGTGCATATCCTTGATGGCCGGGCCGATATTACCATCGGCGGCGAAAAAATCACAGCCACCGCCGGCCAGGTAGTCGTTATGCCGGCCGATATTCCTCACGGCCTCGATGCTGTCGAAAACTTCAAAATGCTGCTGGTACTTGTTATGTAAGTGTAAGCTTTAAATCTACCCCCAGTACACCGATAGTTTTGCCTGCACTATCAGCGATTGGCAGGGAAATGGTTAAGCAAGGCTGATGCGATATTGCTGAAACATACACTTGTGATACGTAGAACTTCCCTTGTTTTGCCTGGCTAAACCACTCTCTGGTCAGCGCATTGGCAATCCCGGCTGGCGGCAAAGAAACAATAAACTGTCCATCAATACGATTTGTCCAGGCGGCCTCGAGCTCAGGATTCTGAGTTAAGAGGCCGCTTAGTATTTCTTTATGGCTAATCACATCCATACCTATCACTTGTTGATTTTTCACGGTATGTTCAAGCTGGCTGCGCAGCTTGGCTATTTTACCATCCAATTCGGCCTGTTGGCAACTGCTGATGTCAATCAGTCTCAACTTGCCAGTTGTTGCTACCAGTTGCTCAGCCACTTTCGCTAATAAATCCCCCATATTCCGGGTATCACCGAGATGTCTATCCTGCTGCTCTATCGAACTGGCTACTGTCGTCATCCGGCTAGCGGCTTTAGCAGCCATACCGGCAATCTCCCCTAGCGAATCTGCTGTTTTCTGGGTGGCGGCAAACTGGTTTTGCCTGGCGGCACTAGCCTCCGCCATTTTTGCTTCTACCTGGGAACTAGCTGCCAAAATGGCCTGCAGACTGGCATCAGCTGCCTCTCATCTCCCTGGACCCCGTTTCAACAGCTGCAGTCCCTGTCTCCGCAGCTTTTGCCGCCGCTAAGACACCTCCATCAATTTCAGCCAACAGTTTATTGGCCGAGTTTGCCGCAATTGCACTGGCATCTGAAAGTTTTTGAATCTCCTGGGCCACAACGGCAAAACCACGTCCATGCTCGCCGGCTCTGGCAGCCTCGATACTGGCATTAAGTGCCAGAAGGCTGGTTTGCGCTGATATGCCCTGGATTGTAGCCATAAAGCTATCGATATCTCTTGCCATTTGTGTCAAGGCCGTAATTCTTTCGCCAACTTCGGCTGAGGCCTGACGAATTGAATCCATAGCTACTGTTACCTTGGCTGCTGCTTCATAACCTTGCGCTGCCATATTCTTTGAAGTAATGCTATCCTGGTATATCTCGCCAGCTACAGTAGTAATCGTTTGAGTTGCTGCCATAATATCCTCAATCTGCCTGGCAGCATGTTTAGTCGCTCCTGCAATATCCTGCGTTAACTGGTCGGCAGTACCAGCTTCCTTACGAGCTTTTTCCGCCAGGCAAACCGCTTGTTCAATAACATCAGTCACCTGATTTACTGCTGCTGAAACCTGGCATGATGATACCTGAGTTTCCTGCGCGAATGTTCGCAGCATATCGGCCAATGCAGCAATGTTATTTGCTAAAGGGTGTAGTTCTGCCGGATATTCATCCATATTAATTTTGACAGACATATCACCGGCTGAATACTGAGCAGTTAGTTTGCTTAGTTTATCAATGGCTTTATTTTTCCCAAACCATAATGGCATAACTCCACTCTCCTGTCTTTGAT
>NZ_DATMXX010000361.1:0-5045 GCF_035561255.1 Sporomusa sp. | reverse complement strand
GCCTTATAGCGAGAATGTTAATGGATTCTCCTGGAGTCCATCAAATTTTTTTGTCTATTAGCCGTATCATTCCCTTAACATCTTCTTGACCTTCACGCGCCAATTTATCAAAACCAGCATCAAGAGAATTAAAGCGGGATTTCATTTTAGTTTCTAGATTATTAAAGCGGGAATCTACTTTGTCGAGCCGATCAATAATTTGTTTTAGTAATTCTTCCATTTCAAATGCCTCATTCTGTTAATGATTAGATTATACCATTAATGCGAATCAAATCTCTCTCTGCTACATTTTTGCTACACAGATCAAAAAAACAGGTCATATAGAAAATATAAAAAAGGGTTTGCATATCTGCAAACCCTTGAGTTATCTAGCTGTATAGGTGGTGTTTATCTGGTCGGAGCGACACGACTTGAACGTGCGGCCTCTACCACCCCAAGGTAGCGCTCTACCAAGCTGAGCTACGCCCCGACATTTGCCCTTCAGACTTAACAAATTACATGTTGTGTCTGACTGACAAAATCTATTTTACCTAATTTACGTACACTTGTCAAGAATTATATTATTTTTTATGGAAAGTAGAGCTTTCTCATCGCAAGAGATAAAAAGAAAACCCACTTGCGCTTTTGTAAGTAGGGTTTTCCTCGTAATGATATTGGATACTATAACTAGACGATTATTGCACCCTTTTTATCAATATCTAAGATCTGATATCTTGCTGCGACTTTATGGATATTAAAAGCTTTGACCATCGCCATACCTACAGCATCAGAATTATCAGCTGTAAAGGCCAGCAAACACGGTCCGGCGCCACTTAACGCTGCCCCCAAAGCCCCTGTTTGCCGGGCAACAGACAATACTTGTGCCATTCCAGGAATAAGCTGCTCGCGATACGGCTGATGCAGCCTGTCTTCCAGTGCGTGAATGAGCAGCTTCAACTCACCAGTACACAGAGAACCAACTAAAAGTGCTGTGCGGCTGACATTAAATACAGCATCCGCAAACGGCACTGAATCAGGCAACACCTTGCGGGCGGCCTTGGTTGAGAGGTTAAATTCAGGGATTACAGCCACCATGGAAAAATCCTTTGGTGGCAAAAAGCGCAGATATTTAGCACTCCCGCTATCCATAATACTGACAGTAATACCCCCAAAGATAGCCGGCGCAACATTGTCAGGATGACCTTCAATAGCGGTTGCCATATCCAGAATATCCTCTTTGGTAAGGGTGCTGCCGGTAAGTTCGTTAGCTGCCACTAACCCCCCGACGATAGCCGCCGCACTACTGCCTAACCCTCGTGCCAGGGGAATATTATTGACCATTTTAAGTGCAATGCCGTTTGCATTACAACCTGTTTTGGCGAGCACCATTTGAATGGCCTTAACGGCAACATTAGAGCCGTCAGCCGGTATTGCCCCAGCCCCCTCGCCGGTCACATCCAAGGATATGCCCCCCTGGTCACTCAGGGTAAGTTCAAGATCATTATATATTGTACATGCTATGCCAACCGCATCAAACCCCGGGCCGCAATTGGCGGTTGTTCCCGGCACGCGGATTTTAACTGTATTCGCCATGGTATCGCCACCTTTTGACCCTATGAAATTTGTGCTGCTTCAACTCTGATTACATTACCTATTTTACTTACAACCGACATGCCAAGTAAGGTGTTTATAGCCAGACGGATGTTTTCATCAGATACCCGGTAAGTGATCAAGACCAGCTCTGTGGAGCGTTCCACTTTACGTTTTTGAATAACGGAGTGCAGACTAACTTGCTGGGCGCCAAACGCACCGGCAATGGCTGCCAATACGCCGGGTTTATCTTCGACAAGCAATCTGATGTAATACGGTGATTCTGTCTTGCTGACAGGATAAATCTGTTTTTGATCAAAGCAGGTGCAGAGTATCCGGCTACTGACATTGTGGCGAATGTCCCGCGCCACATCGATGATATCGGCGGTAACTGCACTGGCGGTTGGCATTTCGCCGGCCCCACGCCCATAGAACATTGTCTCGCCTACAGCGTCACCCTTAACAAATATTGCATTAAATACATCATTTACCGCAGCCAGCGGATGACTGGTTGGCAGGAAGGCCGGATGCACCCGGACGTTAATACCAAGTTCGTCCTGTTTGGCGATTGCCAGTAGTTTGATGATAAAACCAAGTTCGCGTGCGTACTCGATATCTTCAATGGCGATATTTGTGATGCCTTCGACATAGACATCATTTAGCGTAACGCGGGCACCAAAGCCAATTGATGCCAGGATGGCAATCTTGCGGGCTGCATCAAAACCACCGACATCGGCTGTCGGATCAGATTCAGCATAACCTTTGGCCTGCGCTTCTGCTAGTACGTCAGCATAGTCCATCTTTTCATTGGTCATCTTGGTGAGCATATAATTGGTTGTGCCATTAACAATCCCCATAATCTCAGTGATCTGATTAGAAGCTAGACATTGCTTAAGCGGGCGGATGATGGGAATGCCGCCGCCCACACTGGCTTCAAAAAGAAAATCTGTATGGTTTGCCTCGGCAGCCTCAAATAGCTCCCGCCCATATTTGGCTACAACATCTTTATTAGCAGTTACTACATGCTTGCCGGCGTTTAAGGCTGCTACCATATAGTCCTTAGACGGCACTTCTCCACCCATGACCTCAGCAACTATCTTTATCTCAGGATCATTGAGTATCTCGTCAAAATTTGTGACTATCTCGGCATCGGTTTTTACGCTTCTGGCTTTGTCAGGATTTTTTACAAGTATCTTTTTAATAACTACTGGAACACCCACTTTTTGTTCAATATTGCGGGCGTTATTTGCTAATATTTTAATAATACCGGTACCGACAGTGCCCATCCCTAATAAAGCAATATTAATGGCACTCATAGTTTTCCCCCCTAAGCCTGCCCCAAAACTTCCAGCCTTTTTACCCCATCCACCATTCTTAGCTTATCAAGCATAGCTTCTAAATCAATTGCTAAATCCGCTGTTTCAATTGATATAGTAGCATTGGCGACCCCTTGAAGCGGAATACCCTGATTAATTGTTAGGACGCTGCCATGCTCATTTGCGATTGTGTTTAAGACGCGGGAAAGAACACCTGATTTATGTTCAAGCAATAAAGCAAGTGTAACAATCTTTTCTTTACTGGCTTCATAAAACGGAAAAACATAGTCCTTGTATTTATAATAGGCACTACGGCTTAGTTCCATTTTTTCTACTGCTTCATTAATTGTTCTGGCTTCACCACGTTTTAATAACTCTTTTACTTTAATTGTTTTTTTAATAGCTTCAGGTAAAATCTCTTCCCGAACTAGATAAAAAACCGCTTTTTGACCTGTAACCATGCTTCCCCTCCTCGGTACTGCTGTTGCGGATGGATATCTGTATATGGTAGACATTATAACATCACTTTGGCGGGGATTACAAGCAAAAATACAAAAAAATTAGTCAGTCCTTTACAGACTGACCTTAAAACTGCTGCGAAATGCTGCATTTCTTAAAAAATGATACATATTAGTCCGCCACTACCTTCGTTAACGATCTTCTGGAGCGTATCTTTTAGTTTAATTTGTGCGTTTTCAGGCATGCTTGTTAGTTTATTCTGAATGCCTTCGCGGACAAGTTCATTCAAAGATTTGCCAAACAGGTTAGTACGCCAGATTTTTTCCGGTTCGCCTTCAAATTCACGCATCAGGTATTGAATTAATTCTTCGCTTTGTTTTTCAGTACCAATAATCGGCGAGATTTCGGCTTGAACGTCAGTTCGGATAATATGTAAAGACGGTGCTGAAGCCTTAAGTTTTACGCCAAAACGGTTGCCGGTACGAATGATTTCTGGTTCTTCCAGAATCATTTCGTCAAGTTGCGGCGGCACGATGCCATATCCGGTTTGTTCGACGTCTTCAAGAGCAGCTGAGATTTTGTCATATTGGCGCTTAGCCACAGACAAATCCTTCATGAGCCGCAGGAGGTGATGCTCGCCGGCAATGGTGAAACCTGTTAGTTCTTCCAGGACACTGTAGAAAAGATCACCCCGAGCGGTCATTTCTATAACGGCAATACCGCTGCCGAGGTCCATGTCATGAAGAATAACGTCAGCAACAAAGTCATAGCCTGACAAATCATCAATTGCCCGGTCAATATCCCGCAGGCGACGAATATACTGAACAACATCGCTGACAGCGCCTTCAAATTTTTGGCGCAACCAGTGTTCTTTATCTAGTTCTTCTACCCACTTCGGCAGTGTAATATTAACCTCTTTAACGGGGAATTCGTACAGTACTTCCTGCAAGATACCGTAGATATCGTCATGGGACAGTTGGGCGCAGTCAACCGGAATCACCGGAACATCGTACTCGCCCTCTAGTTTAGCCACAAGTTCCCGCGTTTCTTTGGAATTAGGTTTGCTGGTATTTAAAATTACCAAGAATGGTTTTTGCAGCTCTTTGAGCTCACGGATAACCCGTTCTTCAGCCGGAATGTATTTATCCCGGGCAAGGTCGGTCACTGAACCGTCAGTGGTGATCACTAAACCGATGGTTGAATGCTCGGCAATGACTTTGCGTGTACCGACTTCAGCTGCTTCCTGAAACGGAATTTCATTCTCGAACCAGGGTGTGAGCACCATACGGGGGCCGTCTTCTTCTTGATAGCCCAGTGCGCCCTCGACCGTATAACCGACACAGTCTACGACTCGCACTCTGACATTAACATTGTCTTTAACATTGATTTCTACAGCTTCGTTGGGGATGAACTTAGGCTCAGTTGTCATAATGGTCTTACCGCCGGCACTTTGCGGCAGTTCATCTTTGGCGCGTTCTTTGTCATAGGGGTTAGCAATATTGGGTAATACCATGGTCTCCATAAAACGCTTAATAAACGTCGATTTACCAGTCCGAACTGGGCCGACTACACCAATATAGATATCTCCACCAGTACGTTCGGCGATATCTCTAAACAGGTCGAATTTTTCCATCTGGCGTTTCCCTCCCTGATTACGGTAGTTGTCATTATAAATATATGACAGGCCACTCCAAATATTAC
>NZ_DATMXX010000360.1:0-6251 GCF_035561255.1 Sporomusa sp. | reverse complement strand
AATATGGGCTGACTCAAATTTCTGAGTCAGCCTACTTGATTTTTAGAACATAATATACAAAAAGAACATAAACGATTAAATCAAAATGCCTTTTGGGGCATTATTTTATACTTCTGTCAACTTTACTATTTCAGCCTTCCTTTTCAGAGTTTCCTTATGATCCACCTGGTACTTACCATCGACCAAAACTATTACATCACTTTCCTTGGCTTCAGAAATCACCAGCTAGATTTTTAGGAATATCCTTCATCTTAGCCGTAAACTTTTAAACTCAGCAAAATATGTTCTTAAGATACTCTGACCGCATTCACTTTAATCGATTCCAGAACATGCATAATCCGCAGCGCGTCTTCCAGCGGGAAAATTTCCGTAATCCTGCCGACAGTGGTAAACGGCGGCTCGGTCAGTTCCCGGTTGTCTTTCACTAAGCCGTTTTTAACCACATAATCGATGATGGTTTTAAGATAATTGCTCTGCGGCGCGGTCAGGTTTTGTTTGCTTAAAAATTCCGCAAAGGCCTGATTAGCCGCTTCCTGAGTCAGACCGGTAATGGAGCGGATCAGTTCGCCCAAAGCCGTGTCCGGGAACTGTTTATCATAGTCCTCTTTGCTTCCCAGTTCATGCCAGAGAATCTGTTCCAAAGTGTTTCAGCCAGCCTAAAATGTCCGATTGCTGACGGGATTGCCTGTCCATGATTAGCCGGATATAATGACCATAACTTAAGAAAAGGAAAAGATACCTCCGTTTTCAGCGTAAATCTGGACCAACAGATTTACCAGAGGTATCCCCCATAGATCATGGTTATTGTAACAAAATATGATCTGGTTGAAAACCCTCTGACCGGTTTTTTCTGTTAGGTGTGAGGAAAATATCCCTTGTCCATGTTGTGGAGAAGATCTCAGAGTAATTGGAAGCCGTAAGCGTAAATTGAAAAAGAGTTGCGGGCAAATCAAGATTTTAATCATACGCAGGCTTCAATGTACAGTCTGCAGACGGATTCATCACGAACTGCCGGATTGTCTGGTTCCCTACAAACGCTATGAGTCAGTATGTATAGAGGAAGTAATCACCAATGACTCCTCTTCTTTGAGTGTGGCAGCCGATGAAGCTACCCTGTACAGGATTCGCAAATGGTTTTTCATACAGGTTCCAAACCTGCTTGGCGCTCTAAAGTCAATCGTCCTTCAATTGAGACAAGTTCTGGTGAAAGAGCAGTCCGAACTTTCGCTGCCTGCACACCATAGAATAGGACTTTATGTCGGAAAGTCACCAGGTTGGCTGGCACGAACTGTCCGAGCCGTCGTAAATACAAATTTGTGGGTACATACCCGTTTTGCATTTTTGTCCGGAAGCTCCTGAGATAGACTCGAAGAAAAGTCTATGAAAGGAAGTGTTTTCGGGTGAAAGACCAGAAAAAGGCCGAGGAAATTGCCGCAGCCCGGGTACAACTATTATCACCGCTGCTGGCAAGCGGCATCGATGCAGCAAAAGCTAAGGAACTAAAAGAACAGATCAGTAAAGAGCACGGGATATCTGAAAGGACGATACGCCGTTATTTAAGCATGTACAGCCTTAACGGATTTTCCGGGCTGAAACCAAAGAGCAAGGGACGCCCACCGTCTGAAGCGATTGCGCCGGAAATTGTTGATCAAGCAATCCTCCTACGCCGGGAAGTTCCCAGCCGCAGTGTAGCGCAAATTATTCAAATCCTGGAGTGGGAAGGCAAAGCAACACCCGGGGAAATTAAGCGCAGCACCCTGCAGGAAAAACTCGTAAACCGCGGTTACAGTACTCGTCATATGCGAATGTATACTGATTCCGGGGTGGCAGCCAGAAGATTTCAGCATCACCGCCGCAATTCACTTTGGCATTCGGACATCAAGTATGGGCCGTTCTTGCCGATTGGCTCAGATAAATCTTTAAAACAGGTCTATCTGGTAAGCTTTATTGATGATGCAGCCAGATTTGTTTTGCATGGAGCTTTCTACCCCACACTCGACCAGATGATTGTCGAAGACTGCTTCCGGACTGCGATCCAAAAGCACGGGGTACCGGAATCTGTATATTTTGACAACGGTAAGCAGTATAGAACTAAATGGATGAAACGAACCTGTTCCAAGCTTGGAATTAGACTACTGTATGCCAGACCGTATTCTCCAGAGAGTACAGGGAAAGTTGAAATCTTTAATAAAACAGTGGATAAATTCTTAGCTGAAGCAGAATTGGAAAAACCCAAAACACTGGATCGCTTAAACGAACTCTTCCAGATCTGGCTGAGTGAGTGCTACCAAAACAAAGCTCATGCAGGACTGAAAAATAAACAGAGCCCGGAAACTGCCTACCGCAGCGACAAGCAACCTATCCGGTTTGTTTCTGCAGAAGATTTAACTAACGCTTTCTTGCACTGCGAAACACGCGTAGTGGATAAAGCGGGCTGTATCAGTTTTATGAGTAAAAAGTTTGAAGTGGGAATTATGTTTATTGGCTGTAAAGTTGATGTGATCTATGATCCGGCAGACATAGCAGAACTGACTATTGAATACGAAGGACATAAACCTTGGCAGGTGCGTGAACTTCTAATTGGTGAAAGAGCCGGAAAACGTCCCCCTCTGCCTGAACACCTGCAGAAAGTACCTGCTGATTCATCGCGACTTCTTGTGGCAGCGGCTGAGAAAAACCGCCGGCGCCAAAAGCGTCAAATACAGGCTGTCTCCTATCGCACCGTGCCGAAGGAGGACGATAGCAATGTTTGAATCATTTTACGGTTTAAGCAAAGTTCCATTCTCCCGTAATATCCCAACAAGTGAGCTTTACAAGTCAGCCTCACTGGAAGAAACACTTGGCAGGCTGGAATATGCCGCCGAAAGAAAATGGTTTGCAATAATCACCGGCGACTGCGGAACAGGAAAAACAACTACAATCCGCAGATATGCCGAAATCTTAAGCAATACTAAGTTCAAAGTGCTCTACATCTCTGATTCTAAGCTTACACCCCGCCACTTCTATAAGGGGCTTTTAGAACAGCTAGGCCATGAATCAAAATTCTACCGTGGCGATGCTAAACGACAGCTGCACCGGGAGATTGAGCTAATGCAGGGAATTCATAACCTGCAGCCGATTGTAGTTGTAGATGAAGCTCACCTTTTAGATAAGGAAATGCTGGAGGAAGTCCGGTTCCTGCTCAACATGAACATGGATGCTCGAAGCCCGATGGCCTTAATCCTTGTCGGTCAAAATGAACTTTGGGAGCGCCTGCAATTGCAGGCTTACGCTGCCATTCGCCAGCGCATTGATCTGCAATGTAAGCTTAATTATTACGATCGGGCCGATGTTGAAGCATATATAAAACGGCACCTGGCTTACGCCGGAGCAGGGCATGACATGTTTTCCGATCAGGCAATAGATGATATTTACCGTTTTTCCAGTGGCGCAGCAAGGCTTATTAACAAAGTCTGCACTCACTGCCTGATGTACGGGGCCCAAAATGGACACCGAATAATCGACGATCGTATGGTTAAACGCGTTGTCGAAGGTGAATTGTTATGAGTGGGCAAGTCCGTAATGAAACTGAACCAAGCTTCATAAATCGTCCCGACTTGGAAGAGTATTTTATCCAGACCGGTTTTTATGATTTGCTGCCCTTGGCCTGGCAATTAACGAATGATTTTGGCTATGGGGAAAGCGAAATGATTGAAGCTATCTGCAAGTTGAATGATAAGTTTTTGCAGTATCCGCCAAGGAAAAACAGAACCGCCTGGTTCAAAACAGTTTTCAAGGAAAAGTTGCAGGAAGCCAGAAGTGATATTCTCACTTTTAAGGCGATGAAAAAGTTTAGAAGGTAAACTGATGAATAAGCTTGGAGCCAGCTACTCACTGGTTCTAAGCTGAATTTTATTCAAATTTAGACTGACGGACTGACTGACCAAAATTTTTGGTCTGTTTATCCGTCAAAATTCAGACAACTTACACCATCAAACTCCAGACATTATACGGGGGCTGTAACACAAAGAACTGTAATCGGTCTGCGTAAGCGGAATATTATTCATCAGTTTGTAGATGGCTATATGTTCTTTGTGTTTGTTGACATACTGGTTGACCTTGTTCTTATAGTCTTCATCAGCCGTTTCGTAATCATAGACAGCCCCGCCCTCAAAGACAGCCAGGATTTCATCCTGGAGATTAATATAGACCTTATGACCGCTGTCATCCAAAAACTTAATTAAATCCCTGAGGTTCACCCTGACATTTTCAATCTCCAAAATGCTGACACCGTCCCAGAAAGTCGAGGTTTGGACTTGTTCGATCAGTTCTTTTTGGGCCAGAATTTGCGGGATTGCCGCCCCTTTTTTCGCCAGTTTGCTGCTGATGGTCATGGTCCTCTTGATTGCCCTGGCTGCAGGCTTTTCAGCCCCGTTGATCACGGACAGCATAAGCAGGTACATAGCCGCATCAAAAGCCTTGGCCTTATCATCCGGATCGGTGAAAATAATCAACGGCGCAATCTGCTCGCTTAAATTCCGGACATCCTTCTCCGTCAAAGAAGAGAAGGATTCCGGTTGGGCGTATTTTTCCACATAAACTCTTTTTTCCCGAACGGCAAAGTTCTCCATAGGCAGGGCTTTGCTAGCCGCCGCAACGCTCTCGACAAGCCCGGTCCGGTAATCCTGATAAGAATCGCCCGTAAAGCGCAAATCTTGCAAAGCCAGAATGAGCTTGACTTTAGCGCTAAAAATCCGCTCCATGGTACTGGGGCTGATTTTACTCTCCACTAAAATTGCACCGACATTTATACTGTAGTATACTATGGGTAAAGAAAGTAAAGAAGTAAAGATATAGAAGGATGGTTGTGTTATGGAAGTATCAAGAATCAGCTCTAAGGGACAGGTAACAATTCCGAAAAGTATTCGAGAATTATTAAACTTAAACGAGGGTGACCGGGTGGCCTTCATAGAAGATAACGGAAAAGTTGTGATCACTAAGGCCAGCTTAATTGCCTTGCATGAGCTACAAGATGCTCTAAGTATAGAAGCCCGGGAGAAAGGCATTACCGAAGAAGATCTTCTGAAAGAACTGGAAGTAGTTCGGGAGGAAATGTGGAATGAACGGAAAAAGTAATGCCTTGCGGGTATTTATTGATTCTAACATTCTTGTGTCTGCTGTATTATCCGAATCTTCCCTTCCAGCAAGCTGTTAACCTTACTCATTGAGGAACACCATTTAATTATTTGCAGTTATTCAATTACAGAGGTTTCAAAGGTCATTGATCGAAAATTCCCGGAACATATTGCGAAATGGGATAAGTTTCTAACGTCTCTGGAATTTGAAATAGCATACACGCCGACAGACTTATCAACTGTGAAAGTTCCATTTATTCGCGATCCGGCAGACCTACCAATTCTGGTTTCTGCAATGGTGGCTCAACCAGATATTCTTATCACTGGAGATACGGATTTTCACACTCCGGAAATTCAAGAATATTTTACGATAATGACTCCGGGTGATTTTCTTAACGTTTTTTCCAGTGATATAAATCATTGAACAGGGCCTTTAGTATGTATTCTAGACTCCCCGGATTCTGTAGTAGAAACCCAACACCCTACTATGTACTATTATAATATACTAACTACTTTGCTGGTGATTCGAACCTTCCTTGAACTTAATTCACATCATATGGGATTAGCTTAATAAGCATGACAGCTTCCCATAAACAGCATGTCCCAGATACGACAACGTTGACGTATTTGGGACATGTTTGGCTTAAGGTCATAGATACCACAACCAACGACCATTTACGATTGGGTAATAAAAACCAGTCGGCTTTAGCTATAACCTGGCGGATATGCAAACAGTAACAATCTGCTCCCGGGTCGTTAGCAGATACTGCGCATTAAATATCAATTTGTTATTTAAACATCAAAAGTTGGCTTGGATCAACATCAAGGGCTTTAGCAATCCTGTAAAGGGCAATTATAGATACACCATAGGTCGATGTGCTTTCCAGATGGCTTATGGTAGTATAACTAAGTCCTGATTTTTCTGCAAGCTCATTCTGACTAAGATCCCTCTGCTTACGGAAAAATTGGATTTTGAAACCTATATTTTTTAAAAATTGCTCTTCTTCCTTGGTATATGACCTGCTGTTAATAGGGGGCATAATTCCTCCTAATAGTAAAACAATATTTTACCTAATTTTATCTAAATCTTAATTGCAATAATACGTGATTTTGAGGTATAATATTGTTGTTACATTG
>NZ_DATMXX010000359.1:0-23814 GCF_035561255.1 Sporomusa sp. | reverse complement strand
ACTTACTCCGTTCGACTTGCATGTGTTAGGCACGCCGCCAGCGTTCGTCCTGAGCCAGGATCAAACTCTCCAATAAAGTTTTGCAATCACTAAGTGACTACATTATATTGAAGCCGTTTATCGGCTCATTATTAATCAAATCTTGTTTGTTGCTTGTGCTGCAAGCAGCACATCGCACATCTGGCTTTTTTTGATGCATTACTTTACATTGTTCAGTTTTCAGGGAACGGTTTGTCGCATTCGCATGATTGCCGAACTTGACAGCTTTTATATGTTATCACGTTTATTGCACCGTGTCAACATAACATATTTGTTTTCCTTTATGCCATTACTTACTAGCTGTTACCTGTTATGGCATATTTTGCCGCACCAATTGGCGACTTATTTATAATATCACGCCACAATCAATTATGTCAATCCACTTTATAAAAGTAATTTTACCCAGGTTAAACCGGCTTAATCACAGATATTCATCACTCGGGTCCAAATACATAGAGTAATCAATCGGATACAGTGGATAGACCATATCAATGATTTGCGTTTGGTCATCCCAGGAAGCAGCTATATTGTAGACTTTGCTGATGTCATTTATTGTTAAAAACGGCTGCCCTCCTATAAGCTTAATCGGTGCCAGTTTGCCGTGTATAAACAATTCACCAGTATTAGGCCGCCAGGTTACTCGCTCACCTAACTCTTTCGCAACGGTGAGGGCCGGTATTACCAAAGCATTCCCCATTCGTTGAATATCCCCTGATAATAGCCGACCATCTAATCTGGCAATAGGCAACAACAGTTCCAGGCAATTTTGATCGTCATTCCAAGTTTCCCGCCCCCCAAACAATATTGATAAATAATCGACATTAACATATACGGTATTACCACGCTTAACACCAGGAACAGTCTGATTCTGCCGGGTTACTGTCCGGTTGCCGGCATTCCAGTGTACGGAGGTACGTAAACTATCGGCTAAAGCTAAAACCGGTACATACTTCTTACCTCCCCAGGTTATTATGCGCTCAGGACGTAATGTTCCGTTTATTTTAAGATTATGAAGCTGAGCAAATACAACTTGATGATCAGGGATAGTTTCAATGAGTTTCTGCACAAAAGCATCGTCAATGAGATTCTCTAGTTCAGCCTGCTTCAAGGCTGCTTTAACATCAGCCAGCGTAACCCTCTGGCGATTATATACATCAGGATAAATACCAATAGTCGCCTGTCCCCTAGTATCAATTCGCACTTTAATTCGTTCATACTCGATTTTGACCGGAGTGTCACAGTCAACAAGCTCAAATATCTCTTCCGCGTCTGCTTCCTGCATCCGGATACAGCCATTAGAGATAGCCAGTCCAATTGACCCGGGAGCATTTGTACCATGAATACCATATAGTGAGCCAAGCCCCATCCACCGGTATCCCAATGGGTTACTGGGTCCAGATGGCACGACATAGTTCTTACCGGGGGGATACCATGCCGGATCAATTTCTTTTTCGATTATTGAGAACTCGCCAACAGGAGTTGGAGTATCTGGTTTACCAATAGCAACCGGATATTCCTTCACCATTATATTGTCTTTATACAATTCCAGTGTACGACTAGGGAGATTGACGATAATTTGATTTAAGGCTTCCTGTGCCTGAACTGGCTCAGTAAATACGATAAAGCACAAGATCAACCAGAATACTCTTTTCCACAGCTGTTTACCCATACCGACATCCCCTTTTATAAATGCCTAAGACAATAACATATATGACAGGAGAGCCGCTGGTATTCGTTAATTATTCGTACAAGCTCCAAAAAAAATTAGGTTAGCGCATTATATAATGCACTAACCTAATAAATGTCAATACCAGATTAAAAACCTAGTTCTTCCCCGATAATGATCACCTCTACATCGGTAACCGCCGGCTTCTTATGCATAACTGTAGTGATATTACATATCCGGGTCGGTCCTTGGCAATCCATACATTCACCAGTCACAGTACATGGATTAGGACGGCCTAGACGTTTGTTATTAATAGGAGCAGCAAACAACTCAATGCGATCCATCGCTGCATCAATATCGGTAACAATTTTATTTACGCCTGTGATAACAATGACTTTTTTAGGACCAAAGATCATCGCTGCAACCCGGTTACCAGCACCATCGACATTGACAAGTTCGCCTTTTAGAGTCAGGGCATTCGTACCTGTTAAGAATACGTCACAGGTCATTTGTTTGCGACGCAATACCAGGGTCTCTTCCGGCGATAGCCCTGGCTTATTATGGTTGAACACAGTATTACCCCGGTCTTCCAGCAAGGTATCGATCCCCACTTCTTTAATTGTCCATGAGCCGCCGATACCTACAGTAGCGTCACATGGAATCAACACAGCCAATTTGTCTAGGGCTTCTTGCCTAGTGTTGACATAAGAGGCAGTAAAATTGTTCTTTTGCAAAGCCTCCACAACTTTTCCAGCAATCGTTTGATTGTGCCAGTTTTTTAATTCACTCATTGAAAACGCCCCTCTCTATTTATAAATTATGGGAAACCATCTGCACGCTGGCCATGTCTGCCATTTCTTCAGCAGTATACTGGTTGTACACGATGTTAAGGTGTTTAGCATAGGATAGGCCATTAAAACTGCCATTAGCCTGACTCGTTATAGCCGCATTAAGCTGTCCGACAAATTCCGGCGTCAATGCGACCTCCCTCATGGCCCGGACAATACCGTCCGCAGCATCCACAAGTGTAACTTTGAGCGTAGCAGTATCTGCAGCTTCTTCAGGATACACACGAATGCCCCTTGGTACGGTATGCCAGGAATACGGCGCATCGTTCCAACTTTCGTTTCCAAATTTAAAGAGTAAAAAAATAATAGGGCCATCAATGTATAGACTTAGCTCAGCAGCACCATTTTGAATATTTTCTATTTCCTGGTTAATAATCCCTGCTTTGACAATAACAAGCCCATGACCGTCACTATCCAGACGATAATTAATTTTTTCTTCCAGCTTGTTTTGGCCTGATTCGTACAGTTGTCCAACTTGGCCTGTTCGCATCATACTCCACCACTTTTCTTATGTAGTCTTGATTCCTATATTATACCATTGTCTTTATCGATATTAAACCAAGGTGTTCACATACTAAACCTACTACTCAGAATTTTCCATAAAGGCTGGTAATAATCCAGCAGCAGTTTTCGGAACACTATAGTAAGCGTTACAATTCAAACGCTCAATAATTCTCTCAGGAGGTGATTTTGTGCTATTGCGCAAAATCCGGGGATGCGATGGTTGCATTGAAAGTAGTTCCTGTGAGTTTTCCTCAGAGTTCTGCCCTAAAGCAGTGCTTGATCTCAATCCAGACAACGGCTTGGATGTTGATCCTGCACTAAGAAAGTACCAGGAACTATACCAGCGTTTAGACAGATAACCTATGTAAAAAGGAGGTCCAGCGTGAAAACTACGATCAAATACGCTCATGGTAAAGGATTTAGCAAAAACCTGTCTTCAGTTACAGTGCTAGCCAATCCGCGCATTAATCACGAAATTCAGGAAAATATCAAAAAGGCCCGCCCACAAAGATTACTAAGCGGACGGGCATATTAATTATTAGGATTGAATAAACAGTTCCGGCGGCGATAAAACACGCCTGCTGCTCAAGGCTGCTACTTGGCAGCCTATTTTTTTCGCAGCTGTCAGGTCGATCGTGCTTGGTATTCGATAAATCTCAATAAGTGCAGCTGCCACTTCTTCAAGGGCTGCATTGCCTGACCGTTCCCCAATACCAGCTGCAGTTACACTGGCAAATACGGCCCCGTTTTTTAATGCTGCTAATGTGTTGGCGGTAGCAAGACCAAAATCATTGTGAGCGTGCATTTCTATTGGCAGCGGGCAGCGAGCCGTCAAGTCGCCAATGATCGAAGCAGTAGAAAACGGGTCTAATAACCCCACGGTATCAGCATAACGGATGCGCACTGCCCCTAAGCTGGCACTAAGCTCAGCTAGCTCGAGAAACTGTTCTGAGCTAGCCCTTGATGCATCTTCAGCACCAACTGATACATAGCAACCATGGCTTTGTGCCAAAAGCACGGCACTCTTTAGTTGATTCAACACCCATTCACGACTTTTCTTTAGCTTGCGATGAATATGAAGATCAGATACAGGAACAGAGATATGCAAAAATTCAAAACCACACGCAATTGAGGCTTCAATATCCTCCCGGCATGCGCGATTCCAGGCAAATACCACGGCTTTCAGGCGGGCATCAAGAATGAGCCGCATAGCTTCGGCTTCTTCCTGCCCCATAACCGGCGTACCCGCTTCGATCCAGGTTATCCCAGCTTTATCAAGCGCAGTGGCAATAGCCAGCTTTTCCATGGCCGTAAAGACAATCCCGGCCGCTTGCTCACCGTCGCGTAATGTGGTATCAATTAAAACACCCTGATTGAGTTCTTGCATATATTTGCACCTCTCAACTGAATAGGTATAAACGCTGTAATTCCTCATCACTAATGGCCGACTTTTTGCGGACAGATAATGCCCGTACACTAGCAAGCAATTTTTTACTTTCAACCTCTTCCAACCGTATTCCCCAAGCTGCAAACTTGGTTTTCAGTGCAGTGGTCCCCGAATGCTTGCCAATAATAAGCCGCCTGCTTAATCCTACAAGCTCTGGTGCATACGGCTCATATAACCAAGGATCCTTATTGACACCATCCACATGTAAACCTGACTCATGAGAAAAAATAGCCGGACCAATAACGGCTTTGTCCTCAGGAATAGTAAGCCGTAGCGCCACAACAACCCGTTGACAGCCATTTGCTAAATCAGGTGGTATCTCAATATCTATCTTTGCCAGTTGTTTAGCAACCATCAGCGCTTCTTCCCAGGGAGCAAAGCCACCGACTCCGGCTACCGCGGTCACTACCTGCCTGACACCGGCTTTCATCGCAGCCAGTGTATTGGCAGTTGCCAAACCATAAGCATTGCTGGCCTGGATGCCAATAGGGCAATTCAAGCTATTCTTTAGTGCAGTTATTTGTTCAAAGGTGGTAAGTGAATCTCCATTTCCTTCCTTGTCTCCATAAATAACGGCAGCTAATGGATAACTGCTGATCCGGGACACAACCTCCAGCATTTCTGGCCGGGCCAGCTTAGCTAAGCCTTCTAACAGCAGTGTGACTTCCAAACCGCGACGGTCTGCTTCAATCATAACAGCTTCGAGCTTCACCGTAAAATCAACCGGGGAAACAGCATTTGCAGCTACCACAATCTGTTTGATACCTGCCTGCTCTATCCAATCGAGTTCAGAAACTGATAAGTCAATCATACCGCAGAGTTTAAGGTAATGTTGAACACCTGACAAATCCGGACGATATCGTTGCCAATCCGGCAGGCAAATGCCAGCCTGCTGAATACCCAATCTCGATAGCAAGCTGGCAACGTCTGCCAGTTGTTCACTGGTAAACTGCCTCCTGATGGCTGCATTTAGTGTCTGATCAATCCAGGTTGGCTTGCTCATGTGAAATCACCCACAACTTTGTTTTTTTATGATCAGCTTAACGCCATCTGCAAGCCGCTCGGCTTTACAGTCAAACTTTCCGCAGGCCCAGTCAGCCTCCAGCCAGGGAGGGATGTGGCTGCATAAGACTTCCACAAGATAAAAGTTACCGTTTAGTAGCGGTTGCAGCACTTGCTTGGAGGTCATTCCGGTACCGTTTTGCTGCAACTCCTTGAGTGATACCTGATAGCAGCCTGGCCCGGTCTCAACAACAGCCGGGGTTACGGCCTTTAGCGGCGCTGGCTGGCGAGCTGCAATTTCTTCCTGAATTAACACATATTCAAGAAATTCTATCGGGCGTCCATCAAATTCCCAAATACTAAACCCAGCCTGTTCAAGTTCTTTGTACATAAGTCCGGAAACGGTCCGGGCAACAAATACGCGGCATGGTGCTACTAATTCAATCATCGCTGTTAATTGTTGCCGCACTCCTGCCATCCCACTTGTGCGGTCAAGCTGAAATGCAGTCTCGCTAACTGATTGCCATTTCCCTTGCTGGCGACGGTAGACAACTACTTTGCCCACTTCTTCCAAGGCGGCGGTACTGCCGTTTTCACCAACAAACACTGCTATTTCCCGCGCCATTTTACTACCTCCTTTCCCCTCAAACGGCTGCAGCTTTTAAATCAAGCTGTTCTGTGGCATAACCGAGGCCGCTTTCTATTGTATAGCAATATTCAACTGACATAATGCCCCGCTTTAAGAGGCGCTTTTGTGCCTGATAGCCGATACGCATGGTCAATACAGCGTCACAGTCAGCCAAAGCCATCAGTATTGCATCTTTTCGGCCGTCTTCATTATCACAGGCAACATTGCCGGCGCAATACTTTTCCAAGCGACGTGTCTCAACTAATTCAAAGCGACTACCATTGACCTGATAAATCTGAAACTCTTCAGCCTGGCCGAAATGCAAATCAACCAATTTGCCAAATTTACTGGTAACAGCAACCCTGTAATGCGCGACAAACGGTACTGGTTTAGTCTCAACCGGTTCCACTTGGCTGGCGCAACTTCTAAATTCACCAGCCCGATCCTGGCCTAGTAGCCCAATCGCATCAGCCCGGCATTGGCGACAGTGAGTCATTTGTCTCAGCTCACTGGCACAAGCTGTCCTGACGGCGGTAACGTCACGCATATTTGTTTGGGGTAAACCGGAGAAAACGCTGCCTGGCGCGGGTATAAAGGGCATAATATTAGTCATACAGGCCCCTAACTGTTTAACTTTTTTTACAACATCAGGAACATGCCAATCGTTGACAAGTTTAATCATAACAATGTTTACTTTGACGGTAACGCCATGTCCAGCCAGATACATAATACCTTCCTGCTGGTTATTTAGGAGAATTTCGGAACCCTCAACTCCCACATAACGTTTCCCCTGGTAATTTACCGTCCCATAAATTTGTGCTCCAACGACTGGATCAGTACAGTTAGCAGTTACAGTTACGTGCTTTACGCCAAGTTTAATTAACTCCGGCGCATATTCGGGCAATAACAATCCATTTGTTGATAAACAGACCATAATGCCTGGATCGACCCGCTTTATAAGTTCAATTGTCTCCCGTGTCTCGTCCCAGTTAGCCAAGGCGTCCCCCGGACCAGCAATACCGACTACGCTTAGATTAGGAATCTCAGCTTTAACCTTTTCAAACTTCTCCTTAGCTTCCAGTGGTGACAGGATTTCACTAGTCACCCCCGGCCGGCTTTCGTTCACACAGTCAAACTTGCGGCTGCAATAATTACAGCTTATATTACACCGGGGAGCCACTGGCAGATGCATGCGAGCATATTGATGCTGGGCTTGAGCTGAAAAGCAAGGATGTTTATCGGTAAGCACGCTCGTCATAGAGCGGCCACCCCCTTTCTTTGGCGTTCAGTTTTAGGCTGCTGAAAATATTTGTCATACATATTCTTACGGTAATCCCGGTATTTATCTTCCAGCAAAGTGTTAGTAATCCGGTCTAAGAGCAATGCGGTACCGGTATACCCAACAGATAAGAGGCGTTGCCCCCCAACCCGGTCATGAATAGGGAATCCCAGTCTTACTAATGGAATACCATCCCGCTCGGTTAGAAAGCGTCCATCAGAATGGCCTATCGCAATATTGGCCTTACCGGCTTTGGCCTGCTCCCGTACTAAATTAAAATCTGGATCTGACAACACAACAGTTTCAGTTGTCATTTCCGTTTCCGGCAATAGCCTGGACAAATTCCCGCTTTTGTCCCCAGTTACTACAATGGGCCGAATACCATTTTCCAAACAAACCTGAGTAACGGCATACACCAGTTCCGGATCTCCAAAAATAGCGCAGCGCCCAGCAAAGTTGTATTTATGAGAATCAATCATGGCGTCAATAAGCCGCCCCCGTTCAAGCTCGATTGCGGCTGGCCGCTTTTTGCCGCTGATTGTCTCAAGCGCATCCATAAAGGCATCGGTATTTTCAATGCCAATCGGGATCGGTACTGAGTAGAGTGGTACGCCAAAGGTATCTTCCAGATATCTCCCTGGTGATACACTGGCGTCAATGGTAACACCCAATTCGATTGTCGCAGGTGCGCCACTCATCCGGCAGATATCAGCGACAGGTGTGCCACCTGCCGGCAGCTTGTTGTACGCCGGGAGGTACGGCTGGTCCATTGTGTCAGAGATATCCGGGCACAGGGTGTAATCAATGTCCAAAGCGCCCAATAGGCGCTTTAGCTCACGAATATCAGCCGGACTCATGCTGGGGATAATCACATTGACTTTATTATGCCGCTCAGTAGTTGTTGCCAGTGTCTCAACAAGCCGCCTTACCGTCAACCAGTAGCCCTCGTTGTGGCTACCGCCATAACCGGGCGTATTGGCGGCAACAATCGGCAGGTCAAGCTCTTTTTCCTGGCGGTATTCTTTTACGATCCTGGCAACGTCTTCACCAATGGTCTCTGCCAGACAAGTGGTAACAACACCAATCAGCTTAGGCTGATATACCCTGTTAATGTTATCAAGTGCGGTACGAAGATTGGCTGCCCCGCCATATACTGTTCCCTTTTCATTGAGGGAGGAGGAGCCGACATCAACAGGTTCGTTAAAATGCTCGGCAATATGCCGCCGCATATAGGTACTACAGCCTTGTGAACCGTGAACAATAACCATGGACTTTTCGATACCTTTGAGCGCTAAAATCCCGCCCATGGGCATGCACATATGACAAGGGTTCTCCATATCAGCTACCTCCTTTTGCAGCAGTATATTTCCATACCGGCGAGCACAAGGTAGAGTAAACTTCCTGAGCAAAATTTACCGCGCCGTCATAGCCGCTTAAAGGATGCTTGCGATCATGGTTGTGGTCAATGAACGCCAGCCCTAATTTGTAGGCCAGTGGCCGTTCTTTGACACCCCCAACCAGCAAATGGGCACCCTGACTTCTCATAAACCGCTCCAGTTCAGCCGGATTGGCATCATCTAGAATAACAGTTCCATCACTAACTAATTCATGAATGGTATCGTACTCTTCGCGACGCCCGGTTTGGGTACCAATCATTACAACCTCAATGCCAATCTCCCGGAATTGTTTGATTAACGAGATGGCCTTAAAGCCGCCGCCGACATAGACGGCTGCTTTTTTGCCTTGAAATTTTTCATGGTATTTGCTAATAAGAGGCAACACCCGGTCAGTCTCCCGGCGAATGAGAACCTCGGCTTTAGCCCTGATCTCACCGCCACCCATAGCATCAGCGATATTGCGCAGGGATTGAGCCGTATCCTCTATTCCCAGAAACGATACCTGCATGTAAGGTATACCATACAGTTCCTGTAATTGGGCAGCCAGGTAGTTCATCGACCCTGCACACTGTACAATATTAAGGGATACGTTTGCCGCGCCCTTAAGCGTACTGCTGGTTGAGTCACCCGTAAATACCGTATTGACTTTTATCCCCATTTGCGCCAAATAGTCTTTGATGATCCAGGCTTCACCTGCCAGATTAAAATCGCCCAAATAGTTGATTGAATCACTAGCGGCAGCTTGGTTTCGGTCAACCGGGTCAATCAGCTGCAAAAGCGCCTCACAGGCAGCCCGGTAACCGGCTGATTTATTACCGATAAAGCCGCTTGACTCTACAGGGATAATCTCAATATTATTTCGCTTGGCAGCGGCCTTACAAATGGCTGCCAAGTCATCACCGATTACCCCGACAATACAGGTTGAATAAACAAACATCAGTTTTGCCGGGTGTTTAGCCACAAGCTCATCAATAGTTTTTGCCAGTTTCTTTTCCCCGCCAAAGATGATGTCCTGTTCACGTAAATCGGTGGTAAAACTGTTACGGTAGAGTTCTGACCCGCTGGACAGGCTGCCGCGAATATCCCAGGTGTAGCTAGCGCAGCCGACCGGGCCATGTACCAGATGGATGGCGTCGGTAACCGGATTAAGCACCACTCTGGCACCACAGTATACACAAGCCCGCTGACTGACACAGCCAGCAATGCTGTCAGAATCACACTTCAACGAATTTTTACGCCGCCCTTTGGTGGATATAAACTGCTCCCGTCCCGAAATGGCTACAGTCGTCTCGCTCATTTGCTTCACCTCCAGTCTATTTACATGACAAGTTCGAAATCTTCATCAGCTGCATCACGGTCAGCCCGTTCTAATAGCGCTCCGCTGATACTTTCAATGAGACGCATGGCTCCCCGATAGCCAACAATCGGCAGATAGGAATGAACACTGCGATCCAGGACTGGGAAACCAACCCGTACTAAGGGAATATCTTCTGCTCGCGCAATATATTTTCCGTAGGTGTTGCCGATGATAAGGTCAACAGGCTGGTTCTTGATCCACTGGTGCAGTGTAAACAGATCACCACCTGCTTTGACATTGGCAGTAACCCCGGCCTGGGTCAATAGTTCATTAACATCATCTTCAAAACTACCGACAGCCGAACCCATAGCGCCACCCGGAGTACCTGTCAGTATGTGCAGAGGTATCATACCCAAGCTGAGGACAAATTCAGTAAGCCCGGTAACAATGTCAGGATCGCCGAAGATGGCTACGGTTTTACCATGAAAGTGAAAATGGGTATCTGTCATAATATCTACTAACTGACCCCGCTCTTCTTCCAACTCTGCTGGTACTTCCTGGGCAAAGGCCCGGCGCAGCGATAACAGCATTGCATCTGTCGCTTTTATACCTATCGGCGCCTTAAGGGCTGTCGACGGGACTTGACATTTTTTCGAAAGGGCTTCAGCCGCATCATTAGAGGCAAACCGGCCGAGAGCTAATGTAAATTTGGAGTTACCACTATCCTTAATCTGGGCAACAGTGGCACCACCTTTGGGATACATGGAAAACTTGCCTGTCATTGGTGCATCCATAACCCCAGAGGTATCTGGAAACATGATAAATTTAATGCCCATGGCCTTGACGATGCGTTTTATTTCCCGCATATCCCCAGGATTAACAAACCCTGGAATTATGTTTACTTGTTCTTTTTTTACAGCGGAAGTAGCCTCGGCGATATAGCCAACCATCGCCTTGGTCATATTGGAGAAACCAGTAATATGGGACCCTTGGTAGCTGGGGGTGTTAGCGTGGATCACCAGCTTACCCTCAGGAACCTCTGCCGATTTAATAATACTGGGAATATCATCACCAATAGTTTCAGTGAGGCAAGTAGTATGAATGGCCATAACCTCCGGGTTATATATGGAAAAAACATTGGTTATCGCCGTTTTTAGGTTAGCACCGCCGCCAAATACCGAAGCCCCTTCGGTGAAGCTTGAGGTGGAAGCCATCGCCGGTTCCCTGAAATGCCGCGACAGGTGCATGCGATGGAAAGAACAGCAGCCCTGCGAGCCGTGGCTGTGTGGCAGGCAGCTATGGATCCCCAATGCAGCATACATAGCCCCAATAGGCTGGCAAGTTTTTGCAGGGTTAATTACGGCACCGTTGCGTTGTTTTATCTCTTTTGGTGTACAGTCCAGCATATTAGGCCACTCCTTCCTCGTTTACAGTACCACTGAGCAGCGGTTCATCCTGCCATGGCGGAACTATGAAGTTCCAAGTAGGGGAAGCAAAGCCCATGCTTACATCCCTGGCAAAATTTACAGCGCCGTTGAAGCCGGCGTAGGGTCCGCTATAGTCGTAGGAATGAAGCTGCTTAGCCGGGATACCCATCTTTTGAATCACATATTTATCTTTAATACCTGAGGCAAAAATGTCTGGTTTCAGGATCTTGATAAACTCTTCTGTCTCAAAATGATTGAGATCATCGACAATAATGCTGCCGTCTTTCATCTCTGCATTCATACCCGCATAATAGCTGAGTGGAATCTTCTTTTTGAGTTCTTCCATCTTTTCCGGCGATACCTTCAGACGAAAACGTCGTTCATCTGTTGTAACATGCAGTTCAGGAATATTCTTCGAATCTGCATCGGTTTTAATTGTGGGAATAACTTCGCGCCCCTCATAGTCGTCCCGATGCGCAAATTCATAGCCCGCCAGCACAGTTTCGATACCTAATTCGGCAAAAAGACCCTGGTAATGATGACCGCGGGAGCCGCCCACAAAGCAGAAGGCTGTCTTGCCGTCACAAATCTTTTTGTATTGATCCATTAAAGGCTCAACACGGGCTACTTCCCGGGCAATAACTTCTTCGGTTTTTTGAATAAGCGCCTCATCCCCAAAGTACAAAGCCATGTTCCGGAGAGATTCAGTTGTGCCGTTGACACCGATGAAATTGACCTTGAGCCAAGGTGTTCCGTATTTAACTTCTAACATTTCAGCGATATAGTTAATTGAGCGGTGGCATTGCACTAGATTTAGCTCAGCCGTATGGGCATTCCTCAAATCTTTATAGGTGCCATCACCAGTCATAACCGACACAACTGTGTAGCCTATTTCCTTTAGAACACGCTCAATCTCCCAGCCATCACCACCGATGTTATACTCCCCGAGGATATTAATTGGATATTTACCGGGAGCCTCTTCCAAATCAGAGGAACCGATTACCTTATCCATGAGGATGTTATTGGCAATATGATGACCTGCCGACTGACTGACACCCTTATAGCCCTCACAGCTAAAAGACAATACCGGAATACCATGCCGGCCCTCAGCCGCTTTGGCTACAGCACCCACATCGTCCCCGATAAGACCTACCGGGCAAGTAGCAGAAACCGTAATGGCTTTCGGATGGAAGATTTCTACCACATCATCAATAACCTTAGCCAGCTTTTTTTCGCCGCCAAATACGATGTCGCTTTCCTGCATATCTGTGGAGAAGCTATAATTAAGGAAATATTGGCTGGGATCATCGTTTTTGGCCTTGTTGCGGCGTGTCCCCCAGGTATAGTAAGCACACCCAATTGGGCCATGGGTAATATGAACCATATCTTTCAGCGGGCCAAGCACTACACCTTTACAACCGGCGTAGGCACAGCCGCGGTTAGTGATTATACCAGGAACAGTTCGTGTGTTAGCTTCAATAATTTGAGCTGCATGCTCGCCATCCTTAATCAAAATATGTTTCTTGCGGTTTTTCTGGACTTTGGATGGATATTGGTCTAGAATTTCCTGTAATTGTTTTTCAGTAACAGCCATGCTACGTTACCCCCTTTACACCTTGCTATTTATACTGCTTCTTCGCCAGATTCGCCAGTACGAACCCTAATTGCATCAAGCATCGGTACGACGATAATTTTCCCGTCTCCAACCCCGTTTTCGGTGCGGTTGGCGGACATGATAGCATCTATAATTGTCGTGACGTCTTCGTCATGGGCCAAAATGGTAAACAATCGCCGTGGAAATAACCGGTGCCCATCAAGAAATCCATCAATTAGCACTTCTGCATCTTGTTCATCTGCGCCGGCCAGCGCCATCATTTTGGCTTTCCGTTCGGCTACAATCGCCGGGTCATCTATCAATTGGCCACGGCCCATTACCTTAAAGGCGGTGAAACCGGCCACGCCTGCGTCCACCAGAGCTTTCTTCGTAGCGCCTGTTTTATTCATGCGCACGATGGCAATGATCTCTTTCATGGTGTCACCCCTCCTTTTACAGTTCTTTCATGCCGCTCGATACAGTGTATACCTCAGAAACCGGGCTGACAAAAATTTTACCGTCGCCATAAGCGCCCTTTTCCCCAGTTTTAGCCGCTTCCATAATAACTTTAACAATTTCTTGTTTGTACTCTGCCCGTACAGCCATTAACAATAAGCTTTTAGGAATCTCATCATACACGACACCGCCGATTTTGATACCCTTTTGTTTACCCCGTCCGACAACGTCTACAACAGTAACAGCGTTAAATCCGGCTGCCGACAGTGCGGCCAATACCTCATCTTTTTTGTCCGGTCTGATGATTGCTCTAATTAATATCACAACACTCACTCCTTCATTTTATCGTCGGTCGGGTTAAGCGATGGCGTCAAGAAAACCGTGTTGCATCATCAGTTCTTCCAGACGATCCTGGGTCATAGGTTTAGGGATAACAAACATTCTGTTTTCGTCAATGGCTTTTGCCAGGTTACGGTATTCCTCGGCTTGACCAGCCTCAGGTTCAAAGTGAACAACTGTCTTCTTATTGATTTCAGCCCGTTGGACAACATTATCCCGCGGTACAAAGTAAATGAGCTGTGAGCCAAGCTCTTCGGCAAAGGCCTTTAAAAGTGGTAATTCATTATCTACCTTCCGGCTGTTGCAGATGATGCCGCCAAGCCGGACTTTACCTGATACGGCATACTTTTGAATGCCTTTGGCAATGTTATTGGCAGCATAAAGGGCCATCAATTCACCTGATGCTACAATATATATTTCTTCGGCTTTGCCTTCACGGATTGGCATTGCAAATCCGCCGCAGACAACGTCACCTAATACGTCATAAAACACATAGTCAAGGTCGGAAGTATATGCACCTAGTGATTCAAGCATATTGATCGAGGTAATGATGCCGCGGCCAGCGCAGCCTACCCCTGGTTCAGGGCCGCCTGATTCAACACACATGGTATTTTTAAATCCTGGCTTTAAAATGTCCTCAAGATCAATATCGTCGCCTTCGTCACGCAGTGTATCAAGTACTGTCTTTTGACAAAGTCCGTTTAGTAGCAACCGGGTTGAGTCAGCCTTCGGGTCACAACCAACCACCATTATGTGCTTCCCAGCTTCAGCCAATGCGGCCACCGTATTTTGTGTAGTCGTGGACTTACCAATACCGCCTTTACCATAAATAGCAACCTGTCTCATTTAAAATTCCTCCCTTTTATTTGGATAATGAGATAGTCTGGCTTTGTCGGGTTTATGTTGAAAAATATTAATGCGTAGAATATAATGTAGATGGGCATGTCTATAAACCCTTGCCGACACTTGGGGAATGTGATTTGCCCCCGGCTTCACGAGTACTCGCAATACGCGTGAAGCCTTTTATTATGCGCGAAAGCCGATCACCTCCTTGTATTGCTGTAAAAATGACAAGGGCTTACCGCATTAGGTAAATGCGGTAAGCCTCATTGCTTTCGAAACCTATTCTTTTGATAAATAAAAAGCTATGGGCAGAAAAAACTGCTCCATAGCTCCATTGCTGAGAATCAAATATTGATTAGCACAACTATAACATAGATAAAACGCGCCTGCAATAGTTTCGAACTAATGTTGGAAAATTAAGTTTTCTACAATTTAAGACAACTTAAACTTTTCATTGCTTTTCCGTAAAGATCCAGCTATAATCCCTATATGAAAATACCGGGGAGCACATCCCCACCCCTGCCACCGGCAGACACGTAAAATTCCTGATAAGATGGAGGCCTAATAAAATGGAATCTGATAAAGATCCAGTACACGACCTGCTGACAGCGCTCGTGTCTTCACTCAACAACACCCTCTATGACCTTGCAGCGGAAAACGAGAGAGGTGGTAGCAAAGTAACAGCCAAACGCCTGGAGTTTTCCCGGCAAAAGATCATGAGCGCCTGGGAGCTATACAACCAAAACCGCAGTACCAAGTAATGCAAAAGAAGCTTTATGGGTTAGCGACGCCCATAAAGCTTCTTTACACTCTGCCGAAAACAATATCCTTAACCACTTCACCTGCAATAATCAGACCAACTACAGATGGTACAAAGGCAATACTGCCCGGAATCTGCCGTCGAATTGTACATTTACGGGTTGTTCCCTGAGGGCAGACACACCCTACGCTACAGCTCGAATTTTCTGTTTCAAAAGGCGTAAGCGGTTCTTCCTTAGAATAGACTACCTTCAGTGAAGTGACTCCTCGCTTCCTTAACTCCTGACGCATTACCTTAGCCAGCGGACAAACCGAAGTCTTGAAAATATCAGCTACTTCAAACCTGGTCGGATCCAATTTGTTACCGGCTCCCATCGAGGAAATCACCGGAATATTTCTGGCCTTGGCTTTCATTATCAGGTCAATCTTACCGGTAACTGTGTCAATGGCGTCTACAATATAACTATAGTCATCTGCGAGTAATCCTTCTGCCGTATCCGGCATATAAAACTCCTGAAAAATAGTTACTTCAGCCTTAGGATTTATTTCCAGAATGCGGTCACGCATCACTTCAACTTTAGGCTTACCAATTGTCTTTTTGGTAGCATGTAACTGCCGGTTAATATTAGTCAGGCAAATACAATCGTCATCCACCAGGACAAACTTGCCCACACCGGAACGAACCAAGCCTTCCACTACAAAGGTGCCTACTCCGCCGATGCCGAAAATGGCGACTTTGCTTTGCGTCAGTTTTTGGAGGCCTTCTGCGCCAATTAATAATTCGGTCCGGGAAAACTCATGCAGCATATTGTCACCCTTTATATTTATTAGTATGTGTGCATTATATAAGTGTAGCAAAATTCCCCAGACCAGTCAACAGCCGCTATGACCTACTTACGCGAAACCCTCGGTTTAATTGTTTTACCGCATTTCGGACAAACGTGAATTCCTTCCTGATCAACTTCCATAACCGCACCGCATTGAATATGAACCAACATCCTGCCACCTCCTAAATTAATCCCACAATAAACAGTATATGAGAATTAGGAAAAAATAGACCAGGATAAATTCTGGTAGAAAAAGCTTTCCGGCAACACCGGAAAGCTTTTCACATATCCTTATGGTTCAACATATACTAATGAAGGGTTTTTGCTGGCAACTAATCTAAATGTTCCACCGTCTGCACCAATTTGCTGCACCAGCCAGTCACGGCTTAGGTCTTGCCGGGTGCAGATACTGATCTCAAACGCTTTTCTGGTTTTTGAAACAAGCAGACTCGGAAAAGTGACATTGTCAATTAACGCAATATTGATCCCTGAATCAACCCCCCCCAATTGCGCCATGGCCTACCTTAGCTGATAGCTCGGTACTAATCTGCACGTGGTTTTTGCCGGTCTCAGGTTCAACCAACACCTGGAATACATACATTTTGTCGCTCAACTCAACATCCCTCCCCAACACTTGTACTAGTATTAGAAACAGTTATATACAAATCATTGTACCACACAGGAAATTTCCTCGCAATGTGCAACATTTTCTCATATACAGCGAATTGGGGCATTCTTCAACAGAGTGGTGTGTTGCAAAACTTTAACGCGTTGTATATATAGAAAAAAGGTAAGTGATAGCTCAACATAACTATTACTTACCTTTTTATATATTTATTTTATTCGGCCCCTTGCTCACCACATGATTTACGCTTTATTAGCTCCGGTTTAAACATAACGGTTGCCGGCTTCTTAAGCGGTCGCGCCGCTTTCAGGCGTTTGATCAGCATTATAGCCGCTTTATTGCCCATAGCATATACCGGTTGGGCAACAACAGTAATTGGCGGCTCAATAAGTTCTGCCCAGTCCCAGTCATCAAAGCCAAGCACACTGATCTTGTCAGGTATAGTCACCTTCATCTTTTTTAAAGCTCTGACCACTGACATAGTAATAAGATTATTGGCACAGAAAATTGCCGTTGGGGTAGTTTCGCTGCTCTCTGCCCCCACTAATTCCTGCAGTTTACCAGCGACATCCGCTTCTGCGCTACCAGTGCGTATTAGCCATTCCTCCCGGAAAAGCAAGCCATGATCAGCTAAAGCGGTTTGATAAGCCTGGACCCGTTCCAGACGGGGGCTGACATGATCGTAGGGCATAGTAAACATGGCAATCCGGCGATGACCAAGACTAACCATATGATCAATAGCCTGCCGGACACCGCTGGCGCTATCGACAGTAACAGTATCTATGTCAATTTCCGGAGCTTTCCGGTCAATAAGAACCACCGGCGTTTTTTGATTGACCTGAGCAATAAGGCTATTATTACAGCCGGTAGTATTAATAATTAACCCATCAACCTGCTTATCTACAAGCATATTGACATAGTCGCGCTCTTTGGCGGGGTCATCATCGGCATTGCATAGGATAAGATTAAAGCCAGCTTCTTGCAGTGTATCTTCAATCCCCCGGATAATACTGGTAGAGAAGGGATTTAAGATGTTGGCGACAATTGCGCCGATTGTATGGGTACGTTTCTGCTTGAGGCTGCGGGCCAACGCATTTGGCCGATAATCAAGCTCCGCGATAACCTGAGCAATACGCTCCCTGGTATCTACTCCCATATGGTCGTACATACCATTTAAGTATCTGGATACCGTACTCTTGGAGACGCCTGATCTCCTGGCAACCTCGGCAATAGTAACAGGCATTCCCGTTACCGCTGAACGCGTCCTGAACCGTCGCCCCCCATCAGCGCTTTCACCTCGCTGACAGTTACATGGTTATGGTCGCCTTCGATGGTATGCTTGAGGCAGGAAGCAGCTACCGCAAACTCAAGGGCATCACCATTAGAGTAATTGTTCATAAGCGCATAGATTAAGCCGCCGCCGAACGAGTCGCCGCCACCTACACGATCAATGATATGGATGGCATAATTACGTGAGAAGTAAAATTCATTATCTTTATACAGCATAGCCGCCCAGTTGTTGTCAGAAGCCGAGATGCTGCCGCGCAGGGTAATGGCTACAGCTTTAAAGCCAAACCGTTCTTTGAGCTTTTTAGCTACATCTTTATACCCCTCATGGCTAAGCTTGCCGCCGGTAATATCGGTATTATCGGCTTTAATGCCAAACACTTTTTCCGCATCTTCTTCGTTGGCAATGCACACGTCCACATAAGGCATAAACTGAGCCATAACCTTGCCAGCTTTTTCGCTTGTCCACAGGTTTTTGCGGAAGTTGAGATCACAGCTGGTAGTTAGTCCTGCTTCTTTCGCTGCTTTACAAGCGTCCAGCACACACTCGGCAACATCGTCGCCCAGAGCTGGCGTAATACCGGTGAAATGGAACCAGGTAGCGCCTTCAAAGATTTTTTTCCAATCGAAATCTTCTTTCTTTGCGCCTGAAATGGAGGAATGTGCACGGTCATACACTACCTTGGAGGGACGTTGGGAAGCTCCTTTTTCGCAGAAATAGATGCCCAGACGCTCGCCGCCTCTAATCATATGACGGGTATCAACACCATAGCGGCGCATTTCGTTAACTGCAGCCTGGCCGATAGGATTCTCCGGAACCTTAGTTACAAATACAGCGTCTTCGCCATAGTTAGCCAATGATACGCATACATTGGCCTCGCCGCCGCCATAAACTGCTTCAAAACTGGGGGTTTGTTCAAAACGCTGGTAGCCAACCGGGGCCAAACGGAGCATAATCTCACCAAAACATACGACTTTCTTCACAATATCCACCTCTTAAAATATAGTTAACTATTATTTATCCGATATTACTTGCCGCGAGCCTGACGAACTTTTTCAATAAATTGTTTACCAATCTCGGTAATTGACTCATAATCACCCTTTTTGGCACCGGCTGTTAGATTGCCGCCAACACCGACAGCCACACAACCAGCTTTAATCCAGTCTTGCACATTGTCAAGGCTAACACCACCTGTCGGCATAACCGGAGCCTGAGGCAACGGTCCTTTAAGCGCTTTTACGAATGATGCGCCCAAAGCCTCCCCGGGGAATAGTTTAATAATATCAGTACCGGCCTCCATGGCTTCAACAACTTCTTTGATTGTCATGCAACCAGCCATAATTGGTACTTGATAACGGTTACACAGTTTAACTGTTTCAGCATTAAATGACGGGCTGACAATATACTGGGCACCTGCCAGAATGGCGACACGGGCAGTCTCCGGATCAAGCACTGTACCTGCGCCAATAATTATTTCACCATTTTTATAGGTAGCGGCAAGATCCTTAATTACCTCGGCAGCACCTGGTACAGTAAAAGTAATCTCAATCGCGGCAACTCCACCTTTAAGGCAGGCATCAGCAATTTTTACAGCCTGTTCGGAAGTCTCAGCGCGAACAACAGCAACTACGCCAGAATCCATAATTTTTTGAAGCACATTCAATTTTGGTATCATTTAAATCAATCCTTTCTTTGTGTAAATCGGTTTAGGAAACCGGTTTACAAGACTAATACCTGCTTATATTAGCTATTTTTTTAAATATTCCTGCTACATTTTGGCACGATCTCAATAAAATTATACATTCCTCTTTACCCAGGTACGTCTTAAGCTGGCATTGACTTGTGCTGTCCCGCAGAGGTATAATTAACATATAAATATACATATAATGGAGGCAAACTAATATGGATATTGCAGCGCTTTCTTCAGCAGTCTCGCAAGCGAGTGTTAGTAATCAGGCCAATATTTTAGTCATGAAAAAGGTTATGGACACTGCCGACACCCAAAGCCAGGGTCTACTTGAGTTGCTCCCGGCAACTTCCCGTATCTCACCGTCCCATTTAGGCAACAGCATTGATATATCTGCGTAGATTGTGTGGGAACTTCTGGATTAGCCAGAAGTTTTTTGTATTTCACGCTTTTTAGTGTAAAATTAACTATTTAGAAAGTGCAGGATGTATGAATAAAGTATATGCGCTTATAGGTCCCCCAGCTTCTGGCAAGACCAGTATTCAAAAAATTCTTGCCCAATACGGCATTCCCGAAATGATTAGCCATACTACACGCAAACCCAGGACTGGCGAGCAACACGGTATTCATTACTATTTTGTGAGTAAGGAAGAGTTCCAGAATACGGAGATTATTGAACGGGTTGAATACTCTGGCTGCTTGTACGGACTAAGCAAGGCCGAGGTATTAGACAAAGTCAACCGTTATCCGGTCAGCACAGTAGCCGTTGATACGCAGGGCTTTACCCAAATGAAAAAACTACTCGCCAACAGGGTTGAGTCGATATTCATTATGGTCGACTATGATACAGTTATTAGCCGGATGTTAGACCGCGGCGATAATAATGATCTGCTCAATCGCCGCATCGAGTACGCCAACACTACTGGCGAGTTTAACAACTGGCAAATGGCCAACTATGTCGTAAAGAACACGGGTTCATTGGAGGCAGCAGTACATCAGGTACTGGCAATTGCCGGCATGATGACACCGCCGCTAAAAACTGCTGAATAAAGAGAAAAGCCGCCAATGGCGGCCTTTTTTTTTTGCAGTATCAATCAATGGCTAACACGAAGGCAAATCGGGGAACCTCCTTACCTTCAATTATAATATGCTCACAAAACATGGCCTTGGGTCTTACCCACAGGCCATATTCTCCATAGAGGGCCCGATAAACCACCATCTGCTCAAGGTTTTCACTGTGTGCAGCCTCACCAATCACTTGGTATTGCTTGCCCTTATAGTGCCGGTAAATACCGGGTTTTATCTTATCCGGCGCTGCTTCAGTCATATTCAGTCTCCTTAGCCCTGTTAGTGCAGAACAGGCGATACTTTTTTATATACCAGCATCGTAATTGCCGAAACAAGTATTCCTTTAAATAGGTTAAACGGTACTATGGCAAAAACAATAAACGTTTTTAAATCAATAATTAGCGGATTAGCCACTCTGCCCATATTTACGATGGCTTCAGGCGGTAGGTGTAGCGCAACTTGATATAAGGGTATAAGTACCCAGTAATTCAAGGCCGCTGCCGCCAGCGTCATAGAAACCGTCCCGGCAATCAGCGCAATCACTGCCCCTGTCCGATTCTTTTTACATTTATAGACGAAAGCGGCAGGCACAACCAGAAATGTTCCCACTAAAAAATTGGCCATCTCACCAATACCGGCCGTCTGTGTGCTGCTCAAATGAATCAGATTTTTCAGCAGTACAATCAGGCACCCGGCGAGCGGCCCAAGTGCAAAAGCCCCTATAATGGCCGGTATTTCACTAAAATCCAGTTTCAAGAAACCAGGCATAAAGATAACCGGTAGCTCCAATACCATCAAAATTGCAGCTGCACTAGCAAGTATTGCAATTCGCGTTGTATAAGCCAAATTAGTATGCAATTTTCAGCCTCCTTACTTCAATTCAATGGCATGACTCTTATCGTCAATAGTATCCTGTAACAATAAATCAATGCAACGCTTGAGGATTATCTAATACAGAATTATGTAATGCCACAGCAACAAATTCAGTTAGCGCAGTTTCCAGCACAGTCTCATGCACTGCCATAATATCAGAAATCTCCACCCCGTGACGAATACTCATATATTCGAATACCCGTGACAGTCCCTCAGCATAAATACCCTGAACTTCTTCCGGCATTTTACCTCTAAGCACATCATAGTAGAGTATCCCATAACGCTTACTAATATCTTGTAAATGGAGGGCCAGCAAATACTTATAATCTTCTATCAGATCAGTCATTGGTCTCCTGCCTTTCTCCTGTCGTTAGCTCTACGCAGTTTGTCCGCTTACGTAGAACTGTATAGGCTTTGCTTAAGTTTATGTATTCGCACCGAATTGCGAAATCCCTACATACTATCTAACAAATAAATCTTGAGACAACAAATGCCCTTACAGTCATCGTGCGAATATACGAGCGGCAAAACTATGGCAATTCACAAGGAGTTAACATTCTATTTGTTGAACTCTATATTGATCATTCTGACGCAATTATGGAGGTTATTATGAAGAATGCCAAGTTCATGTTAGTTTTATTTGTTCTATTTGTCTTTACAGCAGTAACCAATACTGACCAAGTAAAAATATTTTCCGAGCCAACACCGTCAAGCATGGTTATCGAGGTTCTACGATTAGGCGATGTTGTTAAGGTCTATCAAAAATCACCGGACGGACAATACTTCGAGGTCGAGCACAAGGGAAACCACGGCTGGATAATCTTTAAATATCTAAGTCCAAAAGACCATAGATATAGCACTGAGACATAATGCCCCAGTGCTATCAACTACCTAGCCTATAGTTTCTTATATGCCATCGCCATAAAGCCCGCTTAAATCACCCGACTCGTTTAATTGATTAAGGTCAAAGGGTGTACCCTGATATACATAATAATTAAGCCAGTTTGAAAATAGCAAATTGGCCGCACTCCGCCAACGCACTACCGGTGTTTGCCGTGGGTCGTCGTTAGGGTAATAATTATCGGGGATGTTGATTGGCAGTCCCTGGGCAACATCCCGGTCATATTCAGCTTTAAGCGTTAGTGGATCATATTCTGAATGACCGGTAATAAACAGATGCCTGTATTTTTTATCAATGATTGCATAGATGCCGGCTTCTGCCGATTCCGAGAGAATACATAGTTGCGATACCTTCTTAATGTCTTCCCGTCTTACCTCAGTATGCCGGGAATGAGGCGCATAGAAAATATCATCAAAACCACGAAACAGCATTTTCTCCTTTATATTGACAGTGTGGGGAAAAACGCCAAACATTTTCTTCGCTAGATCATATTTAGGAATACCATAGTGATGATACAAAGCCGCCTGGGCTCCCCAACAAATATGGAGCGTTGAATATACATTACGTCTGCTCCAATCCATAATCTCACATAATTCATCCCAATAAACGACCTCTTCAAATGGGATTTGTTCCACAGGTGCCCCGGTAATAATCATGCCATCATACTTGCGGTCTTTTACGTCATTAAAGGTTTCATAAAATTTAACCAGATGCTCCTGTGACGTATTCTTTGGTTCATATGTTGCTGTATATATGAAATCAAACTCTACCTGTAGCGGAGAATTTCCCAACAAGCGGAGTAATTGTGTCTCTGTGACAATTTTAGTTGGCATTAGATTTAATAATAAGATACGAAGCGGACGTATGTCCTGCGCATAGGCACGATCCTCGTCCATTGCAAAAATATTTTCCTTTTCGAGGATGTTGACAGCCGGCAAATTATTAGGAATTTTTATAGGCATATTTCCCGCTCCTTTGTGTTAAGTCTCTGCTTATAGGACATATTTCTTTTACCAGTTC